>NZ_JAOARZ010000029.1:0-216152 GCF_025210255.1 Donghicola sp. | reverse complement strand
GCCGAAGCCGAAGCCGAAGCCGAAGCCGAAGCCGAAGCCGAAGCCGAAGCCGAAGCCGAAGCCGAAGCCGAAGCCGAAGCCGTCGAGATGCATGAAGAGCAAATCGACATGACCGAAGCGGCGCCCACCGAGGCTCCGAAAGAAGTCATCAAAGAAACTGTGGTCGAGCGGAAGGGCGGATTTTTCCCCATGCTCCTTGGCGGTGTCGCAGCGGCGGCCATCGGGTTTGGCGCAACTTCTTACTACTACCAGACCGGCCCGTTTGCGGCGTCTGGCGCGAACGGAGACTTCGCCGCTCAGTTCGAAGAAAGCGAAGCTGAGCGAACTGCTGCTCAGGAAGCCTTGTCCGCGCGGATCGACGAACTTGCGAACGCAGTGCCTGCAACGCCTGACACAAGCGCGATCGAAGAGCGCATTGCCTCGGTCGAAGGAAACCTCCAATCGCTCGACACCCGCCTGACCGAGGCGCTCGCCGCACTCGAACAGCGAATGACCGACATGGAGCAGCGCCCAGTCGAAGCGGCAAGCGATGCAGCTGTTTCGGCCTTTGAAGACGAGGTGAATAACCTGCGTCAGGAAGTGGCCGCACAGAAAGAAGAAATCGAAAACATGGCCAAAGAGGCCGTCGAAGCCGAAGCCGCAGCCGAGGAAACCTCTCGTCAGGCGATGGCACGCGCTGCTTTTACACGGGTGCAGTCAGCCCTTGATGCTGGCGCGCCCTATGAAACGGCTCTGGCTGATCTGCGCGCGAACACTGGTGCAGATATTGCCGCATCGCTCGCTGGTCCTGCGGCGGACGGGATTCCGAGCCTGACACAATTGATCGACGCCTACCCCGCCCACGCCCGAGAGGCGCTGGCAGACACCCGCGCCGAGACGGCTGATGGGGGCGCAGCGGATCGCGTGAGTGCATTCTTGATGAATCAGCTTGGCGCCCGCTCTCTGGAGCCCAAAGAAGGTGACGGAACCGATGCGATCCTCAGCCGTGCCGAGGCAGCACTGAAAGAGGCGCGTTTGACAGATGCGCTCGCGGAACTCGACGGTCTGCCCGAAGTCGCGCAGCCCGCGATGGCCCCGTGGATCGAAATGGCGCGCACGCGTCAGGATGCTCTCGCAGCGGCCGATTCGCTTGCACAAACCCTGAATAACTGAGGCCCGCCCGATGCTCTGGTCGCTTGCTAAAATTATCCTGTTCGTACTCATTGTCGCCGCGCTGACCCTGTCCGCTGGTTACCTCATGGAAGCCAACGGCGGCATTCAGATTGCCTTTGGTGGCATGGAATTCACCCTCGGTGCGCTGCAATCCGTGATCGCAGGGATCCTGCTGATCATCGCGGTTTGGATTCTGCTGAAACTGCTGGGCCTGCTGGTCGCGATTGTGCGCTTTATCAATGGCGATGAAACCGCGGTGACCCGTTATTTCAGCCGGAATCGAGAGCGCAAAGGATTTAAGGCGCTGTCCGACGGCATGCTGGCTCTTGCTTCTGGCGAGGGGCGCGAAGCTATGAATAAGGCGCATCAGGCGGACAAATATTTGAACCGTCCTGAACTTACCAATCTGATCACGGCCCAAGCGGCCGAGATGATGGGTGACAAGAAAACCGCCGAAAAGGTCTACAAAGAACTGCTCAAGGACAATCGCACCCGTTTCGTCGGTGTGCGCGGTCTGATGAAACAGCGTTTGTCCGAAGGGAACAACGAGGTAGCGTTGAAACTGGCCGAGACTGCGTTCGCCCTGAAGCCCAAGCACGAAGAAACTCAGGATGTTCTGCTGCGCCTACAGTCGGAAAACCATGACTGGAAAGGCGCGCGCAAAACTTTGGCCACCAAGCTGAAGACTGGCGCCCTGCCCCGTGACGTTCACAAGCGTCGTGACGCCGTACTGGCGCTGTCCGAAGCCAAGGATTTGATTGCAGAAGAGACCTCGATCGAGGCCCGCGAAGAAGCGATCGAAGCAAACCGCCTGTCGCCTGATCTGATCCCCGCTGCCTGCATGGCCGCGCGTGGTTATATCGAAAAGGGCAAGAAGCGGAACGCCGTTCGCGTGCTGAAAAAAGCTTGGGAAGTGCAGCCGCATCCCGATCTCGCAGCCGTCTTTGCCGAAATTGAGCCCGACGAAACGCCCCAACAGCGCCTCAAGCGCTTCGGCACTCTGCTGGGTAAGAACGCAGATGATGTCGAATCCAAGCAGCTCTTGGCAGAACTCAACATCGCTGCCGAAGATTTCCCTGCCGCACGCCGCGCCTTGGGTGATCTTGCGCAAGAGATGCCTAACACTCGTACACTGACGCTGATGGCGGCTATCGAACGTGGCGAAGGTGCCGAAGACGCCGTTGTCCGCGGATGGTTGGCTCGTGCTGTGACTGCGCCCCGTGGTGAGTCGTGGATTTGTGACAACTGTAATCATATCCACAACGAATGGGTTCCGATCTGCGAGCACTGCAAAGGCTTTGACACACTCGCATGGCGCCAGCCCCCTGCTCAGATGCTGTCGACCACCGGCCTGAACGCCGAAATGCTGCCCTTGATCGTTGGGACGCCCGAAGCTCCTGCAGAGAACGCCATTGTTCCCGCGAGCGAGCCGACTGCAGAAGCCGATACAATCGAGGAAGCAGAGGTCATCGAGACCGAAAAAGAGCAAAAAGAGACCTCAAAATAGGTCTTTTCCGTGGAGTGCGCCGATGCTAAATCGCACTCCACGCGGATCAATAGGGTCCACCGAAGAAGTGCCGGTATAGCTCAGCTGGTAGAGCACGTCATTCGTAATGATGGGGTCGGGGGTTCGAGTCCCTTTACCGGCACCACTTCTTCTCAAGTATCTTCAAGAAAACATTTAGAAACCATTGGTTGCTGAATTTACAGGGACCATTTTCGGACCACTTTGTGGACCATTTTACGTCGAAATCTGACCAGAGAGGTCACTTTCGGGCGGGACAGTTCTGTCTCTTCTGGTTAGCCTCGTTTCCTAGAAAGCGAGGTCTTCGGTGTCCAATAAAAAGCTGCCCAAGTACGTATTCGAACGCGCAGATGGATCGTATCGGTACAAAAGAAACGTTCCGAAGAAGCTTTGGCCGTATCTCGGCAAGAAAACTCTTTATCGGAGTTTAGGGCGTACCTACGAGGAAATGCTCGCCAAACGGCCCATCGCTCACAGGGAAATCGAAGAGATTTTTAGGGTCGAGAGTATGACCCATCCATCTGAGAGAGCCCGAGCAATAATCTCGTCACAGCTTGGTTCCCGCGTTGCTGAGATGGTTGATGAGGGCGGCGTCTTGATTCCGGCTGAGGATGGACGCGGTCAGTACCTTGTCTATCCAGATGATGTGCAAGACGATCTGGAAGAACTGGCTGATAAGATCGAGCATCGTGTTCCCCAGGAGGTCGCAGATCAGATTCGGTCAGGCAGGCTCGAAGAAATCCCGATGACGTTGGAGCGCGTGTTTTACCTGTACCTGCAGGGGAAGCGGGATCGTGGCAAAGACACCAAGAGCGAAGAACAGCGCGTAGAGCGATTGGCGCGGGCGATTTCTCAGGCTCTTGGTGCTGCAGTGTTCGCCCACAAGCCTCTGGGGGACATTCGAAGGAAGGATGCAGCAACGCTCCGGGATTATTTGCTTCGAAGCATGGCTCCCAATTCTGTTCTTCGGAACATGAACATCCTGAAGGCTGCTGTGAACTATGTGATCGTTGAGGAGGAGCTTGGTATTTCGAACGTCTTCGCGAAGCTGCCTGTGCATGGGGCAGGGGCTGGCAAAGAAGATCGGCTTCCCTTTGAGCCTGAGGAGCTCAGAGAGGCACGAGACGCCTTCACAAGCAGCGCAGATGCCTTGGACCTATTCGTTGTCTTACGGGACACTGGAGCGCGTCTGGGGGAGGTGGTGGGCCTACAGGTGCAGGACATCAAGTTAGAGACCCAAAGCCTGCTGATCCGCCCTAATGGTTTGCGTGGGCTGAAGACCAAGGGCAGTGATCGAGAAGTACCATTAAGCCCTGAGGCGCTGAATTGTTTGACGAAGCGCATTGAGGGCTTGAGCGCCGCTGATCCGGTCTTCGCGAAGTATTCGGCGAAGCGTGGAAATGATCGTGCCTCTGCCATGCTGATGAAGCGCTTACGAACGAAGATCGAAGACAAGAAGAAGACCATCCACTCGTTGCGACACACCATGAAAGACGGGCTACGGAACACGGATTGCCCGGAGCACCTGTCACGGGCGATCCTTGGTCATAGCGAGAATTCGGTCGCCGCGAACTACGGTAAGGGCTACGCGCTCTCGGTCATGGGGCAGGCCATGGAAAAAGTTTGGCATACCCACCAAAAGAACAAAGCATGATCCTGCTACGAATTTTTGATTGTATTTTTATTCAAACTGATTTAGTAAGGAAATCGCTCAGAGATCGAGGAGGGATGAATGCGAGAGACGCGACATCGATGGTCACATTTTAGGATCGAAAGTTCAGCGAACACACTCTCCACCCAACAGATCTCAAGCAAATTTAACAAAATTATTATCACTCTCGGCAACCCGCTCAGCATTCAGCTCGGCGGGATTTTTTATGCCAAAATTTTAGAAAAGGACATCCCACCATGACGATGCAAAACAAAAAGGAAGACTTTGAAGTAATTGAAAACAAACAGATTGCAGGAGAGGAGGAGACGCTACGGAAGCAGAAAGCTGAGATATATCGAGTCGCTAGCCAGTGGTACGTACAGAAAGAAAACCGCTTCTACGACACGGATGATCTGAGCCGACGCTTCACGCTCTTTGACATCGCGAGTGTCATTGCGACGCGGCTCACTGAGGAATTTTCCCATGTTCGATGGAGCAAAAGCAGCCTCAAAGAAGTGCGAGACATGCTGACGGGGGCGAATGGTTACCGTAAGAACCAGAGCTTTCCGATTTGGAACGGGACTCAGGTTTGCAAGCCGGGAAACACTGATCGGCTCATCTGGGAAAAGGGGATGGTGACGATCAATACTTGGGTCGCACCAGAGTACCGCTCCGAAGCAGATGTGATCGCAGATGGATCAATGTTTGAGGAGTACCTCGCGTGGATCATGCCGAATGACAATGAGCGCCAGATGCTCACGGATTGGCTGGCGTGGTCGCTCCAGCACGAAGGCGAGAAGCCCCGTTGGGCGATCTTCCTCTACTCAGCCAAGCATGGGACCGGCAAGTCAACGCTCGCAGGGATTTGCAAGGCGCTGTTCGGGACGGGGAATACGGCAGAGCTCCAAGGGGTCCAACAGCTCGTCCAGCGCTTTAATAAGCCCGCTCTAACAAAGAAGTTCATCTACGCCGAAGAAGTGAAGGTCGGGCAGGGGTCTGACGCAGCTAACAAGCTTAAAACCATCATCACCGAGGATGAGATGCTTGTGGAGGCGAAGGGTAAGGATGCTGAGCCACTGGTGCACAAAACCTGTCTCATGTTCACATCAAACCATAAACCGGTGTGGCTAGAGCAAGGGGATCGCCGGTTCTATGTGATCGATATCGACCATGACGGGTGTAATGGCGCTGCTAGATACGAAGAGTTCCGAGCACTGGTGGGCAAAGTGAAGGCTACGTATGACGATCCTAAAAAGCTTGCGGGGCTATATCGCTGGCTGATGGAACGAAAGCTCTCTGCTGACTTCGATGCCAACTCGCTGGATGTGGGCCGCCATGCCACCGAGATCATGAGGGATATTCAGGACTATTCGGCGGACGTTGATGCGGTACAGCTTCGGGAGTTCGTTGATCACTATGGGCTGAACTTCATCCCTGCGAAGATGGTTGATCGGGTGATGGAGAAGATTTGCTCTCGACGTGGCAATGCCGCCAAGCACCTGTTCAGTGAGATAGGCTGGAAAAAGGATCGCGCGGCTTGGAAGGGAGAGAAAACTGCTAGCTACTATGCGCCGAAGGGGGTGAAGGTCGAGCGAGGGATAATCATCGGCAGCGACGGAGCCAAGATGAAGGTCTCAAGCTACTTCGAGAACGTTCTCGAACCAGCGTTAGATGCGGAGTGGTCAACGGTTGACGCGATATCTGCCCAAGAGGTTGTGGAGTACGACGAATATTGGGCGAAAGAGGAGAAGGAAGAAGAGGCGATGCTTGCGAAGATCGCAAAGATCAAGAAATGAACGAAGCTGATGTAGCAGTGATCACGAAGGCGGCGGGGGAAAACCTCGCTGCTTTCGCGGCTGATGATTGGATCGAGCGCCCTCAAACTGAAGACCGTATTTGGTGGTATGATGAACTCTTGGCGCAAGATAAGTGTCTAAGGAGCCTCAAAGGTATCCTTGAAAAGGCTGAATATGACGATCAGGGATGTCTGATTATTGCAGGAAAAGAGCCGTGTCGGGTTCGCGTTCGAGGTCGCCGGATGCGGGCCTATCAGTATCTCTACTGGGTATATGCTGCCTTGATCCCTAGTCGGCAGGACGTTGTTCGGCATCGCTGTCATAATCGGCAATGCATAAACCCCGAGCATCTTTGCCATGGGCTCCAACAGCAAAATATCCGTGATGAAATCCTGAGAAGGGCGGGTCAGGACTGACCCTTACTAAATATAGAATTGCCAATCTTGAGCGAGTTGGCGACTTGGGTAAATACTATAATAAAAACAGTAAGATAGAGTCGCGCTCATCTCAGCGACTTTTGGGCGAGTTGCCCTGCGACTTGCGCGAGTTTGGCCCAGAAACCGAGAAAATCCACGCATCTATAGTGGTTATAACCCACTAAGGAGACTGAACCATGAGTTCTATGTTTTGGCTGCTCGCTGTCGCGGGCGGCCTTTTTCGTTATGCGCTGGGTTTGGCGGTCAAAGCCTACTTTCAGCGTGACATCGTGATCCCGGATATCTTGGGAATTACCCTGATCATACTCGCAGCAATGCCTGAGTTTGCCCGTCCAGTGGCCTATCCATTCCCGCTGAGCCTGACCTTGGGCTTTGTCGGGGTGGATATGCTCACCAAGCGGAGGGCAGGGCATGACTGACCTGATTCTCGTTCCGGGCATGACTGTGCTCATTAGTGCCTTTGACGAGGTACCGGAGCATCACTTCGAAATCGAGGCAGTCTTTGACGACTGCGTCACAGGGCACGCGCTCACTGGTCCTCTGGCCGGAGAGTATGGCGAGCCCGACATCGAGCTCATCGCAGAGGTCATCTCGGCCCCATGAGCCCCTCAGGGAACAGGTTAAACCCTGAAGCCCTCTGAAAATCTTCACAAAATCATCAATCATCTAGGAACTCGGGGCTTTTGCCCCGGGATGGATATGTCATGTCTAAACACATCAAGTATGCCTACCTACGGCATAACACATGGATCTACCGCAGAGCCTATCCGCGTCACCTGCAATCCCTGCTCGGCGCATCCCTGAAACGGTCCCTGAAAACCAATGATGCTCGCGTTGCTCGAACACGGGTGGCAGAGCTCAATCAAACCTTTGTCCAGATCGTAGCGGAGGCAGAGGCAAAGGGAGCCCAAACCCCAAAGGTTATCCCTGTCCAAAGCCAGCGCTTTGAGCGTCCGAGATTACTCGGAGAGGCTACAGTAGGCCAACTGGCTGATACCTTCCTGTCAGAGCGGGCCAAGGAACTCCGGTATGGCAGCTTTAAATCCCTGCGCTTTGCTGTGGGTCTTTTGGTCTCGGAGCATCGCAAAACAGCGATCGGGAACCTTACGCATAGCGACGGAGAGCGCATCTTATCCCTCATCCAGCGTCTATCCCCCAACGTGCGGAAATGGCGTCAGGCCCACGGTCTTCGGCTCTCAGAGCTGGTCTGCTTCGGGGAAAGCCTCAGGGAGGGGACCATCAGTGTCCAAACCCAAACCCGTATCTGGGGGCAAATGGGGCAGTTCTTTGATTGGTGCTGCTCCGAGGGCGAGATCACGGATAACCCGTGGAAAGCGCTCGCACCCAAGGGCAAGGCGGAGGTCGCTCCCTATGTCGCCCTGACAGATGCAGAGGTGATCACTCTGGTTCGCCATGGGGAGGGTTTATTTCGAGACCTTCTGCTACTCTGTCTGCTCACAGGGCTGCGCTCTGGCGAAGCTGTGGGGCTTACCAAAGACGATCTGATCCAGAAGGGCAACTACGGTTGGTTCGTCAAAGTCAGGCCCAATGACGTGCGCAAGCTGAAAAGCAAGGCGGCGGAACGGGAAGTCCCACTCCATGGCATGATCACTGACACCCTGACAAGGATCATTCCCAGCAATCGGGGGCGGCTCTTTCCGGGGTGGACCGTTGATCGTGTCGTGAAAGCCTTTGCCAAGATCAGGGCACAGCAGAGTCTCGATCGGGAGGGTGTGGTGTTCCACAGTACCCGCAAGTGGTTCATCACCCAGTGTGAGCGAACAGGGGTGCCAGAGCACTTTACGGCAACACTGGTCGGTCACCAATCCGCCAGAAGCGCCAATAAGCTGACCTATGGCCTCTACTCTGCGGGCATCAGCGACGCACAGAAGCGCGAGATCGTGGATCAGATTAGGCTACCGAATGGGGTGGACCTATGAACGATCCATATAGCTACCCAGACCGCTTCCTGATCCCCGACATCGAAGCTTTCGAGGAACGTGCTGCCATCATCGAAGCAGATGGTGGTCTCTCACGGGATCTTGCCGAAAACCTCGCCGCCAGAGCCCAAGGGTTCGAGAGCGCGGGCCATTATTGGCATGTCCTTGCGGGGTATGTGGCACATAGGGGATCTAGCTAATCCTTAGCGCGTCCCGCTCTCATCAGAGGGCGGGGCGAAGAGATTGTGCTTTGATCGCGAATAAACGAAACTAAACCCTTGAACCAATAATATAAACCGGTTTCTGAAATAGCGGCTTTGACAATAATGGGCTTGTAAACATGTCGAAAAAATTCTGGCGGGATGGTTTTTCAGATGATGAGATAAACGAACTTTTACGTCTGGTAGTGGAATCAAGGTCGGTAAATGATGACGGTTCTATTACACTTCGAGGGATTTTGGATGTATATTCTGTTTCTGCAATCATGCAGTCCGCAATATCAATTGATGATGATGCTTTGCTTGATAAAGATCGGGTTATAGAAAAGGCGATTAGAGATCCTAGATTGGACAATGACCCAAGTAAGAGAAATTTCCAAAAGATATACTATGAGTCCCGAGCTGAGCTTCAGGCAGGTGTTGATGAAATGTATCGATGCGTATTTCCAATCTGGAATGCGCCGAGATTTCTAAATGGTAGGATTAGGTCTAATAATGTCACGCTTAATTTTGGTGTGTCTAAAAGCAGTCCAATAATTAAGAGGATAGTCAAAGAAAGAAGAATTCAAAGAGCGAAGCCAGAATTTGCACCTTTTTTTGATAGGCAGAAAGTGTATCAGATAGAGCAGTGCAAATTATGTGTCGCTACAATTCGGGCTGGAAGTCCAAGATCCGCCAATGCAATTTGCACAAGGGAATTATATAAAATTCTGGGAATGATAAATCTTGCAGTTGATGGGTCTAAATATTCAAGACAAAGTACTCCCGGGTTCAAGAGGCCACCGATATCGGAGGTATTAATTGCACCGCACTCAACAATCCATGATGAAAAAGGTGCCATGAAATATAAAGGTTATTGGTATGAGAACTGGACGTATGGTCCCAATGCTAATTTGAGGAAGAAAGAGCAAGTCGATGGGTGGGAAAGGAATTTCCGTCAGCTAAGGAGTGCGGTGAGTAAGTCAAGATGGCGAAAGAACTGTGAAGTGTCACTCGTTAAATACTTCAAGGCATTCTCAAATCCAAACCTCGAGGACGCGTTTTTAGATGGGTGGAGATTGTTCGAATTCATTGCAGGTACGCGCAACGAAAAGATTGAGAACAAGATCCTTCGTTGTTCGAGCATCTTTGAGGATTGGAGAGAACAGCAGCTTATTGGAAATCATCTTAAGTTTCGTAGAAACTCAATTTCTCACGGGCACAACGTAATATCTGGAGATGAGGAGGTTATTGCGTTTCAAATGTTGCAATTTGTACACCCATTTCTCATTAGATATATATTAAACTCCTTAAGATTCAACGGAGATAGAGAGTTTTGGAATTTTTTGGACTTGCCTCAAGATTCACATGATCTTGAAATGGCTTCTAAGGACGCCAAGAATGCGCTGAAAATGATTCAGAAGGTGAAGGAGTTTAGGAGATAAATTGATCAATTTTACATAAGCCACCTTATGGTTGCTCTTCCGGATAAATGTGCTGAACTTCCGCTCTGACGACGAGATGAAAATGTAAGAACGTACCTGCGAAAAACACCTTATGTTAGATTCTTTTAGTATTGCTTGCATTTCATGGTTGTGAGTGAATGCAGCTCGGATGCTCCTAAAATTACCTCAGGAGTTCAGCCGGAAAGATAACACTAAGGGTTAGAAGTGACACAAATTATAACAGAGGATACGGTGTGGAGCAGGGGCTCTCACATCGAGCTGACTGAGAAGGTCCAAGTTGCACATGGAGTCAAGCTACGAATTGAGCCAGGAGTGCACGTCGAGGGAAATGGATATGAGATTCAAGCTTTTGGGACACTGAAAATTGGAAGCATGAATTCGAAAAGAGCCACTACGCTCGAAGATGTCAATATACATTTTGGTTCAAACTACAGCACGCCTGGAAAGATTATAGCAGACAATGCAGTTTTTGACGGCGGAAGCTTTCTTGATGACGGTAACTATGGAAGCTTCTCGGTAGAAAATTCAGTATTTGACAACGTCTTTGGATTTTATATCTGGTACCCTGTTTCGGAAAGCGATTTCACAAATAACTTCTTTAATAACTCCGACGGACTGAGTATCGGGGTAAGTAGAGTTCAGATGGTTGTGGAGGGAAATACTTTTTATAATGTAAAGGATAGCTATTACGGCGCTACTATTTCGTCATGGGCGACGTATGGCGGTGAAGACTTCCTGAAAGTGACGAACAATGCATTTTATGATTTGAATTCTTATGCGATGGAGCTTCGCGAAGGCTACGACACTACTGGTATCTATGCCGATGGAAATTTCATCTATGCATCGCAGGAAAAAGGAAAGAATGACTTTATCTTAGATGCGAATGATTCTCTAGAGAGAGCAGGCATCATAGATCTTCGAAATGAAGCCTCTACTCCTCCCAGCCAAACACCTGATCTTGTTTTTCGAGGCGATAAGAGCCGTAATGAGATATTCGGGGGAGATGCTGAGGATAAAATCTCTGGAAAAGGTGGAAATGACACCCTTCATGGGCTTCTCGGCAAAGATCGTCTAGAAGGCGGAGCTGGTCGCGATTCATTATTTGGTGGCGAAGGAAATGATAAGCTCTTCGGTGGAAACGGAGCAGACAAGCTCTTTGGTGAACACGGCAGAGATAAGCTTTTCGGCGGCTCTGGACATGATATTCTAGATGGCGGGCGTAAGAATGATGTGATGACCGGAGATGAGGGTTCTGACACGTTTATGTTCGACATCTCGTATCGCGGTCATGATCGAATTACCGACTTCGAAGAAGAAGATACCGTTGTCTTTTACCGGAATGGTGCGAACATGCTGAGAGATGCGGAAAGTTTCGTAGAGAAGTTTGCAACCGATACTTCGGAGGGCGTACTTTTCGAGTTTGGATCTCGTAAAAGCTTGCTTGTAGAAGGCGTGTTCACAGCAGAAGCTCTGATCGATAATATAAGCTTCGACTACATGTGATATGAACGAAACTCGATTGCCTGACTGTCAATCAGGCAGTCGAACTTTGTGGACCATTCACTGGACCAAATGTGGCGCGCTTGTCACATCTAAGTCTCTATTATTTATCGATTTTTATAGGAGTTAGATTGCCCTTTACCGGCACCACTTCTTCACAGCTATCTCTGCCACTTACAGCACTTTGGTGGTTTCTGCCTGTTAACCATCCATTCAAGTTTCTGACGGCTTTAAGTCTTCGGTAACCCGCAGTTCCTATTCCAAGAGTGTGGGAAAGGTGGTGGACTATGGGTGCGATGACAAACGCGCCAGTCATCATCAAAAGAAAGAAAGTCGTCGCGGGTGGTGGGCACCATGGTGGCGCTTGGAAGGTCGCGTATGCTGACTTCGTGACCGCTATGATGGCGTTCTTTCTTTTGATGTGGCTGTTGAATGCGACAACAGAACAGCAACGCAAAGGGTTGGCGGATTACTTCACGCCAGACATTCCCGTGGCGCGGGTCTCAGGAGGCGGGCAGGGCAATTTTGGCGGCGAAAGCCTGGCATCCGAAGAGAGCCTTGCGCTTAAGGGGCGCGGAGCGTCCTCTTTGTACCCAACAAAAGAAGAGGCTGCTCGTGGGGCGGCTCTGGAGTTAGAACTCCGCCTCGAAGAAGCGCTGGAAATGGCCGAAGACGCGGATATGCGTCGACATTACGAGTTCCGCATGACCGACGAGGGCCCCGCTCTGGAATTGGAAGAGCGTAGCGATTCGAGGCTCTTTGACGAGGGGACTGCAACCCCAACATCAACTTTGCGGTCATTTTTACGTACGGTGGCGGCGACCGCAAAAGGAACGGGAAATGCGTTTGTCGTAGCAGGCCATATGGGCGCAAAACCCCTTGTTCTCGAGGATAATCCGACGTGGCGTTTGTCCTTGGAAAGAGCGGATAAGGTACGGGAATTACTTGAAAATAGTGGTTTGCCGCGTAATCGCCTAAAGCGCGTCACTGGCTTTGGTGATCAGAAGTTGAAGTACCCTGAAACGCCAATGGCCATTGGTAACAACAGGATCGAAATCATCATTCTGCGCAATCCACCTCCGGTTCCGTTAGTCAGGCATTAAGGCACCGTTCCTAAGCATGGGGCATGACCGCACAACACAAGGGTGCCCCATGACAATTTCTTCGTCGCTCAATGCTGGCGTCGCCGGGCTGGCCGCAAATGCAGGCCGTCTGGCAACCATCTCTGACAACATCGCAAATGCCTCGACCTATGGATACAAAAAGGCCGAGGCCGACTTCCATTCTATGGTCGTCGGAGGAAATGGCGGCCAATATTCTGCTGGCGGTGTGAGGTTCACGACTGAACGGCGGATCGGAGAGTCCGGATCGTTGGTCACAACAGCTAATTCGACAGATTTGGCTGTTCGGGGCAGGGGTTTCTTGCCCGTGACGCAGCAGTCCTCCATCGTGAATGGAAACGAAGAAATGCTGCTGAGCTCCACGGGATCCTTCCGTACGGACTCAGAGGGATATCTCACCACTGGGTCGGGCTTGGTGCTGCTGGGATGGCCGGCCCTGCCTGATGGGACGTTCCCAACCTATGCGCGCGACACGGCTGACGCGCTTGAGCCGGTTCAGATCAATGTAAACCAACTCTCTGGAGAGCCGACCACACAGGTCAGCCTCGGCGTAAATTTACCGGCGAGTGAGACGGCCTCTGATGCAGATGGTTCAACGCAAGAACTGTCGATTGAGTACTTCGATAATCTGGGGACCTCTCAGAACCTGGATATTGAGTTCGCCCCAACCATTCCGGCCAGTGGCTCGAGCAACCAATGGACTATGACGATCCGTGATGGAGCGTCGAGCGGGGCGAGTGTGGGTGAATATGTGCTGACGTTCGACGACTCCCGTGCGTCCGGCGGCACGCTCGCTTCTGTCACTGCGACATCTGGGGGGGCATATGACAGCGCCACGGGCAAACTAACTGTGAATGTTGCTGGCGGTCCAATTGAATTTGACATCGGCGCTTTGGGAAGTGCGTCCGGTATGACTCAGCTCTCAGATGGTTTCGCGCCCTTGGCGATCAGCAAAGACGGATACGAGATTGGCAACGTGACTTCGGTCGAAGTGGATGAAAACGGGATCGTTCAGGCGCTCTATGACACAGGGATCACCCGCGCGATTTACAAAGTGCCACTGGTCGATTTGCCGAATCCTGATGGCTTGATCGCGATGGACAGCCAGACCTATGCACCGTCGCCGGATAGCGGCAGCTTCTTCTTGTGGGACGCAGGAGATGGCCCGACGGGCGACATCATCAGTTATGCGCTAGAGGAGTCGAACGTTGACGTAGCAGGCGAGTTGACTGACCTGATCCAGACACAGCGGGCCTATTCGTCGAACGCAAAAATCATCCAAACTGTGGATGAGATGCTCCAAGAAACCACCAACATCAAACGATAAGGGGGCCTGAATGTCTCTGACGAGTGCAATTTCCAATGCGCTGTCGGGGTTGGGGGCCACGTCTCTGGGGGCAGAGATTGTCTCTTCCAACCTGTCGAACGCATCCAATGCCGCATATGCCAAACGCGAGGTTTCCCTCGTTTCGAACCTGAACGGCGGCGTTCAGGTTACTGGCATACAGCGCCACCGCGACGCTGCGGTGCAAGCGTCGCTCAACGCACAATCCGCGCAAGTTGCGGCGGCCGAAGTACGCACGCACGCTTTGGCTGCTGTCGATGCTGCGGTCGGAACAGTTGGGGACAGTGGCAGTTTGACCACTGCCTTGGACGACATGCAGTATACGCTGATCAGCGCGGCTGCCCAACCCGAGAGCGACGTGCGGCTGAACCAAGTTCTATACGCGGCAGAGGATTTGGCGGCGCGATTCAATGCAATAGGGGACGCCATCCAAGCAGAGCGCTTGTCCGCTGACCACGCTGTTGCGCGCGATGTAGAGACTGTCAACGAAGTCTTGAGCCAGATCGAGAAACTGAACAAACAGATCATCTCAACCAAGGAAAACGGGCGCGGCGCAGCGACTCTGTCGGATCAGAGGGATCAGGCCATCGCCACCCTGTCAGAATTGATCCCTGTGCGGACCCTTGAGCGGGACAATGGCAGTGTCGCATTGGTCAGCAGAGGCGGACAGGTTTTGTTGGATGGCAAAGCTGTCACGCTGGAATTTACGCCTGTACAAGGGATGGACGAGGCAATGACCTTGGACAGCGGGGCGCTCTCCGGGATTTCGATCGTCGGCGGGGATGGTGATGACATCAGCAATCGCCTGATTGGTGGCCAGATCGCTGCAACGCTTCAGGTCAGGGATAAATTGATGCCGCAAGCGTCGGACGAGTTGGCTGCTGAAAGACAAAGCATGCTGGACGCGACGGCGTTTGACGGAGCGGGCCTATTTACTGAGGTTGATGGGGTGCTGTCCGTCAATGAGCAACTTTCGGCGGACCCATGGCGCTTGCGAGATGGCTTTACTCCAACCTCGCCGGGGTACGTAGCGAATGCGGGCTTCTTGGATACACTTGCGGCAGGCACGGAAAGCATCTCTGACAGTCTTGGTAACTACGTAAGCAAACAGTCCGCGCAGCTCTTGCGTGCCGAGATGAGCGAAACCTCGGCCAATGCGCGCCACACCGCGCTCCAAGAGGCCGCTGCCAGCGAAGGCGTCGATAGCGACGCAGAGCTGCAATCGCTGCTCATGATCGAGAAGCTGTATACCGCGAACGCCCGGGTGATTTCGGTCGTAGATGAAATGATGGATACCTTGATGAGGATGACCTGATGATCACAGGAGCAAGCGATCTGGCGCAATACATGGCGTTGCGGTCTGCCAACGGTCAAACCAGCGCTAAATTCGAAGCCGCCGCGGCCACAGTTGCAGAAGGCAAAATCCAGAACCTGAGAGCGTCGCTGCAGGCAGACTTTAAACCCTTGAATGCTGTTCAGAACGCGCTCAGTCGGCTAGCGGCTTACTCGGGCGCGTCTACGCAGGCTGCGTTCTTTGTGGATCAGCAGCAGAGCGCGCTCGACATGATCAGTGATCTCTCCACGGGGCTCGCACAAGATATCGTGGCAGCGCATGAGGCAGAGGCTACAGGCACCCTAGATACGATCTCCGAGGGAGCTCGGTCTGCTTTTACTCAGGCAGTGTCCACCCTGAACTATGCCGCGGGCGGGCGATACCTGTTTTCGGGCGCAAACGTGACAGATGCGCCTTTGCCCGCGGGCGAGGACATGCTTGCCACGCTGGAAGTCGAAATTGCGGGCATGTCGCATGCTGATGCGGCTTCTCATATTCATGCCTTTTTTACAGATGATGCGGGTGGGTACGCGGCAGCTTACACTGGTGCCTCTGATGAACGTATCGCGTTTACCATAGCTCCGGGGCAGACAGTTCGTTCAGACGTGACAGCGCTGTCGCCTGATTTGCGGCAATCTTTGGCGGCAATGGCGACTGGCGCATTGGTGAGTAATGCTGACCAAGCCGTGACTGCAGGGGTTGACTTGTTGAGTGGCGCGCAAGCGATCGCGGACACACGCGGCACGCTAGGCATGGTGCAAGAGAGGATTGAGACTGTTCAAACGCGCAACGGCGCGACAGCGACCGCTATGGAGCTGCGCCTGGCCGAGTTAACCACGCCAGATATGTATGAGGCCGCAACTGAGCTGGAAAATTATGAGATGGCTCTGGAGCGGCTCTATCTGGTGACCTCCCGCGTTTCGGCCATGAATTTTGCGGAGTTCATGTGATGCTGCGTCTTTTTGTGACTGTTTTATTGGTATTTTCGACCCTAAGCGCATCAGCCTCTCCGATCCGGCTCAAGGATCTGGTGGAGTTTGATGGTGTCCGCGGAAACGACTTGGTGGGCTACGGTCTGGTCGTCGGTCTAAACGGCACGGGTGACGGCTTTCGCAATGCCCCGTTTACCGAAGAGATGCTCGGCACAATGCTAGAGCGACTTGGTGTGAACGTTACTGGTGAACAACTGCGCCCGCAAAACGTTGCGGGTGTTTTCGTGACCGCGACCTTGCCACCCTTTGCCAGAGCTGGGACGCAGATTGACGTGACCGTCTCTGCGATTGGCGATGCCGAAAGCCTTCTTGGGGGGACGCTTGTTATGACGCCGTTGAACGCGGCAGATGGCGATATCTATGCCGTCGCCCAAGGGACGATAATTGCGGCTGGCGCCGTCGCTGCGGGGCAGGCGGCCGAAGTCGTCCAAGGCGTTCCGACTGCAGGCACGATCCCGTCTGGCGCTCGGGTCGAGCGCGAAGTTGCGTTTGAGTTGGCTTCGTTGGATCGGTTGAGACTGGCTCTGCGCGAGCCGGACTTCACGACGGCTGCGCGGATTGAACGTGCTGTGAATGGAAAATTCGGTCGCGCTGTCGCGCGAATGACCGATTCCGGTACGGTCGAGCTGGATGTGTCTGCCACGCGGGCCTCGTCACCGGCGCATGCGATTGGTGTGATCGAGAATCTGCTCATTGAGCCCGAGCGTCGTGCCCGTGTCGTGATTGACCAGCGTTCCGGTACGATTGTGATGGGGGATGACGTGAGGATCGCTCGTGTCGCGGTCGCTCAGGGCAATCTGACCCTGCGTGTCAGCGAAGAGCCGATTGTGTCTCAGCCGAATCCTTTTACCGATGGAGAGACGATTACACTGCCGCGCACGAAAGCGTCGATCGAGGAAGAGGAGGGAGTTGGCTTGGCTGAGGTAAGGGGCGGCACGTCTCTGTCTCAGGTAATCGGCGGGTTGAACGCGCTGGGGGTCTCACCGCGTGATATGATCGATATCCTGAAAAGCATCAAAGCGGCCGGTGCTCTGTATGCAGAACTGGTGGTGAAGTAGGGGCATGGGCGTCAGCCCATGTACCCCGTTACAAGTCCACCAGCCAAAAGAGACCAGCCGTCGCTGACGACAAAGAACCCAAGCTTGAACGGAAGAGAGACGACCGACGGGGGGACCATCATCATCCCCATCGACATCAGGATCGCAGAAACGATCAGGTCGATGATCAGAAAGGGCAGATAAACCACAAAGCCGACCTGAAACGCCAGTGTCAGCTCTGTCAGGATGAACGTCGGTACGAGCAGTGAAAAAGGCGCGGTCTGAACCGTTAGCCCCGCTGTTTCCATGTTGCGGATCTCTGCCAGCCGATAGAGTGAGTCAATCTCGATACGAGGCTCCATGAAGCCCCGGAACGGTCCTTGGGACCGCTCGTAAGCCTGCTCTATCGAGATGACTCCTGAATTGAGTGGCTTGATTGCGCCCTCCCACACTTCCATGAGCACCGGTTCCATCACGAAATAGGTCAAAAACAGAGCGATCGTGATGAGGAGCATATTCGGTGGGGACTGTTGCAGCCCCAGCCCGGATCTGACGACCACAAGCACTGTCAGCATGTAAGGAAAGCACGTGACCATCATGAGAGTCGCGGGCACCAGTGATATTGCGGTGACCGTCGCTATTATTTGCAACACGCGCTGGCTCAGATCGTCATCCAGCGTCATGTCACCAATCTGTAGACCTTGGGCGTTGGCCACGGATGCAGTCACCGTAATCAAAATTCCAAGACTGACTGCGCGGACGTTAAGCGTCATTTTCAAAGCTCTTCACCGAGGTGAGCCGAACGGATAGTGCGCGGCGCGAACCATCCTCGATCTCTTCTAAAACACCTTGGGCGATGACTCGTTCACCAATCATGATGTCTACAGGGTCATCGATTTGCTGCTCCAATGTCAGTACCGCGTTTGGCGCGAGGTCAAGAAGCTCCCCGAGCGAAGGGCGGGCGCGCCCGACACAGACGTGAACCTCAATTGGAAGTGCGGAAAAACGGTTGCTCATGAATTATCCCTCTGTGCCGGTGGCCGCAGTGAGCTGCGGATCATTGAAGAATTCGGAAACAAGTTGGGTGATCTGGGTTTGCACGGCCCCGAGATCGACAGCTTTGGTCGTATCACCGCAGCGTATCTCTGCGCGGCCATCCCCCAAGCGATCATCTTCGGACACGGTCAAATCGGGCCAGTCCGTCAGGTCGATCAGTCCCGAAACAGCGCCCGAAAGACCTTCGGGTACTGCAAGGACGATCTCATCGCTTAGGCTATCGGCTGCGATCTCCTCGAGAGCTTCGACAATCATGGGTGCAAGGGCAGGTCGGAGTGCCGCCGGCAGGATGGCCGTCAAAACGCCCTCGATCAGAGGGCGGAGTTCTCGGAGCGTATGTTGCTGCACTTCGGTGCGCGAGAAAGCAAAGTCTTTCACGCTTTCTGCCAGTTGCGCTTGCTGTTCTGATTGCTCGTCTTTGTTGGCTTTTACCGCATCAGCCCAACCTGCGTTATAGCCCTCTTCGAAGGAATCGAGGTTCATCGTGGCTTCGGGCGCGGTGTCGTTGACGGCTCCGGTCGGTGTACCGAAATCCATCAACAAGGATTCAATACTCATGTCTCTTGCTCCTGCTCGTCTTCAAGCCAGTTGCGCAGGATCGTCATGGTTTCTTCTTTCCGAGCGTCGATCAGAGCCCGCATTCGGGTGACCGGGTCTTCGGGCAGATCTAGCGAGGGGCCTGCGACATCGGTCGATAGGGGTTGAAACTCGCCAATGTCCTCAATCTCACCTTCTAAGGGCGCCATGCTGAAATCACCTGCGGGTAATTCGGCCAGAGCGGGCAGTTCAACGGGGTCTGATTTGCGCAGCATCGGTCGGAGAACGAAAAGCCCGAGCACCAATGCGACCAATGCCAACACACCCAGCCGGATCACTGTATTCGCAGAAGGTGCAGTCGAGGCCAGCCATCCGGGCGCAGGTGTTGCGTACACCGGATCCGTCCCGACAAACGCCATCGACTGCAAGGTGATTTCATCGCCTCTAGCCTCGTTAAAGCCAACAATGTCCTCGACCAAGGCGGTGAGCGCTGTGATTTCTGTCTGCTCTCGGGGGATAATCGCACCGGTGTCGTCGGGGACGCCATTTACCAAAACGGCGACGGTGAGACGCTTGATCGCGCCAGGGGTGCGCAACACTTCGCGGCGGGTTTCGGAGACCTCGTAATTCACGCGCTCGACGGTTTCGTTTGAATTTTCCGACGAATCCCCACCGTTCGCGCCCGCATTTTCGGGCAGATCAGAAGCGACCGTCATGCCAGCTTCGGCGCTGCGGGCCGTGGCCGAGTTTTCCTGCGTTTCGCTGCTGATGGCAACTCGGCTGTCGGGGTCCACCAAGCGCTCCACGATCGATTCGCGCTCTGTCACGCGCTCTATGCTGACCTCTACAACGGCGTTTCCTGCGCCGACGCGGGCTTCAAGCATTCGTTCGACTCGCGCCGCCATGCGTTCGGCAGCAGAGCCATCTTCGGTGATTATCGCGTCTTCGGCATCAGCCGAAATCAGAGTGCCCCGTTCATCAATAATCGCGACGTCTGTTGGCTCTAGTCCCGTGACTGCGGACGACACTAAAAATTGCAGCGCCTTGGCATGGGCAGGGCTGATTGTCGACCCGCCCTGCAGCTTCAATGAGACCGAAGCGCTGGCCGTGGCATTCCGGCGAAACGGAGATTTGTCCTCTTGCGAAATATGCACGCGGGCGGCGCGAATCTGCGGATTGGCTTGAATGGTGCGTGCCAACTCGCCTTCTTTGGCGCGCAGGTATGTGGCGTTAAACATCTGCGTGGTTGTGCCAAAACCATTCAGATCATCCAGAAGCTCGTAGCCAGCTACACCCGAATCCGGCAGACCCTGACTGGCCAAAGAGAGCCGCAGAGAATCACGTTTGGATTCGTCGACGAAGATGCTCGTGCCTTGAATGCGGTAGGGGATATTCTGCCCTTCTAGGCTTTGCGTGATCTCGCCTGCGCTGGCCGGATCGAGCCCCCCATAGAGCAGCACCATGCTGGGCCGACTCGCAAAGAAAACAAGGGATAGAATAGCGACGAACGTTCCCAGAGTGGCCCCGACGACCATGATCTGTTTCCGCCTGTCAAAGTTCTTCCATAACGTAATGAACTGCTGCACGTGAACCTCCGGAGCGTCGACTTCTGCCTGACAATTTCCGTTTTGGGGGATCACGCTTAACAATCGGTTAGCTTCTGCTGCTCATAACTGATTTCCGTAGCAGGAGATAGCGATGAGCGATCAAGCAGCAGAAAGTGAAGCGAAAAAAGGCGGTTCTGGCGTTGTGCCGGGGATCATTCTCGGACTCGTGGCAGCCATTGGTGGATACGCAGTGGTCGGGCTCGATTTGCTGCACCTTCGGCCCGAAGAAGAGACCGCTGTCGAAGAGCCAAGGTATGTGGCGCCGGCAGCCGGAGTCTTTTTGGACATTCCGCAGATCATCGTGATGAACGGACCGTTTTTGGCGGGGCGTCACTTGCGGTTTCGCGGCGCGCTCGAGGTTCGTCCAGAGGACGCTGACAAAGTCGCTGTGCTCATGCCGCGCGTGGTTGACGTGCTGCAAACCTTCCTGCGCTCGGTCAAGGCCGAGTACTTCGATTATCCCGATGCGATTGACCAGTTCCGCGATCACATGCGCCACCGAGTCGTGGATGTGATCGGCGAAGAGCCCCTGATCGACCTGCTCATTCTGGAACTTGTCCCAAACTGAGGAAAACAGATGGAATTTATCACCGATGCTATTCTTGGCGCTGGGGCGCTTGGTGCCTCTTTCTACTGTTGGGTGCTGTCCCGCCGGTTGCGCCAGTTTAATAACCTGGAAAAGGGCGTAGGCGGCGCGGTTGCGATCCTGTCTGCTCAGGTCGATGATCTGACCAAGACGCTCGACACGGCCAAAGGTACGGCGGATGCCTCGAGTAAATCGCTCGAAACTTTGACTGACCGCGCCGAGACGGTGGCCAAAAAACTGGAGCTGATGGTGGCGTCGATGCATGACATGGAGCAGTCCAAGGCGTCGACGACCGAGCCGATTTTCTCTCATCGCATGATGAAGCGGGGGGCGTAATGGCCCGCAAAAAGAAATCAGGAAGCCTGCTTGCCATCGCCGCCCTGTTCGCAGTGGGCGGAGCGTTGAAAATCGGGATGACGGCGACCGAGGCGATTGCTTTGGTGCCGGACTTAAAGATGCCGCGCTCCGAAGAAGAGCCCTTTGTTGATTACCGCGAAGAAGAGCTGAAGGAACTGTTCGCGGCGCTCGCCAAGCGCGAGGCCTATAATGACCGACGGACCAAAGAACTAGAAGAGCGCGAGGCGCTGATCGAAGCCAAGCTCAAAACGCTTGAGGCCAAGAAGGCTGAAGCCATCACCCTGATCGAAGAGCTTCAGGTCGAAAATGAGCGCCTGCGCCGAACGATGGGGATGGGGGAAACGGCTGCCGAGGACGATCTCGATAAGCTGACCAAGGTCTATGAGGCTATGAAACCCAAGGATGCGGCAGGACTGTTCGTAGAGATGGATATGGAGTTCGCAGCAGGTTTTCTGGGCCGCATGAAAGCGCAATCGGCAGCCGCGATCATGGGGAACCTGCCTTCAGCCAAGGCTTACTCGATTAGCGCTATTCTGGCGGGGCGAAACGCCTCTTGGGCGGAAACCCATGGGGCCACCGCACCGTCTCTAGCCGCAGGAGACAGCAAATGATCGGAATTGTTGGGATTGGTGTCACCTTTGTCATGGTGTTTGGTGGCTATTTGCTAGCTGGCGGCAAAATGTCGATCATCATGAAGTCGTTGCCCTTCGAGTTTATGATGATCGGGGGGTCAGCGGCCGGGGCGTTCTTGCTCAGCAACGATATGTCGACGGTCAAGCATACGCTGAGCGATATCACCAAAGTTTTCAAAGGAGCGAAGTGGTCCAAGCAGGATTACCGCGACCTGTTGTGCCTGCTCTATGCGCTGATTAAAATTAGCCGCAAAAGCCCCGTGGATCTGGAAAGCCACATCGAAGATCCCGAAAATTCCTCTGTGTTCGAGCTTTATCCCAAAATTCTTCAGGACAAAGAAGCGACTTCTTTGATCTGCGATACCTTCCGCGCAGGTAGTCTGAATTACGATGACCCTCATCAGGTCGAAGAGATGCTTGGCAAACGCATTGAGGAACACGCGCAAAACCAATCGCATTCCGGGCATGCTCTGCAGAACGTTGCGGATGCTTTGCCGGCGCTGGGGATCGTCGCCGCGGTTTTGGGGGTCATCAAAACCATGGCGTCGATCGACCAGCCCCCCGAAGTTCTGGGCGGTCTGATTGGGGGCGCGCTGGTCGGAACATTCCTTGGGGTTTTTCTGGCCTACGGAATCGTTGGTCCGTTCTCTGCGAAAGTAACAGCTACAACGGAGACAGAAGAAAAATTCTATTCGGTGGTGCGGGATGTACTTGTCGCCGATCTCTTTGGCCATTCACCTAATTTGTGCATTGAGGTCGGACGCCAAAGTGTGCCGTCGTCCTACCGTCCCAGTTTCAACGAAGTCGAAGAGGGTCTGAATGCTGCGTAACCTTCCTTTTCGCTGTTTGATCGCAATGGCCAGTTTGGTAGGTGGTGCTGGGACCGCGCAGGCACAGAGCATATTGGCCGGTGAGCACGCCGATTTCACACGAATTGCCATTCGCAAAATCGGCCAGACAGAGCCGCATCTAGAGACGGCGGAGGACTCAATTCGTGTCATAGGTGCCGCTGCTGTCGGTACATCGGATCTGACGTCTGCACTGCAAAAACTGGGCCGCGCGCGGGTGCAAGGGATCGAGATCGACTCATCCGGCGTTCGTGTAGATCTGAATTGCGAATGCAAGGCGGAGACGTTCGATTATCGGGGCTACTACGTCATTGATATCGCGGAAGGAAAAGAACCGGTTGCACAGTCTGCGGCGCCTCATCCTGATACGGCCTTCCAAGAGTGGAAAATCCCAAAAACTTCGATCCTCGCGTCTTGCTCCGTGGGGGCATGGTGCCAAGATTTGTTGTCGATCGAGCCTGAAATCGACAACGATGACTATTGCCAGTTTGCGTCAGAAACGCTCGTTAATCTAACTGCGCTGCAGGGATCTGCCGCACCGCAAGCAGAACGTCTACGCGCGTATTTGGACAAAGGCTGGTGGGATGAAGCGGCGCTTTTGATTGATGAGATGTCCGCAGGAGCCTCTTCCGAACCGTTCATTAGAACGGGGCAGGCTGAGGCTGACGACCACCCCGCCTGCGCGTCAAAACAGGAAACACTGGCGTGGGTTAAAACCCGTGAGCTGGCGATAGATTGGACAACACAGGCCGAGCCAGCCCAAGATCCTGAAATGATCCCAATTGCCGATGCGCCAGAGCAAGAGCCAGAGCCGGAGGTGCCAGCCCTTGCCGTTACATCGGTAAACGCCGACAGCGATGTCCATACACGGGCCCTCAGTTTTCTAGAAAGCTACAAGGCGGAGTTGGAATGAAAGCGCTCGATTCCAGCATCATTTTAGCGGTCTTTGCGGCGCTGGCTTTCGTGTCACTGCTGATGCCGATGCCATCGATGCTTCTTGACTTCGGGATGGCTGTTTCATTCTCAATTGCAATCCTGATTTTGTCGCTGGTCCTCCTAACGTCCTCTGCTGCGGACTTTGTGGCCTTTCCCCAGTTTATCCTGATTTCACTGTTCTTCAGGGTCTACATCAACATCGCGTCCACCAAGCTGATCCTCACTGCTGGGGCATATGGGGACAAGGTGGCGGGTCAAACGCTCTATGGATTCGCTACGTTCGTGATGGGCGAGGGGCTCCATATCGGGATCGTCGTTTTCATTATTTTCACGCTCCTGAACTTCCTCGTTCTGTCCAAGGGCGCTTCGCGCATGGCCGAGGTGTCCGCGCGTTTCTCACTCGATGCAATGCCGGGGAAACAGATGGCGATTGATGCCGACCTCTCGTCTGGCGCGATCTCGCACGAAGAGGCCTCTCAACGGCGAGAGAAGCTGTCGAATGAAAGCTCGTTCTTTGGATCTCTGGATGGTGTCGCGAAATTCGTCAAAGGTGACGCGGTGCTCGGATTACTGCTGACCGCGATCAACCTGCTGATCGGGGTCGCGTTCGGTGTTCTGAGCTACGATATGCCCTTGAGCGAGTCCCTGAAGCTATACTCTTTCCTGACGATCGGGGATGGCTTCGTCTCCCAAATCCCTGCGCTTATTATCTCGTTTGCGACCGGTCTACTTTTGGCCAAAGGGTCGGACCGCACCAGAACCTCGAACGCGATTTCGAGGCAGGTCGTTGAGCAAAAGGAAGTCCTCTTGGCGGTGTGCGTGGTTTCAACTGCTTTGGCCTTTATCCCAAGTTTGCCGACGATTCCGTTTCTGGCTGTCTCGACCGTTTCAGGCGCCCTTTGGTATCGCCTGCGTCTCTTGGCTGAACAGCAGGATGTGTCGGAAGAAGCGCCTATCCTTCCCGTAGCCGAAGAGCAAAAAATCGAAGACCTGATTGAAGCGGACGATATCTTGCTCAAGGTGTCGTCTTCGATTGCGCGAAACTTCTTGCGGTCCGAAAGCGGACTAGAGAACCGGATCAGGCCGCTTCGCATGCATATTGCCGAGAAATACGGCCTATTGATCCCGCAGGTGCGCGTTTCAGAATGGCCTGGTTTAGAGGGCGGGAAGTACCGAATTCTGCTGCACGGCGCGAACATCGCGGAGGGAGAGTTACAAGGCGACGATCTATTGGTGCTCCTCGATCACGAAGAGGTCCATTCGGGGGTCAAAGATCCGGTCTACGGAGCACCGGCCAAGTGGGTGCCCGCGATTGAGCGGGACGAACTGATCCTTGGCGGATACACCGCGCTGTCTGGCGACGAAGTCATGCTAACGCATCTCATGGACGTGGTGGTTGCAAACCTAGATACATTAATGACAGCCAAGACCCTGAAATACACGTTGAATGCCCTGATCGCGCAGTCCGATGCTGTCAAATCCGAAGGCATCAAACAATGCCTGTCCGAGGCAATTCCAGATAAGATTTCCAACGAGTATCTGCTGGACGTTCTCAAAGGTCTATTGGCAGAACGGATCTCGATCCGAGGATTCAGTGCTATTCTAGACGCGACGATCGAGGCTAAGAACAACGGTTTCCGCGGAGACGGCGCGATCGAATTCGTCCGGCAACGCATCAATCGCCAAGTGGTTGACGCTGCATTCGAAGGAGAGGCACATCATCGTGCGATCACCCTTGATCAACGATGGGAAGAAGTTTTTGCCCAATCAGAACGGCCGCAACAGGGATCAGAGATCGCGATCCAACCGAGTGACCTGAAGAAGCTGTCGACGCGGCTTGCCGAAAGTGCGGCCCAAGCAGCGCAAGCGGGCTCGAATGTTGCTCTGGTTGTCAGCGCCAAGAGGCGCCGCTTCTTGCGGTCAGTGCTGGATGCCTCGCAGGTCAGGATGCCTGTTCTATCGTTCGAGGAATTGGGATCGGGCGGCAATATCCAGTTTGAGGGCGTGGTGCCCTTTGATGGATAACGCAATTCTCTTTGCATTCTTGGGGGCGTTCCTGAAGTCCAGTGGATTTGTAGCATTTGCCCCCATCGTTAACGATTTTCGTGTCTCGATTACGACGAAACTGGTGCTGTCTATGGGGTTAATGCTAGCTATCTGGCCGAATTTCTCTGATAGCGCGCAGCCATCTCTGTTTGGAACTCTGATACAGACAGCGATGGGCTGCTGCTTGGGACTGTATTGCCGGCTGCCATTTCTTCTGCTTCATCTGGCGACCTCGGCCTTCGGCCAGTCGTTCAGCCTGTCGCAATATCTGAACACCAGTCATGAAACGAGCGCGGGCGTCGTGGCAGAGCTTTATAAATGGGGCGTGTCACTAACCATGCTCTCATTTGGCGCGGTTTGGGTCGCAGCCGAGGGTTTAACGATTCCGCTGGCGCTTGATGTCGCTGTGTTCGTGTCTCTGCTCGATTTTCTAACTCAAGTCGCCTTGCAGGTTTTTGCGCCGTTCCTGGTGTTTTCTGTCATGTTTAACCTGCTGTCAGGCTTTGTGAACCGCGCGATGCCTCAGCTGATGGTGATGCTCGTGTTTGCGCCATTGGTCATCGGTTTTGCTTTGCTATTCATGATGCGCTTCTCCGATCAAATCATCGCAACGTGGCTGACCCAAGTATCCTCGATTTATGGGGGCTAGGAGCTGGTGGCAGATCAGGATCAGAAGAAGCATGCCGCAAGTGCGCAGAAGCTGGATCGTCTGCGCAAAGATGGCAAAGTGCCTGAGTCGCCCGACCTGATTGCGTCTATTTCTTTGATCATTCTGGCGCTGGGCTTCTTCGGTGCGAGCGGCAGCTTGGGGCAATCGATCCTACGGGTTTTTGGTGTTTTCCTCGCTTATACCGGTGCGCCGCCGGAAATTGGTGGCGTGATGACAGCAACTTTTTGGGTGATGTCGCTGCTGTTTTTAGTGGCTGTGGTTGGCGTGCTGCTCGTTGGCTTCTTGCTGAAGGGGTGGAACCCGCGGTCTGAAAACCTGTCCTTGAAATGGGACAGGATAAATCCCCTCAAGAACGCCATGCAGAAATTTGGCACTAAGGGCCTGATCACGTTCGCCGTGTCCTTTGGTAAAATGTTCGCAGTTTCATGCCTTGGGGCAGTGATTACGCTGCTCTTTATAGACGATCTGCAGATTTCGCGGGGTCTAGAGGGACACATTTGGCTTGCGGCGCAAGGCCTCAAGCGCCTGATCCTGATTTGTGCGCTGATCTTTGTTCTGTTCGGTGGAATTGATTTCCTGATCAAACGGAACGCGTTCCTTACCGAAAACAAGATGACCGACCAAGAGGTCAAGGACGAGCACAAGGACAATGAAGGCACACCCGAGGTTAAGCAAAAGCGCCGCCAGCGCGCCTACGAGATCAGTTCTTCAAGGATGATGCAGGATGTTGCAGAAGCCGATGTTCTGATCGTGAATCCTGTGCATATCGCTGTTGCTCTGAAATGGACGCGCGAGAAGGGCACCGCGCCGATGTGCATCGCCAAGGGACAAGATCTGGTCGCACAGAATCTGAAAGCAATCGCGATCGAAAATGCTGTGCCGATACACCAGGACATTCCCACTGCGCGCGCCATCCATTCGGTCTGCGATGTCGGCGAAGAAATCCCTCCTGACCTTTACGCTGCCGTGGCAATCGCGATCCGGTTTGCTGACGGGGTCAGAGAGCAAGCCCGCAAAAGTCCGTTCGGAGGCACGTCATGACGCCAGAACAAAAAAGCCTGATCGAGATCGCGCAAATGGTCGCTGATCGTGAAATCGCCAAAGTGGCAGAGCGCAAGGCGCAAACCCATGCAATCGGTGCCAAGATCGAGCAGCTCAAAGCGGTGGAAATGTTGCGACCCGATGAGGGAGCTCCGCGGCTTCAGGTGATGGGGAATGCATGGGGCGAGTGGCGTCGGCGAGAAATCTCTGCGCTCAACCTAGAACTCGCCAAATCCACTTTGCTCGAGGAAACAGCCAAGCAAAAAGCGCGACGGGCTTTGGGACGCCGCATCGCGCTAGAGGACATTTTCAACGAAGCCGGTTAGGCAGTTTGCCGGACCAAGTCGGTGATCAGGATGCGGTGCACATCTTCGCCGATGACATCCTGGGCACTCTCGAGCAGGTATTTGCGCAGAACGGCCATCTTGTCTTCAGTGTAGTAGCGCCCGGAAAATCCGCCGTGACTAGAATGTTCGAACAGCACTTTCATGATCTCGTCTCGCAGACGCGGCTCAAGGTCGAAGACGCTGTCGCTCTTTTCGTCGGTTACCTCAAGGCTCAGGCTCATGATGACAAGAGAGCTTTCTCCGTCGTCTTCGATCACAGGCACGATGAACTGGTTGTTCAACTTGACGATTTGCGTAGGCACATCATGGCTTTCAAGCATTTCGATCGAAGAGGCTTCCTTCTGGTGCAAGAAGGGCAGCGTTTCCGGATCTAATGGGACAAAGAAGCCCGCTCCGGCGCCAGCGCCAAGGCCGACGATCATCATGATGGCAGGGACAAGGATTTTCATATGTGACCTCAGAACGGCAGAATAATGTCTGTGATTTGCTGGCCATAGCGGGGCTGCTGTACGTCGGTAATTTGGCCGCGCCCGCCGTAAGAGATGCGTGCAGAAGCGATCTTGTCGTAGGTGATTTCGTTCCCCCGCGAAATGTCCTCGGGGCGGACAAAACCTTCGACAAGAAGCTCGCGGAGTTCGAAATTCACCCGGACTTCTTGCTGCCCTTCTATGACCAGAACACCGTTTGGCATTACGTTGGTGACTGTAGCAGCAATCCGCAGGGTAAGTTTTTCGTTCCGACGGACCGACCCTTTACCGGCACTCTCGCCAGAGGAATTGAGCGAGACCGCATCAGCTAGGCTCGCGCCCTCGGGCAGGCTCGATTGGATGCGTTGGGGTAGGCCAAACAGCGACGGCACGGACAGGCTTTCGGACCCGTCTCTGGACCGTTGGGTCGTATTCGAAATCTCTGCCTTGTCGTCGATTTCGATCACGACGGTCATGATATCCCCGCGTTTTTCAGCACGTCGGTCCCCAAGCAGTGACTTTTGCCCTGCGTCCCACAAAGAGGCTTGGTCGCCGACCATTCCCGGCGCCGCCGTATAAAGCGGGATACCAGGGCTTAGCATCGCTGAATGCTCGGCATTCTCGGTTTCAACGGGGGAAAACGTCGGCGCGCGTCCCACGTGATCCAGCCTGTTGCAGCCAGCGAGTGTGAGTGTGACGACTAAAGCAAAGCTAAATACGGGATACGATTTCATTATCTACTACCAGATACTGATATTGTGGCGTCCGGCTGCACTGTGCCTTGGACGATCGTGCGCGACGACAGGTTCATCACGCGGACCAACGCGCCAGCTGGGCCACGTTCCATTGCGCGACCTTCGGCAGAAATTGTCAGGGCGCCCAATTCGTACACGAGCGTCGCGAATTGGTTGCGTTCGATCAAAGCTGGCTCGGACAGAGCCGAGAGAAACAGGGGCCGACCGCTATATATTGTGGCGCGTGTTTCCTTACCCAGAACATCTGTGATCGCAGTTGCTGCGCCGGCTGTGTCTCCAGCTGCGATAGTAATATCCGTTTCCGTGATGATCGTCCGCGCGGGCAAGGTGCGACTGGCCACCAGCGTTTCTGCTTGCGCCTGCGATCCTGCGCAGAGACAAAGCACGAAAATCAAGGCTCGCATCACCGAACCTGCGTGGTCGCGCCAAGCATCTGGTCGGCGGCCGAGATCACCTTGGAATTCAGCTCATAGCCCCGCTGCGCCTCGATTAGTGCTGTGATCTCGCGAACCGGATCGACGGAACTGTCCTCTAGGTACCCTTGGCGCAGGGTGCCAAGCCCCTCTTCGCCGGGGTCCGCGTTATAGGGGGCGCCAGAAGCTTCGGTCTCGCGGAACAGGTTAGACCCCAGCGCTTCTAGCCCGCGGGGGTTCGAGAAGTTCGACAAAGCGATCTGCCCCAAAATCTGCCCTTCGGCGCTGTCTGCAAAATAGCCGTACACCTCCCCATCTGCATTGATGTGGACGCTTTGGGCGTCGACAGGGATCATGATATCGGGGTTCAACGCATGACCGTCTGACGTGACCAAGAGACCATCTGCGGAACGTTTCAGCGCGCCATCACGAGTGTAGGCTGACTCTCCTGAAGGCAGGGAGACTTCGAAGTAGCCCGCCCCCTCAATCGCTAGGTCGAGATCACCGCCTGTTGCGGTCAGGGCGCCTTGGGACAAGTTCACCGAAACCGCAGAGGGGCGCACGCCGAGGCCAAGCTGGATGCCGGTGGGCACCACGCTGCCGTCGCTGGCACTGATACTGCCCGCCCGTGTCACCTGCTGGTAATGGAGGTCAGAAAACTCGGCACGGCGGGCGTTGTACCCAGTGGTGCTCATGTTCGCGAGGTTGTTAGAAATCACCTCGACTCGGGTCTGTTGGGCGCTCATGCCTGTGGCGGCGATGGTTAAGGCTCGCATATTGGGGCTCCGTTATCGGGTGAGGGTATCGATGGCGTTCCGAAGGCGTTCATCCTCGGACTGCAAAAAGCTTTGGCCCATCTCATAGGCGCGCTGCACCTCGACCATGCGGGCCATCTGTTTGATCGGGTCGACGTTAGAGGATTCCAGATATCCTTGGCGCAGCATGCCGTCGGCTGCGGGGATCAATCCATCGGGTGCGGCAAAAACTGCTCCCGCGCTGCGGGTCAGATTGCTTGGATTTTCGGGGCTCACAATACCGATCTGCGCCAGGGGTTGTCCGTCTGCAGAGACTGTCCCATCCGGAGCAATCGCGATCTCTTGCGCGTCAGGGGGGACTTGGACGGGCATGCCACCCAAATCCATCAACGCATAGCCATCTGGTGTACGCAGGGTACCAACCGCGTCTGGAACGAAATGTCCCGCCCTTGTGAGGCGCGCTGTGCCGCCGTCGTCGACTTGAAAATAGCCTTGGCCATCGATCGCGAGATCGAATTGTCCGCCTGTTTCGTGTAGAGCGCCCTGAACATTCGAGACGAGTCGCCCGTGGGCTTGGGTCATCGAAACGCCGTCCTGAGCTGCCTCTGGGGCTAGGTATTCCGAGAACAGAACGCCTTGCTCGCGGTAACCTGTGGTTTGGGCATTCGCGATATTCTGTGCGATCACGGACATTTCGTGCAGCAAACCGCGCTGCCGCGACAATGGGGCAAGGGATGACGGATCCATTAATGGTACCTCGCAACAATCGGTATGATTTCGTTCTGGAAGAAACCGACGAGACTGCCGGTCATGAAATCCATGCTCATCCAGAAGGTGATCACGATGGCCAAGAGTTTCGGCACAAAGGTGAGGGTCATCTCTTGAATTGAGGTCAACGCCTGTAGAAGGCCGATGACCAGACCTGTGATCAGCGCGACCGCCAAAATAGGCAGCGAGACTTGCACCGCTGTCCAAAGCCCGACGCGCATCAGATCAAAGATGACCGTTTCTGACATCAGATCGGCATGCGTAGGATTTCTTGGTAGGCCTGAACGACCTTGTCCCGCACAGTGACGACGGTTTCGACCGCGAGCTCGGTTTGAGCAATTGCCTGCACTAATGCTGCCGTGTCGGTCTGGCCTGCCATCGCGCTGACGGCAGTTTCTTCGGTGGCTTTCAGGGCGTCTGCGAAACTCTGAACCTTGCTGAGTGCCTCTTTGGGCACCTCAGGCTCGGCGACAGGGGTTAGGATTTCCTTGGCCGCAGAGAATTTCTGGGTGGCAAAAACGCTGGAGATATCCATTTTTTTGATCCTTCTGGATTACTTGCGCAGAAGCTCGAGCAGACTGCCCGACATCTCTCTGGCTTGTTGGAACATTTTTAGGTTGGCCTCGTAGGCGCGCTGCGCCGCGCGGGCATCTGCGATTTCGATCACGAGATCCACGTTCGACCCTCGGTAATGTCCCGAGGCATCGGCCAAGGGATGTGCGGGATCGTAAATTTCTTGAACCGGTGTCTGGTCCAGAATAACGCGACCCGCCTGCGGTCCTTGGGTGTCGGACAGGGAGAAGGGCGTCGTTTTCACAGATAGTAATTTGCGCTGATAGCCTGGCGTATCCGCATTCGCGACGTTTTCGGATACATGCCGTAACCGCTGACTCTGCAGACGCAGGCCATCAGAGGAGATGGTTAGAGATTGTGAAAGATCGGTCATCACATTTTCCCTAGGCTGGTTCGCAGAATGCTAAGGGTCGAGCGATAGACGCTGACCGCTCTTTGGTGATCGCTCTGTGTCTTGGCGGCTGAGAGGAGTTCGTTCTCAAGGTCGACGGGCTGATCTGTGTCGAACCGATCAAACCCGTTGGCGTTTGTAGTGGCAAAGGCGTCCAAGTGGCCGCCTCTGGACGCGTGCATCGCCATCGGTGCGCGCGGCGTTTCCAGATCAAAATCGCGCACTTTCTGCGCGGTATATCCCGGCGTCTCTGCGTTCGAGATGTTGGTTGCTGTCACGTTCTGTCTCGCAGAGGCATGGGACATCATGCCCGTCGCCACTTTGAAAATGCCGATATTTTCGAACATCGGGGCTTCTCCCTCGATTAGCTTCAATCAAGGGTTAACTGCGATTCCTTTAGAAACGGTTTGCATAAACCTGTTCGGGGATTTTCGATGACAAACCTAGCAAATCTTGGACACCAGATCAGCGCATTGCGCGCGCTCAAGGAATCCGGTCGCATAACATCAATAAAAGCAGGCGTTTTGGAAGTCTCAGGTTTAACCCACCGTGCCTGTTTGGGGGACGTGTTGGGACTGGAGACAAATGATCATCGGTTTGAAGCAGAGGTCATAGGGTTAGAGGAAAATACACTCATAGCTCTGCCCGAAAGGTCCCCTACCGGCTGCGCGATCGGCGATTCGGTGGAATTTCGCGGAGGGCGCCGAATAGCGCCGGATCAGAGCTGGCTGGGCCGGATTATCGATCCATGGGGGCGGCCACTGGACGGACGCCCCTTGGTAAGCGGCCCCAATCCAATGAGCTTGGATCAGTCGCCCCCTCCGGCGGCTCGTCGGCGCGGTTTGGGCCGACGTATGGCAACTGGTTTGAATGTCTTTGATACTGTGCTGCCGTTGGTACGTGGACAAAGAATGGGGATCTTTGCTGGGTCTGGCGTCGGGAAGTCTCACCTTCTTGGGCAAATGGCGACAGGGGTTGATGCAGACGTCCGCGTCATCGCTCTGATTGGCGAGCGGGGGCGAGAACTTGGTGCCTTTGTGGACGATATTCTGGGCGAAGAGGTCCTGCGGCACAGTGTTGTTATTGCCGCCACATCGGATCAATCGCCGCTCCTGCGTTTGGGATGTTTACCGGCTGCGCTGTGTGTTTCCGAGTTCTTTCGTGATCAAGGAAAGCAAGTTTTGTTGTTGGCCGACTCGGTCACGCGTTTCGCCGAGGCTTATCGGGAGATAGCCGTCGCGGGTGGCGAGTCTCCTTCGCTGAGGGGATATCCCGCAAGTATGACGCCTGCCTTGATGCGTTTGGCCGAACGGGCTGGACCTGGTGCTGGAGATGCTGGCGATATTACTGCGCTGATGACGGTCTTGGTCGCAGGAAGCGATATGGAAGAGCCTATCGCGGATCTTGTACGAGGAACATTGGATGGTCACATCATATTGGAACGCAAGATCGCTGAAAGGGGACGATATCCGGCCGTAGACGTGCTGAAATCGGTCTCTCGTAGCTTGCCGTCCGCCGCGAGCCTCATAGAAAACCACATGATTTCGGAGATGCGCGCGACGATCGGTTTGTATGAGCGCGCAGAGCCGATGATCCGCGCCGGTCTCCACAGCCCGGGCGCTGATCCTTCGCTCGATCGCGCCATCCATCTTTGGCCGCGGCTGGATGGATTTATCTCCGAGCGGAATGCGCTGGGTCCCGAGGGGGCATTTCGCCTGCTTGCGGATATATTGTCTGGGGCCCGTTAACTGCTAAGCAACGTGAGGGCCATGGCACCCGGCGAAGAACTGTCAGTTGTGTTGATAGAGCTCCGCAACAAGTATCGCTCGATTAACGAATCTCTGTTCTCGTCATTTGTCAGGTCACTGATTTCGAACCCCATCTGACGTTGCAACTTCTCGTCGTAAATCTCGATTTGGCGATCAAGCGCAAGCTGCGAGACACTATCTGGCAGCCCCAAGGCGCCTTGGACGAGCTGTAAAAGAGGTTCATTCCCGAGCACGCCGAGCCATTTTGCGCGGTCAGTAGACTCTTCGGCGGCGACTTCGGCCAAGAGCCGGTCAGCGTTCAGGGCGATACGCAGGGTTTCGTCCTGGTCTCCGACTGATGTCTCAAAGCTGCTGCTTTTGAACTCTGTTAGAATTTCATCTGCAAACGTGGATAGTTGTGTCCGTGGGGTGACACGATCGCCGAAACCGAATGCTTTTGAAAAGTCCAGATAACGCTGATCCGAAAGCTTGTTGGCCAAAGCCGATCGATCGGTCGTGCCCTCTTCCAGCACTTTCTGGATGAAATATTTGGAATCGATGTCCGAGGATAGGCCAAAGGCTGCCAGCGATACTTCGAGGAGTTCGCGTTCGTTCACCAGCTGAGCTGCGGTTGTAATGCTGCCGATCCTATCCCGAAAAGTCTCCTCCAACCGCTGAGATACGGGACTCTGGGCGATCATGTCTTCTTGCTGCTCTCTGGTACGCTGCAAGAACCTGTATCCTGCCAAACCATCCATAGGCACGAGTGCCGAGATGGTCATGAGCCATCATACGCCAGAAGGCGGTCCTCTCGGGGAAGAAGCTGGCGCAGGGCCTTCATGCAGTTGTAGAAGTGGTCCCCGATGACAGCTTCGGTCGCTTTGTTCAAATGAACGCGGCTGTCGTGGTCGGTCAGAATTTGGCTTAAGCTTTCAATGCCATTCAGGAGCTGCCGCTTGGCGTCTTTGGGATCAGCATCCCCGATGATCGCAAGTTGGGCGATGTAAGCAACGCGGCGCACGGGTGAATTTACCTCGTTGGGATGCAAAGCATCCTTCATGCGCAGCACTTTGGCATCTGCGGTCAAAATGTTGAAGCGCGCTCTGCGGTCGCCATTTTCGATGATCGTGCCATTTATGAGCACTCGCTCGCGGGGTTGTAACTTCAGGATCAGGCCGCTCATTGTTTTGTTCCTAATCCACGCATCATGTTGGTGTTGATTTCGATGAGGCCAGGCAAGAGCGCGGGATCTTTGATGGCGCGGCTGCTTTGACTGATCGAGTAGGCCGCCAGCGACAGCAGATCGGCCCGCAAAGTTTCACTTAGTTTGTTTCCGACACTGGCGAGATCAGTTGCCAGAATGGTCCAGAGCTGTCGATTATCGTGTAATGCTTTGGCGCGTTTGCCAATGTTTGATGCCGTATCATCGGCCGAGAGCTTTAGCGCTCGGGTCACCTTGGCAAATGCTTTGTATTCAATTTCGCGGGGGGAATGGACGCCACGATCCATCGCACCATATCCTTGGCGCGCTCTTTCAGCCAGCACAGCATGATCCTCGATTTTGTGGGAGAAAAAGTGGCACGGAGGACTCTCCCCCGTGCCGAAGTGCTATTAGCGGAACAGCGTCATCAGGGTCGACGGTGCCTGGTTGGCGATCGACAGAGCCTGAACACCAAGCTGCTGCTGGGTTTGCAGAGCTTTCAGGCGCGCAGAGGCTTCTTCCATGTCCGCATCTACGAGCGAGCCGATGCCGTTGTTAAAGCTGTCAACGAGCTTCGACATGAAGTTGCTCTGGATTTCGAGACGCTTTTCGGTGGTACCCAGCTGCGCCTGCGAGTCGACGGCAGTCTGAATGTAGCTCTCGATCCGCGACAGTGCAGACGAAGCACCTGTGGCAGTCGATACATCAAGCGTATCTAGGCCTGCGAGGCCACCCGATGCGCGGCTGATCTGGAAGTAGCCGTTCACAGTCTGCTCGGTATTGTTGTCGATGGTCAGCGAGCCAGTGCTGTCGTTGGTGTCCAGCGTGAACTCAGACTGGTCGAGGCCAGCTTCAATCAGAGCAGAACGCAGGCCGGACGCGATATCCTCGGTCCGGTCACCGACGCCAATGGTGTAGGTTGCTGCCGTGTTGCCAAGAGTGAGCGAGACTTTGTCGCCAGCTACTAGACCGTCATCTGCGGTCGCTGCGCTCAGGTCAACGTCGCTGGCGGCAAGGGCGACGCCACCGCCAACGGCCCCTGCCGAGGTCAGCAGTTCGAAGTCACCGATCACGAATTGGGCGGAAGCCCCCGAAGCCTGCGACAGACCAAACCCGTTCGCACCTGCGATTGTTGCAATGGTGGTCTGATCCGGACCAATATCGGCGGTCGCGTAGGATACCGGGGTGGTCAGGTTGGTCGCGGGGTTGGTGCCTGCGGTCAGATCGGTACCGCTTTTGGTCGACAGGTTGGTCAGCGATGGATCGAAACTGATGCTACCGGTTTTCACCGATCCATCTGCGCTACGGTTCAGAGAGGACAGAACGCTAAAGCCGCTATTGCCGTCTTTGCTACCATCAAGAATGTTCAGGCCGTTGAACTGTGCCGAGTCGACGATGCCGGTGATTTGCTCTACCAGCGACTGAACCTCGGTATTCAGCTTGTTGCGGTCCACGTTGTCTTCGTTTGCCGAGACGATCTTGGTTTTCACTTCGTTCAGCAGTTCACCAACTTCTTCTGCGGCACTTGCAGCGACCGCGACGGTGGACTGGCCAAGCGAAAGCGACTCAGAGACAGCTTCGAAGCCGGCGACATCTGCTTCCATTACTTTCGAAATGGCAAAGACTGATGCGTTATCTTTTGCCGAGGAAACCGACATACCGGTCGAGATTTCGCTCTGAACTTTGTTGAGGTCGCTGTTGATCGACTTGAGGGTCTGGAGGGCAACGGTTGCACTGGTATTGGTCAGGATGCTGGACATGTTTTTCCCTAAAAACTAATGGCGTTTTGACGCCTTTGACGATGCGCCCAAAGCGGGCATTTTCCATGTCTTTCTGACAGTTGCGGCAGTTACGCCGCGCCATCTTGCGATGCCTCTACAGTACTGGCTGGCAACTCCTAACAAGCGATGAAGGCCAACATTGATGTGCCTAGAGCTTTATTAAAATCAGGCACGAATTGTAGTGCGTCCACCGATCAACAGGTCGCGTCTCTGCCCGTCCGCACGGTATACGACGATGCGAGAGCCCGGATGTTGGATGTCTTCGTAGAGGCTTCGCGCCTCTCGAATCCCCAGCTGCGCGGATTGCAGAAGCTTCGCTGTCTGCTGCGCCAAAGTCTGAATGCGCGGCAGTTCAGATGGATCTGTGTCCGAAAGCAGTCCAACGAGCGAGTCGAGATCATTTTGCATCTCGCTCAGTTCATAAAAATTGCCAGAGATAAGAGCGTTTTTCACACCGAGCAAAATTGTTTCGGCAGAACTCATGTCTGGGCCTCCGATCGCACCAGCGACTGAAACAGTGCCTCGGTCAGACCAAAACCCCCTGCTTGAACCAGCGCAGCGGCATGCTGTTCGAGGCGGAAGCTCGAAAATTGCTCTTCACCGATACCGCCATTTAGGCCGCCTACAGATTTCCCGAGGCCCGCAGCTTTGAGCATCTCCGTCGTAAAAGTGGTCTCTAGTTGTTGCGCGGTCTCTCTCAATTCGTTGAGGCGTGCAGCGGGCAGGGTCGTGTTTGAAGTTATCTGGATCATGTTTCCCTCATATTTTCAGAGAGAATGCGAAGTGTCGGTAAAGAAGTCGTAACCTTGGCTCTTTAGGCAATGAGCCTGGTTTAGGAGGCCGAAATGATTCCACCTCTGGTTCAGATTGCTTTGCTTGATTCGCTGTGCACCTCTGCGGGCGCCGCCGAGAAAAGTAGTGGCGAGATTTCGTTTGAAGACATCCTTCGCCGTGATGGAAACCCTGCCGTAGTCCCTGCCACGGCCGAACTAGCGTCTGATACGATTAGCTCGAACGAGTCCAAGACGGCGTTAGATGCTCAAAGATTCGAGGACATTGCCGATAAAACCGAAGCTTTTGGTTCATGCGAACTGGTTGTGCTCGGGGCAGATGAACTGAGTAAATCAGCGGTAGTAGAAGCTGAATCCGGATTTCCTGCCAACAGCGTCGATGTGATCGGACTTTCGGATGTCGATACCCCTGAAAAGAGTGATCAGGCAGAAGAGAAAAAGGGAGAGGTCTGTGAGCAATCCTTTGATGATCTCGATTCAAACAGGCATCACCAAGCTGACACTCCCAAAGACACGAGCCCGCTGATTTCAGAGAGTTCGGTTGAGCGGCATTCAAGCAGCTTGGTTTCACGTGGAACCGAGGTTCAAGAGGTACCTGAGGCTTGGACCGTGCCTGTAAATGAGCTTCCTTTGGCACGAGCGATTGAGTCAAAATCTCCGAGCTCGGCTCTTCGTGACATTTCCGCGGCAGAAGCCGCTCTGACCAGACAAGTCGGTAAAGAGGCTCCAATTTTGGCAGAGGCCATAGGAGAAAGCCCACTACGGCATGATGGCTTGAATATGCCTCGGAACGCCGTGTCTGAAACAACAGCGAAGAATATCCTTTTCAACCAGATCATCGCAAATAGCCAAGTGCAAAAGACTGAGTTGCAGGTGGGTACGAACGATGAGTTTGCGCAGAAGATTGCATCAGATTTTAGCCTGCCGACTTCTGAAATGGTGCCAGAGCACGCGCCAAAAGAGGATATTGTCGCGTTGAACAAGTCCGCACCCAAGCGTGCGGATGACATATTTATTGCTGAGGCTCCGGAAACACAGCTGGCGGAAGAGAATCGGATACAGCCGCTATCCGCATTTGAGACGCCGCTGAGCGTCTCAAGAAGTTTTGTGGCCACACAGAGCGTATCGGCAACCAGAATCGTTCTGACACTGCCGCAAGTCGAAGAAATGGTTCGGGTAGCTGCGAAGACAGGTATGGACGGGAAAATTGAGGTCGAGCTTCAGCCGCTTGATCTTGGCCGGATGAAGCTGACTTTCAAGCAAGACCAGCAGGGAATGACCGTCATCGTGGAGGCTGAGAAGCCCGAGACGGTCGAGCAAATCAAGCGGCACCTCGAACACTTGTCTTCGGACCTGAAACCGCAGGGAGATATTGTCCCGCGCTTCCGTTTCGAGGGTGGATCTTTTGGCCAGAGCACGCGCGAAGGACAAAACCCGCAACAACCAGCGCGGAAATCACGGTCCAAAGCTTTTGGCGACGATATGTCGGACGCTGCTACTCACGCGAATCGCCTAATGAATTCCGAGATCGTCTCGGGAAATCTTGATATAAGGGTCTGATCTATGTCTGTGACCGATGTTTCTAGCACTGCCTCAGTACAAACAACGATGGCTCAAACATCCAAAGGCGCCAGTGCACTGTCCTCGGATTTTGAGACATTCCTGAAAATGATGACGGTCCAGATGCAGAATCAGGACCCGCTAAATCCGGTTGAATCGACAGATTTCGCGGTCCAGCTGGCGACGTTCTCTCAAGTCGAACAGCAGGTTCAGACAAACGACTATCTGAATGAGTTGTCGTTGGCATTTGGCAAAGCTGGACTGGCAAGCCAAGCACAGTTGATAGGCCGTTCTGTACAAAGTGCGGCTGCGTCTGAGTATACAGGCGGGACGATTGAACTGACGCCCGACTATTCGGCCGACGCAGACACGCACGTGCTTGTGATTCGGGACGATAGCGGCGTGGAAGTAGGACGAAGGGCGCTAGATGGCGCTCCAGAAGTCATCAATTGGAGCGGTGCGACCGATGACGGACAGCAACTAGGCGCAGGCACGTATACATTCGCAATCGAGGGGTACGCCACTGGCGAACTGGTCTCCACGACTTCAGCTCGCACGTGGGGAGTGATCCGGCAAGTGCAATCCGACGGGACCGATAGTGCGCTCATCCTCGAGAACGGGGAGACCGTCTACGAATCAGAAGTGACTGCGATTCGTTAGTGGATGTTCGTCGCGGTCCATGCCGCAGCTACCGCAGCCGCGCCGACAGCCCCGCCAATTGCGATATCCTTTAGTCGTCGCTTGGGTTGGGGAATTGGCTTCGGGTTCGCTTGAGCGACCAATGCAGCCTCGACCAGACCAGGCAATCGAGGGCCGAAACGACCCAGAACCTTGGCCGTTTTGGCAAAATCCCTGAGAGCAGCTTTGGGGCCAAGATTTGTCTTTATGTAGTCTTCGACAACGGGGCGGGCGACTTCCCAAATGTTGATATGGGGGTCGAGAGAACGCGCAACCCCTTCGACAACAACCATGGTGCGCTGCAATAGAATCAGTTCGGTGCGGGTTTCCATTCCGAAACGTTCGGTGACCTCGAACAGATAAGCCAGCAACTTGGCCATAGAGATTCGGGTCGCGTCCATGCCGAAGATCGGCTCGCCGACGGCCCGCAGGGCCCGAGCGAACTCTTCGACCTCTCGGTCCGCGGGGACATAGCCCGCTTCGAAGTGGACTTCTGCGACGCGGCGATAGTCCTTGCGGATAAAGCCATACAAAATTTCGGCGTACACACGGCGCGTGTATTCGTCGATGTTGCCCATGATTCCGAAGTCGTAGGCGATGATATCGCCACTTGCTGCGACCTTGAGGTTCCCGTGGTGCATGTCCGCATGGAAATAGCCGTCTCGGAGCGCATGGCTAAGGAAAAGTTGCAGCACGCGCGCACCAAGTTCGGTGCGATCGTGACCGGCCAGATCGAGCGCTTCGGTGTCAGCCAGAGAGATACCTTCGGCCCATCCCATCGTCATCACGCGGCGGCCGGAATAGCCCCATTTGACCTCTGGCAGTGTAAAGCCAGCATCATCCTTGGTGTTATCGGCAAATTCCGAGGCGGCGCTCGCCTCGAGGCGCAAGTCCAGCTCGCCCATGACCACGCCTTCAAAGTGCGCAACCACGTCGGTCGGGCGCAAACGGCGCGATGATGGCGACAAAAATTCGATGACCTTTGCCGCGAAGTAGAACGCGTCAATGTCACGGCGGAACGCCTTCTCAACGTTTGGTCGCAAGACTTTAACAGCAACGTCTTCGCCGGTTTCGGACAGACGCGCTTTGTGAACCTGCGCAATCGAGGCGGCGGCCAGTGGCTCACTAAATTCCGAATAGACTTCTTCGACAGGCCGACCCAGTTCCTCGTTCACCATTTTTTTGGCGATTTCGACGGGGAAGGGGGGCAGCTTGTCCTGCAGGACTCGCAGCTGCATCGCGACTTCCGCACCAACGACATCTGGGCGAGTCGATAAAATCTGGCCAAATTTTATGTAGGCGGGTCCCAACGCGTTCAACGCCCGCGGCGCAGGGGGCATATTAGGGTCACCCTCTTCGCCGAGCCAGCGGAAGGGCCAAGCAAGCGTCCGGAGCACCACACGCAGCGCGTTCGGTGCTTTCATCTCGTCCAGGATCAGCCCCATCGCACCCGTGCGCTCGAGCGTGGCACCAGTTCGGATCAGGCGAAGAATATTATGAGGACCGCGCATTGATCAGATCTTCCAGCCTGAGTGGAGGGCTGCGATGCCCATCGACAGGTTCCGGTACTTTGCGTTGCCAAAGCCTGCCTTGCGCACCATACCAAGGAATGTGTCTTGGTCTGGGAATTTGCGGATCGACTCTACAAGATATTGATAACTGTCAAAGTCATTCGCGATCATCTGACCCATGCGCGGAATGACGTTGAATGAATAGCGGTCGTACACCCACTGCATCGCATTATTCGGGATCTGGCTGAATTCCAGCACCATCAAACGTCCACCAGGTTTCAGCACACGATAAGCTTCGTTCAGCGCCTCTTGGGGGCGGGTGACGTTCCGGATGCCAAAGCTGATCGTGTAGACGTCAAAAGTATTCGCTTCGAACGGTAGCTTCATCGCATCGCCGACGACCCAGTCCAGCGAATCCGACATCGCTTCGGCGTCCGCGCGCTTGCGGCCTTCGACCAGCATGGGTTCGGTTAGGTCCAGAACGGTGGCGTGTGCGTTGCCCGCCCGTTTCAGGTAGCGGAACGAGATGTCGCCGGTGCCGCCAGCCACGTCCAGCAGACGAGTGTTCGGGCGCGGAGCCAGCCAATCCATCATCGCATCCTTCCAGACGCGGTGGATCCCCATACTCATGACGTCGTTCATGATATCGTACTTGGAGGCGACCGAGTTAAAGACGCCCTGCACACGTCCTGCCTTTTCGCTTTCGTTCACGGTCTGGAAGCCGAAATGGGTGGTGCCTTGGGTGTCTTCAGTACTCATGGGTCTTGATCGTCCTTGTTACTGCCCCTTCTTATAGGGCGCTGCGGGGCCGATACAATGCAGCCCCTGCCAAGAAGGAGCGACTCAATGCCCGAATTACCCGAAGTCGAGACAGTCCGTCGCGGGTTGGAGCCTGTGATGACCGACAAAATCATTGAACATGCGCAGGTGAACCGTCCTGATTTACGTTGGCCTCTGCCCGTAAATATGTCGGAGCGGCTGACAGGCCAGCGCGTTGTGGGGCTGCGGCGGCGGTCGAAATATATCCTTTGTGATCTTGAGGGCGGCGAGACCCTGCTGATTCATCTGGGCATGTCGGGGCGCATGCTGATTTCCGGCGCGCAGGTAGGGGCCTTCGCGCATCCACACCCCGCACCGGAAAAGCATGATCACGTTGTCCTCAATATGGTGGGCGGCGCGCGGATCACTTTCAACGATGCCCGCCGGTTCGGGGCGATGGATTTGGCCCGAACGTCAGAGGTCGATTCCCACAAATGGCTGGTGGGTCTGGGGCCGGAGCCCTTGGGCAATGCCTTCTCCGAAGATCATTTGATGGCGCGTCTCAAGGGACGGAAAATGCCGATTAAATCTGCCCTGCTCGACCAAAAGAATGTGGCAGGTCTGGGTAACATATACGTCTGTGAAACTTTATATCGTGCTGGGATTCATCCTGCGCGGCAGGCTGGCGCGATTTCGGAACGTCGCGTCAGATCGATGGTGCCGATCATCCGCCAAGTCCTGGAAGAAGCAATCGCTGCAGGGGGCTCTTCACTGCGGGATTTCAGGCAAGCAGACGGCGAACTGGGTTATTTTCAACACAATTTTGACGTCTATGGCAGAGAGGGGATGACCTGCAAAACCCAAGAGTGCCAAGCTGAGGTTCGTCGAATCGTGCAGTCGGGGCGGTCCAGCTTCTACTGCCCGACATGTCAAAGATAACTTGATCGAGCGGCTCACACTGTTAAGGAATCGGTCTGATCGAAGTAACACGGGACGAGGTTAATGGCCTTTGAAACGATCATCGTCGATATCGACGATCATGTGGCACTGATCACCCTGAACCGGCCCGAAGCGCTGAATGCGCTGAACAGCCAGCTTCTCGGGGAGCTCGCCACGGCACTGGCCGAAGCGGATCAGAACGACAAGGTGCGCTGCATCGTCATCACCGGTTCGGAAAAGGCATTCGCTGCCGGCGCTGACATCAAGGAAATGTCCGAGATGTCCTTCGTCGATATGTACATGTCTGATTTCTTTGGCGCCGAAGGCGACAAGATCACCAAGACCCGCAAACCTGTGATCGCCGCAGTATCCGGCTACGCGCTGGGTGGCGGCTGCGAGCTGGCGATGATGTGCGATTTCATTATTGCCGGAGATAATGCCAAGTTCGGCCAGCCAGAGATTAACCTTGGCGTCATCGCAGGAATTGGCGGGACTCAGCGTCTGACGCGCGCGGTTGGCAAAGCGAAGTCGATGGATATGCACATGACTGGTCGCTTTATGGACGCTGAAGAGGCAGAGCGTTCGGGGCTGGTAAGCCGTGTGGTGCCCGCCAAGAAGCTAAAGGAAGAAGCCATGAGCGCCGCCAACAAGATCGCCGAGAAGTCGATGATCAGCGTTCTGGCTGCCAAAGAGGCGGTTAACCGCAGCTTCGAAACAACGTTGGCCGAGGGGATTCAGTTTGAGCGCCGCCTGTTCAACGGACTTTTCGCGACCGAAGATCAGAAGGAAGGCATGTCCGCTTTCCTTGAAAAGCGCGAGCCGCAGTTCCGCGACCGCTAAGAAAAACGGGCTTCGGGGCACTTTTCCACAGATGCCCCGTTGACTCACAAGCGAGTCGCCCCTTATAGAGCGCTCCTACACGAATTCATCCTAAGCACAGGACCGAGACAACATGGCAAACACGCCTCAATCCAAAAAGCGCGCCCGCCAGAACGAACGGCGCTTTGCCGTTAACAAGGCCCGCCGCTCGCGGATCCGGACCTACCTGCGCAAGGTCGAAGAGGCCATCGCATCGGGCGACCAGCAAGCAGCTCTGACTGCGCTGCGCGCTGCACAACCCGAACTGATGCGCGGTGTCACCAAAGGCCTCGTGCACAAGAATACCGCAGCACGCAAAATGTCGCGTCTGTCGGCTCGGGTCAAAGCGATCGCATAATTAGTCAGAAAGTCTGACTGACAAAAGGGCATCACTTCGGTGATGCCCTTTTTCGTTTAAAATCAACGCTGTGACCGATTCTAGGGATTCTTTTTGTGAATCTCAGCGTCAAGAGCGAAGATCAGTTGCCGCCCTGTCAGGCCAGTTGGTAAGTTATCCATGCGAGTCACATCGCCCTGGGGGAACAGAGGTAGGCATCTTCTAACAAGATGCGAAAGTTGAAACCGCACCGATTTTGTCGGTGCTGACGGTTTCCTTTTGCCCTGTTCTTCTGAGCATGACGACTGATGTAAAGAGTGTGCCCGAGAAACGTGTGTGTCTCGGGACGGTCCCCTTTTGTCTGTTGGTAGCAGGTTAAGAGGTGTGACGTTTTGTTAACGATTTGCCTGTAGGCGCAGGCAAGTGGTGTGCGTGTCAAATGAGATCGTCGAGTTAGACGGCAAGACTTGGAGCGGGAAGAATGACGCAAGAACAATGGAGCCAGATCCGTCAGGATCTTCGGCAGGTTTTGGGACAGAACAATTTTACTGCCTGGATCGAGCCCCTTCAGTTCCAGAGCCTGCATGACGGCATTGCTACGTTTAATGTGCCCACAAACTTTATGGGCAATTACTTAACGCAAAATTACGCGGACACGATTTTGTCCTCGATGAACTCTGCCGGCGTTGCAGTGCGCCGCATCCAGTTCGTTGTTGCGTCGCGTCAGCAGGCCAAAGCGCAGGCTGCAGTTGGTACGGCGCCTGCAGCGGCTGCGAATAAGGTCGAAACGCCTGTATCGGCCGACCGCCCCGGTGACATGGATCTGCCCGGTGCGCCTCTGGATGCGCGTTTCAGCTTTGACCGCTTTGTTGTCGGCAAGCCGAACGAGTTGGCCCATGCAGCAGCGCGCCGCGTTGCCGAAGGTGGCCCCGTCAGCTTTAACCCGCTGTTCCTGTACGGTGGTGTTGGCCTTGGTAAAACGCACCTCATGCACGCGATTGCATGGGAGTTACACTTGAAATCCCCGCATCTAAACGTGGTGTATCTGTCCGCGGAGCAGTTCATGTACCGCTTTGTTCAGGCACTGCGTGACCGCAAGATGATGGACTTCAAAGAGCTGTTCCGCTCAGTAGACGTACTGATGGTGGACGACGTCCAGTTCATTGCGGGAAAAGATTCGACTCAAGAAGAGTTTTTCCACACGTTCAATGCGCTTGTGGATCAGAACAAACAGATCATCATTTCAGCAGACCGCGCGCCCGGTGAGATCAAGGATCTGGAAGACCGGATCAAGAGCCGTCTGCAATGCGGCCTGGTTGTCGACCTGCACCCAACTGACTATGAACTGCGTCTTGGCATTCTGCAGTCCAAGGTTGATGCCTACAAACTGCAGTACCCCGAGCTTCAGATTGCGCCCGGTGTTCTGGAATTCCTTGCGCACCGCATTTCAACCAACGTTCGCGTTCTAGAAGGGGCGCTGACCCGTCTGTTCGCTTTTGCGTCGCTGGTGGGCCGAGAAATCACGCTCGAGCTGACACAAGACTGCTTGGCCGATGTGCTGCGGGCGAGCGATCGCAAGATCACCGTCGAAGAGATCCAGCGCAAAGTGGCAGAGCACTTCAACATCCGCCTCAGCGATATGATCGGTCCGAAGCGCGTGCGCAGCTTTGCCCGTCCGCGTCAGGTGGCGATGTATTTGTGCAAACAGATGACCACTCGTTCGCTGCCTGAAATCGGGCGCCGCTTTGGTGGGCGTGACCACACAACCGTCATGCACGGTGTTCGTAAGATCGAAGAGCTGAAGATCAAAGACCATCAAATGGCCGAAGATCTGGAGCTTTTGCGCCGCGCATTGGAAGCGTAATTGCGAGGAACCCTTGACGGGCCGCTCAAACCCTTGGAGAAATCTAAAAAAGGGTTGAGCGGTTTGCCATTTACGGTACCTTACCGCTCCCGACAATGACAGGAGCGAGGGAATGAAATTCAGCATCGAACGTGGTGTCCTGGTCAAAGCAGTGGCGCAGGCTCAGTCGGTTGTCGAACGCCGCAACACCATCCCGATCCTCGCAAACGTCCTGATCGAAGCGTCTGAGAGCACCGTCTCTTTTCGCGCGACCGACCTAGATATCGAGGTCGTGGACAAAGCACCCGCACAAGTAGAACAAGCTGGCTCGACCACTGTGTCGGCTGTGACTTTGCACGAAATCGTACGCAAGCTGCCTGACGGTGCGTTGGTCACGCTGACCGACGATGCAGGCAAAGGGCGCCTGACGGTCGAAGCAGGACGCTCCATGTTCTCGCTCGCGACGCTGCCCAAAGAAGACTTTCCGGTCATGGCGTCGTCCGAATACCAGACGACCTTTGCTGCGCCCGCGCCTGTACTGCGGCGCCTGTTTGATAAGTCGAAATTCGCAATCTCAACCGAAGAGACCCGGTACTACTTGAATGGTGTGTATATGCACGTGTCCGAAGGCGAAGAGGGCCGCGTTCTGCGTTGCGTCGCCACAGATGGTCACCGTCTGGCACGAATCGATGCGCCTCTACCAGCAGATGCCGAGGCGATGCCCGGCGTGATTGTCCCGCGAAAAACCGTGGGAGAATTGCGGAAGCTGCTGGACGATGACGAGGCCGAAATCACTGTTTCGGTTTCCGAGACCAAGGTGCGCTTTGCAACGCCGACCATCACGCTGACGTCAAAAGTCATCGATGGCACCTTCCCTGACTACACACGCGTGATTCCGATGGGGAATACCCGCCGTATGGAGGTCGATGCTGGTGATTTTGCTAAAGCTGTCGACCGTGTGGCGACAGTCAGCAGCGAACGTTCGCGAGCTGTGAAGCTGGCCTTGGAAGAAGACAAGCTGGTTCTGTCTGTGAATGCGCCTGACAGCGGTGCGGCGGAGGAAGAGCTGGTCGTCGCCTATGCGGACGAGCGATTGGAGATTGGTTTTAACGCCAAATACCTACTTGAGATTGCAAGTCAGGTAGATCGCGAGAATGCAGTCTTCATGTTCAACTCATCGGGCGATCCTACATTGATGCGTGAGGGGAATGATACCTCGGCGATCTATGTCGTGATGCCGATGCGCGTCTGATCTGAATGAGCGAGGCCCTGCGGGGCCTCGCACTGTATTTCCCGGGCCTCAAGGCCCGGCGGTGCCTCCGGCGGGGGTATTTAGGGCCAGGATGAAGGGCTTATTCCTCAGTCATTTGCGGTTGTCTCATTTTCGTTCGCATAGGCGAGCGGAGGTATTTTGTGATGGGCGACCGGTGGCGCTGTTTGGATCGAACGGGGCAGGGAAAACAAATGTGCTAGAGGCAGTTTCGCTGTTCTCGCCGGGGCGTGGGATGCGCCGCGCAAGTGCAGAGGAAATGTCGCGGCGGCCCGAAGCACTTGGCTGGAAGTTGACGGGCGCGCTCGAGCATGGGGCAGACCATCATGACATCGAGATCTGGTCGGACAAAGGCGCCGCGCGGCAACTGAAGTTGAATGACAAGAGTGCGACGCAGTTGTCTTTGGGGCAGATCGGACGGGTGTTGTGGCTCGTCCCGTCTATGGATCGTCTTTGGATCGAAGGAGCTGAGGGACGGCGGCGGTTCCTAGACCGAATGGTGATGAGCTTCTTTCCCGCGCATGCCGAAGCGTCTCTGGTGTACGAGAAGGCTATGCGCCAGCGGAACCGTTTGCTCAAGGATCAGAAGCGCGACGCGTATTGGTATGGCGCCCTTGAGGCGCAAATGGCAGAGGCGGGCGCACAGGTGATGGAAAATAGGCGACTCGCACTTGCCCGTGTTTCTGCGGCGCAACGCGAGGCCGAGACGGCGTTTCCCGTGGCTGATCTGGATTTGGTCGAGGCTGAAGATGTTTCGCCGCAGGATCTGGCGTTGGCTTTTGCTGAAAGCCGCGGACGCGACTTGATGGCGGGGCGAACGCTTGTTGGGCCGCATCGCACGGATTTAGAAGGTACCTATGCCGCCAAGTCTGTGCCAGCCAAGGACTGTTCAACCGGAGAGCAGAAGGCGCTGCTCATTTCATTGATTTTGGCGAACGGACGGGCCTTGGCGCAGGATTTCGGTGCGCCGCCTATCCTCTTGCTCGACGAAGTGTCAGCGCATTTGGATGCGAACAGGCGTGCGGCTTTGTACGACGAAGTTTGCGCCTTGGGGGCGCAGGCTTGGATGACTGGAACAGGGCCTGAATTGTTCACGGAATTTGGAGATCGGGCTCAGTATTTCGAGGTCGGCGAAGAGGCCGGCGTGAGCCACATTGATGAAAGGTTTTTCCCATGAAAGCGAACCGGATCACCCTTGTGACCCTTGCTGTTGCCGATCTCTCGCGGTCGCGCTCCTACTACGAGGCATTGGGTTGGATTGCGGAAGAGGCGCAGGCAGGCGTTTGTTTCTTTGACATGGGTGGAATGAAATTCGGGCTTTATGACAAGGCTGCGCTGGCTGAGGATTTAGGAAGACCGATTGAGTCGTTGGGAACAGGGGCCATGACCTTGGCCCAGAACTTTGCGACAGAAGCAGAGGTTGATGCAGCCTACGAAGCGGCTCTGGCGGCTGGTGGAACCGCGTGCAAGCCGCCAGTCAAGGTCTTTTGGGGCGGGTATTCTGGCACCGTGGCCGATCCGGATGGTCACGTTTGGGAATACGCGATGAACCCGTTTTGGGCGCTAGATGACGAAGGCAAGCTTGCATGAGTTTAACCGGTATCGACCTGCTTTTGTACGCAGGTGCTTTGTTCGTGCTGTTTCTGACGCCCGGACCTGTATGGGTTGCGATGGTTGCCCGCGCTCTGTCAGGCGGATTCGGGGCAGCGTGGCCCTTGGCGTTGGGGGTTGTGATCGGGGACGTCCTGTGGCCCTTGCTTGCCATTCTGGGGGTCGCGTGGGTGGTGCAGACTTATGACGGTCTGCTGATCGCGCTGCGCTACGTGGCGGCGGTTGTGTTCATCCTTATGGGCGTCGGCTTGATCCGCAAGGCGGATACCTTGCTTAGTGCGGACAGCCGATTGACACGCCCCGGTGCTTGGGCGGGCTTCGTGGCTGGTTTGGCGGCGATCATGGGCAATCCAAAAGCCATTCTGTTTTACATGGGAATGCTGCCAGGCTTCTTTGATCTCTCGAATGTGACGGGTCTGGACATCGCGGCGGTCTGCTTGATTTCGGCGGGCGTGCCGCTCGTTGGGAATCTCATCTTGGCGGGCTTCGTCGGGCGGGCGCGCCGCCTCCTTCAGAGCCCCGAGGCGCTGAAACGCACCAACCAGATTGCCGGTGTGCTGCTCATTCTGGTTGGCTGTGTGATTCCTGTCCTGTAGCGCAATATATTGGTCATTTGCGTGACATTGCTCGCAAGAACTTGTAAAACCTAGGACAAAGAACAAGGGGAACCCTGCATGTCCGATACCACTCAGCGACCGGAAGAATACGGCGCCGATTCTATCAAAGTTCTCAAGGGCTTGGATGCTGTTCGCAAGCGCCCTGGCATGTATATCGGGGACACCGATGACGGCAGCGGTCTGCACCACATGGTGTACGAGGTCGTGGACAATGGCATTGACGAAGCGTTAGCCGGTCACGCGACCGCCGTGAACGTGAAAATCCATGCCGATAATTCTGTTTCTGTCCGAGACAACGGGCGCGGCATTCCGGTCGATATGCACGCAGAAGAAGGTGTGAGCGCAGCCGAAGTGATCATGACCCAGCTGCACGCTGGCGGTAAGTTTGATAGCAACTCTTACAAGGTCTCGGGCGGTCTGCACGGCGTGGGTGTTTCGGTCGTGAACGCTCTGTCCGACTGGTTAGAACTACGCATCTGGCGCAATGGTAAAGAGCATTACGCCAAGTTCGTACGCGGCGAGACTGCCGAGCACTTGCGCGTTGTCGGCGACGCCGAGGGTCAGAAGGGCACAGAGGTGCGTTTCCTTGCTTCGACCGATACGTTCTCGAACCTTGATTACATCTTCAAAACGCTGGAAACCCGGCTGCGCGAGCTGGCATTCTTGAACTCTGGTGTGCGGATTATCCTAGAGGACGAGCGTCCTGCGGAGCCCCTGCGCACGGAGCTGTTCTACGAAGGAGGTGTGCGCGAGTTCGTGAAATACCTGGACCGCAGCAAGACCTCGATGATCGAAGAGCCGATCTTTATGACCGGTGAAAAAGATGGCATCGGCGTCGAAGTCGCGATGTGGTGGAACGACAGCTACAACGAGATGGTGCTGCCGTTTACCAACAACATCCCGCAGCGCGATGGTGGTACGCATATGGCGGGTTTCCGTGGTGCTCTGACGCGGACCATCAACAGCTATGCGCAGACCTCTGGCATCGCCAAGAAAGAGAAGGTGACCTTCTCTGGGGATGATGCGCGCGAAGGCCTGACGGCGGTTCTGTCGGTCAAAGTGCCGGACCCCAAGTTCAGCTCGCAGACCAAAGACAAGCTTGTCAGCTCCGAAGTGCGTCCCGCTGTTGAGAGCTTGATGAACGAAAAGCTGTCAGAGTGGTTCGAGGAAAACCCGAACATCGCCAAGCAAGTAGTGGGCAAGATCATTGAGGCCGCTCTGGCCCGTGAAGCGGCCCGCAAGGCGCGTGAACTGACTCGCCGCAAGACCGCGATGGATGTGAATTTCCTTGCCGGTAAGCTCAAGGATTGTTCGGAAAAAGATCCGTCCAAGACCGAACTCTTCCTGGTGGAGGGTGACTCTGCTGGCGGTTCCGCTCAGACAGGTCGTGACCGTGGTACACAGGCGATCCTGCCCCTACGCGGTAAAATCCTGAACGTGGAGCGTGCGCGTTTCGACCGTATGCTCGGGAGTCAGGAAATCGGTAACCTTGTGATGGCGCTTGGCACTGGCATTGGCCGTGACGAGTTCAACATCGACAAGCTACGGTACCACAAGATCGTCATTATGACGGATGCGGACGTCGATGGCGCGCACATTCGAACGCTGCTGCTGACATTCTTCTACCGCCAGATGCCAGAATTGATTGAGGGCGGCTTCTTGTATGTCGCGCAGCCACCGCTCTACAAAGTGGCGCGTGGTAAATCAGAGGTTTACCTCAAGGATCATCCCGCGCTGGAGGATTACTTGATCCAGCAGGGCGTCGATGGCGCGAGCCTGCGCATGGGCAACGGCGAAGAGATCGTGGGACAGGATTTGGTCCGCGTCGTCGAAGAAGCCCGTTCGGTCAAACGCATCCTCGATGCCTTTCCGACCCATTATCCGCGCCACATTCTGGAACAAGCAGCGATTGCTGGGGCCTTCGTCCCGGGTGCGATTGATGCGGACCTGCAAGGCATGTGTGACACCGTCGCGGCGCGTCTGGACATGATTGCGCTGGAATATGAGCGTGGATGGCAGGGGCGCCCGACGCAGGACCGTGGCATGCGCCTGAGCCGTATTCTGCGCGGCGTCGAAGAGGCGCGGACCCTCGATGGCCCCGTTTTACGGTCGGGCGAAGCGCGCCGCGTCGGCTCCATGACTGAGTCGATGCAGGACGTGTACGGCAAGCCCGCGAAGTTATGGCGCAAAGAGCGGTCGCAGATGATCTACGGTCCGCTTGACCTGTTGCACGCGATCCTGAGTGAAGGCGAGAAAGGCCTGTCGCTACAGCGCTATAAAGGTCTGGGTGAGATGAACCCCGAGCAGCTGTGGGAAACAACTCTGGACCCAAATGCGCGGACCCTCTTGCAGGTGAAAATCGACGACGTGGCCGAAGCCGACGATCTGTTTACCAAGCTGATGGGGGATGTGGTCGAACCGCGGCGCGAGTTCATCCAACAGAACGCACTTAGCGTTGAAAATCTGGACTTCTAAATCAGAAAGGGCGGTGCACAGTCACCGCCCTTTGTTTTTAGAGCCCACACTTCGCAAGCTCTTGTGCGTAGTGTTGGGGGGTATCTATGCGTCTGTCTTTCTGCCGTGCAGCATGCTCCAAAGGCTTTTGCAATTTTAGAACTGCTAGCTTCGCACGCCGCTCCAATTCCTTTTTCGCAGCACTCTCGGAAGTTGAACTTGCAAGTGGCAAGTGCATTCTGCCGCGGATCAGAAATCGCAATTTACGGTTGAGCGCGCGTTTGAGCTGATCAGAGTAAGTTTTGTGGTGGGCGACATGCTCGAACTCATGCGCAAGGACGACTTCCCTGAGGCATGCGTTATGGGTGATCGAAGGCGCGAGCCAAATATTAGGTTGGTGCTCCCCGATCATCACCTGCATTTCCTTTACTCGGATGCAGGAGCCTGACCGATCGCGAATTTTTTCCCATTGGAACGTCACATGGGTATCGCGGTCAAATTTCGTCAAGCCTTGTATCCTCCAACCCGCTCTCAGTGCAGAGCGTGCTCCAGTTGGTTGATTTCTTACAATTTTGGCTTGGGTAGATTGGGCGCGTATGATGATCTGCGGCGCGCGTGCGCATTGCGCACTAAGCGAAGGACTGAGTTTCTGTGCTGACCACACAAAGGTGGGAGCAGACGACAGGACCAACGCCAACATGAAAAACGTCGTTCGTAGAACAGTGCCGAAATCAAGGTCGCGCGTGTCGCGCTGCGTCATGCAAAAGGTATAATCGTTAGGGAACTTGCTCTTTGGCGTCTGCATAGCCAATTTCCCTTGGTTGTTTTTGTTCTCTCTATGACAGGAAACCGATAACTACCTATGGTTTATAGACGCAACTAACGATCTGAAAGTTCCAATAAGCGACAAAATAGTTAAATTGAATTTGCAGAGATGTGGATTTCCTTTGTGTTTCCGGTCGCTAACAAACGAGGGGCGCAGCGCAAATCTGAAATAATGCGTCGCGTTTCCGCAGTGCAGCGCAATTTTTGAAAACCTATCGGTCGGAAAATCGCATCAATTTGCGTTGGACTCGGGCTGCCTGTGGTTGATTTTTCCGTCTCTGGGGTGCAGGTGTCTGTGCGATAGCTAGACTGAAAGCGAAAGACATGCCCGCATATCGTTCACGTACAACCACCCACGGCCGTAACATGGCAGGGGCCCGTGGCCTCTGGCGTGCAACCGGTGTTAAGAACACTGATTTTGGCAAGCCGATCATTGCCATCGTCAACAGCTTTACCCAGTTTGTGCCCGGTCACGTTCACCTCAAGGATCTTGGGCAGTTGGTTGCCCGCGAAGTTGAGGCAGCTGGCGGCATTGCGAAAGAGTTCAACACGATCGCAGTTGATGACGGCATCGCGATGGGCCACGATGGCATGCTTTATTCGCTGCCCTCTCGCGAACTGATCGCAGATAGCACTGAATACATGGTGAACGCGCATTGCGCCGACGCGATGGTATGTATCTCGAACTGTGACAAGATCACGCCCGGCATGTTGATGGCCGCTATGCGCCTGAACATCCCCGCGATCTTTGTTTCGGGCGGCCCTATGGAAGCTGGCAAAGTGACTCTGGGCGACGGGCGCGAAGTATCGCTGGATCTCGTAGACGCTATGGTTGCAGCAGCGGACGACAAAGTCTCTGACTCGGACCTTATGGCGATCGAAGAAGCGGCATGCCCGACCTGCGGTTCGTGCTCTGGTATGTTCACCGCGAACTCGATGAACTGTTTGACCGAAGCCTTGGGGCTGTCGTTGCCTGGCAACGGTTCAACATTGGCTACTCACTCGGCTCGGAAAAACCTGTTCCTCGAAGCTGGCCGCCGCATCGTAGAGATCACCAAGCGTTACTATGATGAAGATGACGCGAGTGTTCTGCCTCGTAATATCGCCACCAAGTCTGCGTTTGAAAACGCGATGGCGCTGGATATCGCAATGGGCGGTTCGACCAACACCGTTCTGCACATCCTTGCTGCCGCGATCGAAGGTGGTGTGGACTTCACTATGGACGATATCGACGCTCTGTCGCGCCGGGTGCCGTGCCTGTGCAAGGTCGCGCCGAACAAGGCTGACGTCCACATGGAAGACGTCCACCGCGCTGGTGGCATCATCGGTATTCTTGGCGAACTGGCCCGGGGCGGACTGATCGACACCAGCTGTTCGACTGTTCATGCGCCGACATTGGGCGACGCGATCGACCAATGGGATATCGCTGTGTCGCAAAACAATGCAGCGCGCGAGCTGTTCCTTGCCGCACCGGGCGGTGTCCCAACGCAGACCGCGTTCAGCCAAAGCAGCATTTGGCCTGATCTGGACACCGACCGAACCGGCGGTGTGATCCGCTCGGTCGAAGCGCCCTTCTCCGAGGATGGCGGCTTGGCCGTACTGAAGGGGAATATCGCACTTGATGGCTGCATCGTGAAAACTGCGGGCGTTGACGAGTCGATCCTGAAGTTCACCGGTCCCGCCAAGGTTTTTGAAAGCCAAGACAGCGCTGTCTATGGCATCCTGAACAATCAGGTAAAGGCTGGCGAAGTTGTTGTGATCCGGTACGAAGGCCCCAAAGGTGGTCCGGGCATGCAGGAAATGCTGTACCCGACCAGCTATCTGAAATCCAAAGGTCTGGGCAAAGACTGCGCGCTGATCACTGACGGTCGCTTCTCGGGTGGCACGTCTGGGCTGTCGATCGGTCATGCGTCGCCCGAAGCGGCTGCTGGCGGCACCATCGGCTTGGTGCGTGACGGTGACATCATCGAAATAGACATCCCGAACCGCACTATCAATCTGGCGGTGGACGAGGTCGAACTGGCTGCGCGCCGTACGGCTCAGGATGCAGCGGGCTGGAAACCTGAAGAGACACGCAAGCGCAAGGTCAGCCAAGCGCTGAAGGTTTACGCCGCCTTTGCCTCGTCCGCCGACAAGGGTGCGGTGCGCGTCCTTCCGGAATAAGTCCTTCGCCAAGCGACACGCAAAAAAGAGCCCCGTCCACGAGAGTGCGACGGGGCTTTAGTTTGGGCTTCGTAATGGTACGAGGGAACGTCGAAGCCTTGGGTAATCTCGTGCCTCAGCGGCAGATGTTGTATTCGCGGCGATAGTTCGTTTCGGTGTCCATCGCACGATCTTTGGAGTCTGCGATGGCGTCAAAACTACGGTTCGACGCGTAGAGGATGTCCATTGTGCGCTGCATCAGGATGTCTTTGGCGGCGCGGGTGTCGGTGCCTGCTTTGATCACCATACCACTCTTATTCCGCAGACGAGAGGCCAGATTGCGACGCACATCGTTGCTGAATTGGCGAATATAGGCGTTGTGGTTCTGCACATGCTGCAGTTCATGGTTCAACGTGACTTTATACTCGCAGCTGTTGCGGCGGATGCGGGGGTTGATCCAGATCTGGGGCTGTATCACGCCGGTTTGCACTTGGACCGATTTGATCCGTAGGCATGACCCCGCAGCGGTATTCAGCATTTCCCATTGGAAGTTCGCTTTGAAGGATCGCTTTAGCTCTGCCAGACCTTGGATCCGCCAGCCTGCTTTGATTTTTTTGCTGTAGCTTGCTGGTTTCCGGGTGGTCACGACGGGCTGGTGAATGTTTTCGACAACCCTCACGATTGGCGCCTGACCGCAGAGTTGCGCAAGCTGGCGCGCCGAGGGTGGTTTCGCCGCAAATGCCGGAGCAGCCAAACCAGAAACTACAGCTAACAGAAGAGCAGCTTTGGTGGTGATCTTCTTGGCGGTCCCGAACATGACAGTCCCCTTCAATTGGCTTCAAGGAGGGTCGGTCCCAGCGGGCCCAACCCGCTCCGGTCAATGTCTTGGCTGCCGGAGTAGCCTTATATTGATGGGTTTCTACGGGGATTGCCCGACCGCCATTGGTGAGAGCCTCTGCGTTTTCGACTAAGGGGAATGGCGCGAAGGGGAGACTCGGTGTCCGTACGGACGTATCTATACCTATGGCGAGACTTACGACTTGCTCAGATGGCTAAATGTAGACCGAAGAATGTAGTCAGACGTTTTGCAGAAAATACATCAAAAGATGTATGTCGCGCAGAAGTCGCGTTGTGCCCCATCGAAGTCGTGTACCCGAGACATGGCAAAGATTGATGCGCGTTTGAATGGAACGCTATGCGTGTTGGTTAGTTAAGCCACCGAACGACTTATAACAGCGGTGGCGAGGGATATGATTTTAGCGATAGGGGTGATTCTTGGGGCGATTGTGCTGCTCTTGGTACTGGTTTCGGCATCGCACTGGCTCCACTCAGAGAAGCACCCGATTCCTCCGCAGCCGGCAAATTCGATCCGGCTGGCCACATATAATGTGCATTACATCAAGCTTCAGGAAGAAACCGGTCAGTGGTCGATTGAGGATTGGCATCGCCGCAAAGAGCCCTTGAACACTGCATTTCGCGCGATCGGGCCGGATATCATCACTTTTCAAGAGATGGAAAGCTTTGCCTCAGAGAATGGTGATGAGGTCAATCTGGCACGTGACTATCTGCTCGAACGCAACCCCGAGTATAGCTATGCTGCGCGCGGGGACTGGACCTATTGCCCAATGACCCAGCCTATTTTTTACCGCACAAGCCGGTTTGAATTGCTGGACGAGGGGTCCTTTGCCTTTCCCGAGACATACAAGCGGATGCGCCACACCTGCGAGATCGGCGGCTATCCCTACTTCGCATCTTGGGTGAAGCTGCGAGTAAAGGCGACAGGCCAAACGCTTCGTGTCGTGAACATGCACCTCGACTACTGTAACCAGAAAAACCGCCGTAAATCGGCTGAATTGATCAGCCAGCACATCGACCCCTGGATGGCGGATGGGGATCACGTGGTTCTAATGGGCGACTTCAATTCGTGGGACGGGATGCGGCCCCTGCGCGTCTTGGCACGTCGTGGTTTGAACATTCCGCAGATTGCTGGATCTACCTTCCACTTTAATCGCGGGTTGCATTTGTTTGCCGCAATCGATCACATGGGCTTTTCCGAAAACATCCGCTTGGCGACCACGCCTGTTGTCGTCCGGCAGAAGTTCCTAGGCGAGTATCCATCGGATCACTATCCGTTGCTCTCCGACGTTTACCTTGAGTGATTCTGTGGCGTGCCCCCCAGCTGTTGGGTGAGTTCGTTCGCTGCCTTGCGGATCTGTTGTCCAATCGAATCAAGTCGCGCATCGGTGAGCCGGGCGGCCAATCCGCTGACACTGATTGCGCACACCGCCTCGCCTTGGGGGGACCAGACCTCGGCTGCGACGCAACGTAGGCCGGTCACGTGTTCTTCGTCATCCAGAGCATATCCACGCTCTCGGGTTCTGTGGATATCGACGAAAACCTCGTCCATGGATCGCAAACTTTTCGAGGTCATCGGCGGCAAGCCAGCGCGTTCTGCAAGTGCCTTGATGTCTTCATCCGTCCATGTCGCGACGATCGCTTTGCCCATGCCACTGCAGAACACGGGCACTTGCCCGCCGGGGTTCGAGATGGCGCGCATGATCTCTCGGCTCTCGACTTGACTGATAGTGACGAGCTGGTTGCCATCGAGGATGCCCAAATTGGCCGTTTCACGTGTAACATCTCGGAGTCGCTTGAGAAAAGGCAGCGCAGGCGCCACAAAGTTACGCCGCCGACCAAAGGCGGAACCAACGGCATATGCCTCTCTGCCCACATGCCACAGTGTTGTCTCTGGCTCGAATTGCGCAAAGCCAAGTTGTTCGAGCGTGGTCAGCAATCTGTGGGCGGTCGATACAGCCAAGCCCGTGGTCCGCGCCAGATCAGAAACCCGCAACCCATCATCCGAGCGCGCTAATTCCTGCAGCAAGATTAGAGCGCGGCTAACTGACTGAACACCATCTTTGGGGCTTTTCATTTTCGACCTCGTGTTTTCCACATTGTGAAAAACCTTTTTCCATTTGTCACGCATTTCGATACAGCGCGCTATCTGTCTTCTCAGAAATGGAGGACGCCATGACCAATTATGTTGAGCGCCAAGGTCTGCAGGTTGCCGCACCGCTGGCCGCACTGATCGAAGAGCAAGTGCTGTTGAACGTAACCCCCGACGTGTTCTGGTCGGGCTATGCGCAGATGCTGCGTGACCTGATGCCCAAGAACGCCGCACTTTTGGCCAAGCGCGATGATCTGCAGCAGCAGATTGATGCTTGGTACAAAGAGCGTCAGGGCCAGACAATCGATGCAGCTGAATATCAGTCGTTCCTGAAAGAGATTGGCTATCTCGTGGATGAACCCGCGCCGTTCACCGTGGATACCCAGAACGTTGACCCTGAAATCGCAACCATCGCCGGACCGCAGCTGGTTGTTCCTGTGATGAATGCACGCTTTGCCCTGAATGCGGCCAACGCACGCTGGGGCTCGCTCTATGATGCGCTGTATGGCACCGACGCGATCGAAGGCCAGCCCGAGGGCAAAGGCTATGACGCGGCGCGCGGTGCTCAGGTCATCGCTTGGGCGCGTGCACATCTAGACAAAGCGACCTCGCTGGCAAATGGCTCTTGGGCCGACGTCCAGGCACTTGAGGTGCGCGATGGTGCGCTGGTGGCCACAGTCGGCGGTGCTGAAACTGCTCTGGCTGATCCCGCACAGCTGGCTGGTTACAACGAGCGCGGCAACGTGTTCCTGCGCCAGAATGGTCTGCTGATCGAGATCGTGATCGACCCTAACTCGACCATCGGCAAGGACGATCCTGCAGGTATCTCTGATATCCGTCTGGAAAGTGCTCTGACCGCGATTCAAGACTGCGAAGATTCGGTTGCGGCCGTGGACGCCGGGGACAAGTGCGTTGCCTATGCCAACTGGCTGGGGCTGATGAAAGGCGACCTGGCAGAAAGCTTTGAAAAGGGCGGGAAACAACTGACCCGCACGCTGAACCCTGACGTTACCTACCTGACGCCCGAGGGCAAGCCTGCCATCCACCCCGGCCGTGCTCTGCTGTTGGTCCGGAACGTGGGCCACCTGATGACTACCGACGCAGTGCTGCTGGATGGACAAGAAACCCCCGAGGGCATGCTGGACGCCGCAGTGACTGTGGCCGCCGCGATGCACGATCTGGCGAAATCCGCCAACAACAACTCGCGCGCAGGTTCAGTTTACGTCGTGAAGCCCAAGATGCACGGCCCCGACGAGGTGGCTTTTGCCAACGAGATGTACGGGCGCGTTGAAGATATCCTTGGTCTGGCGCGCAACACCGTGAAACTTGGTGTGATGGACGAAGAGCGCCGCACCTCGGCGAACCTTTTGGCCTGTATCAAAGAAGTCAAAGAGCGCTGCGTGTTCATCAACACTGGCTTCCTTGACCGGACTGGCGACGAAATCCACACCTCAATGTATGCGGGTCCTGTGATCCCGAAGGGTGAAATGAAGGATGCCGCTTGGCTGACCGCTTATGAGGCCGGGAACGTGGACGCGGGCCTAACCGCTGGCATGGACGGCAAGGGCCAAATCGGAAAAGGCATGTGGGCCAAGCCCGACGCGATGGCCGAAATGCTGGAGGTCAAAATCGGCCACCCCAAAGCCGGTGCAAACACCGCATGGGTTCCCAGCCCCACGGCTGCGACTTTGCACGCGACCCATTACCATCAGGTGAATGTGGCCTCTTTGCAGGAAGAGCTGAAAGGCCGCGAGAAGGCCAGCCGCGATGCGCTGCTCACCCCGCCGCTGATGATTGGCCGCAACCTGTCCGATGCAGAAGTCACTCGGGAACTGGACAATTCGTGCCAGTCGATCCTTGGCTACGTTGTGCGTTGGGTCGACATGGGCATCGGCTGCTCCAAGGTGCCGGACATCAACGACGTTGGCCTGATGGAAGACCGCGCAACCCTGCGTATCAGCTCTCAGTATTTGGCGAACTGGCTGATGCACGGCATCTGCTCGGAGCAAGAGGTTTTGGATTCGCTCAAGCGCATGGCGCTGAAGGTGGACGCTCAGAACGCAAATGATCCTGCCTACACTGCAATGGCACCTGCCTATGATGGTCCCGCGTTCCAAGCGGCCTGCGATCTGGTGTTTAAGGGGGCCGAGCAACCTTCGGGCTATACCGAACCGCTTCTGCACGCAGCGCGCCGCGTGGCCAAAGCAAGCTAAGGAGAGACGATCATGATGACTGTACAACGCCTAGATCTGGCAGACGCAACCAAGATGCTCGCTGGTGCCCGCGCCAAAGCCGAGGAGATTGGCGTGCCCATGTGCATCGCGATCACCGATGACGGCGGCAACCTGATCGCGTTCGAACGCATGGACGGTGGCAAAGTCACCAGCACCACTATCGCGATCGACAAGAGCTTTACCGCGTCGGGCGCCAAGAAGGCGACTCACGAATACGGCGCGATTAGCCAGCCCGAGGGCCCAACCCACGGCATTAACAGCGCCATTGGCGGTCGCTTGATGGTTGTTGGTGGCGGCCTTCCGGTCATGGTCGATGGCGCGTGCGTCGGGGGAATCGGTGTCAGTTCGGGTACGCCCGCGCAGGATATGGAGGTCGCTCAGGCGGGAATCACTGCGCTGGGTATCTGATCAGATCGCTCGAAAAGTAGTTAAAATTTGGCGGCTCCCGTTTTGGGGGCCGCTTTTCGTTTGAGGCTCTTGAAACCTGCATCTGCCGCATTTTGCTCAACATTTTGGCGAAATATGTAATTTTAAATTAACATTGCTGCGCGACCTACGTAGCCGGACACGTTCGTCGGGTCGTATTAATTCCCCCTAAGTTTATAAGCCCCTCTCGAATGTGGCTGAACTTATCCCAACGCTGTATTGGCTTGTCTGTAATGGTGAGAGATACCCCTCAAATGCTGCCTTAATTGGCCAGAAATGCTACGCAAATGGGGAGGTCCTGTCCGAATGAAACCCCAAAATAGCCTTTAAAACAAGGGCAATGCCATTGGTCCGTCCCAAATAAACCGTAAGCTTTGATCAAGGTTGGGAAGTTAAATTCTCAGTGCTTTTCACAGCCCATTATTCGGACCGGGGACACCATGTGCACCATCTGCCAAGAACTCAGACCTCAGACAGGGGATTGCGATTTTCCCCCCTCTGATTTGACGGTCGAAGATGCCACGACTGGCACGGATAGCGTAAGTTTTTCGAGCGGATCGTCTGGCTCTAGTGCAGAGCTTACAGACGGGACGTTGGATGATCTGGCTGATTATCTGATCGAAGGGTATTGGGCAGGGAGCGGGGCCCCGCAGCGGTCCTTTGCGGACGGGAATTCGACTACGGTCATTACTGTGGATCTTACGGACCTCACGTCCGAAGGCCAGCAGTTGGCCAGATGGGCCTTTGAGATGTGGGAAATGGTTGCCGACATCCAATTCATCGAGACGACGAGCACTGCGGATATTACTTTCTCGGACGATTATTCGGGCGCCTACTGCAACACCAGCTACACTGGAGAGACGATTACGAGCGCCTTTGTAAACGTGTCAGAGAGCTGGCTCGACTCCTACGGTACCACAATCGACAGCTACGCGTTCAGCACTTATGTCCACGAGATAGGTCATGCCTTGGGGCTGGGGCATATGGGCGACTACAACGGTTATGCCTCCTACACTGATGACGCTGTGTTTGCGAACGACAGCTACCAGATGTCTGTGATGTCCTACTTCAGTCAGACAGAAAACCCGACCATCGACGGAGATTATGCTGACCCTGTGACAGCGATGATGGCTGACATCCTTGCGATCCAGACGATCTATGGCGCGGCAGGGTCCTCTTCTGCGACAGCTGGCGATACCGTCTATGGGGTCGGGACAAATCTGAACAATATCTTTGGCGAGCTGTTGGAGGACGCCATCACGGGGCAGACCTCGGCAAAATACGGCGGTGATGCTGTTGCGATCACGTTCTATGACGAGTCCGGTGTGGATACGATCGATTTCAGCACGCTATCGACCGCTGATTACATCGACTTGGCGCAGGAGAGCTTCTCGAATGTGGGTGGGTATGACGGCATCGTCGCGATCGCTCGCGGTACCATCATCGAAAATGTTTATTCTGGCGGGGGGAACGACACCCTGTCCGGCAACGGTGCTGACAACTTGATGAACGCAGGCCAAGGCAGCGATCGCATCTATGGTTACGCGGGTCACGATACGTTGCAGGGTGAAGACGGTAACGACCGTCTCTTTGGTGGCGGTGGCCGAGACCAGCTCTACGGTGGAATCGGAGATGACTCGCTTGTCGGCAATGGCCAGAACGACCGACTGTATGGGGGCCAAGGGGCGGATACATTGCAGGGTGGCCGCGGCAAAGACAGGCTATTTGGCGGTGACGGGGAAGACTCTCTTTCCGGCAATGGCAAGGGTGACAAGCTCTTTGGCCAAGGCGACGACGACCTGCTGCTTGGCGGCGGTGGTCGTGACAAGGTGCTTGGTGGCAGCGGGGACGACCGAGTCTACGGAAACAAAGGTAACGACAGACTGCTAGGCAACCTTGGCAACGATACCTTGGGTGGCGGTGATGGCGATGACACTCTGATCGGTGGTCTGGGGGATGACACCCTCACTGGCGGAAGTGACGCGGATACGTTTGTCTTCTCGGCCAATCATGGCAGCGACACCATCACGGACTTCACTGCAAGCGATGGCGATATGCTCAAGCTCAAGACGAACCTGTGGACGGATGGCGATGACGAGAGCTTTGATCTTGGCGATCATCTCAGCGTCGTGGATGGCAACGCCGTGCTGACGTTCGACTCGGGCGACATGCTACTGATCGAAGGTGTAACTGATTTGGACACCATCATTAGCAACTCCGAGCTTTTCTGATCCTTTAGGCGCTACGTCCCGCCCAATGCTGGTCTTTTTCAAGCGAGGCCGCTAGGGACAGGGAGCACGCCACTGCATTTCGACGCGTGCGATCCGGATGACCGATAGCCGCGGAGACTCGCGCAGATGCAATTTGTGATTTTCATTGGTCCGCACAAAGTGGGCTCCAGTCAGCTTCAGGATTTTTTGTACCGGAACTACGTGCGGCTGATCCAATCCGGCATTCTGTATCCCATGATCGAGGCTGAGGGCCTATCTTTCATGGTCTCCAAGGCGATCATTGGCGATATCGACGATATTCCCCTGCCGGTAAATGCCCGCGAGGCGCACAATGCCTTTGCCTACAAGATGATTTCCGAGGTCGACGAGAACCGATTTGTGCCGCCTAAGCACACTGGGCTGCCACGCACACGTCAGATGTTTCGTGCCATCAAAAAGCAGATCGAATTTGTGCAGCCAGAGGCTGTGATCCTCGCGTCCGAAGTGTTCTCGACATTTGGCGTGATCAGTCCCCGCTTGATTCAGACCCTTATTGATGAATTCCCCGATGCTGATTTCCGGATTATCGCAAACTTGCGCCGCGTAGATAATTATCTGGCAAGCTGGCATGGAGAGCGCCTGAAGGCTGGCGAGCGACTGCATTCCTTGGGGCGTGGCGGATTGCAGTCATATTACGACACCACGCATTTCGATTACAGTCAGATTTTGGAACCTTGGGCACGGGCGATGCCCGAAGCGGACTTTGTGTTACGGGACTTCTCAGCGGTGCGGTCCGAAGGCACCATCGCGGACTTCAAAGAGCAGTCTTGTCTGAACTTTCCTCAGAATCTGACAACGCCAGCGCCCCAGAACCCCACTATGCACCGCGCGGTGCAAGAGATTGTGCGGCGTGGTAATGCACAGCTGATGCCCGAAGTTGCGCAAAATTTGCGAACTTTCTTGGAAGTCATAACGCCTGAACTCGATTTGCCGAAGTCATCGGACATCGAGATGTATGGCTCTGCGCTTCGAGCCGAAATGTTTGACCGTTTTGAGGATGTTCATGAGTTCCTCTGCGATATGACGGGGCAAACACCCTTTTTTGCGAACTTGCAGAACATGCTCCGCGAGAGACCCATTCCAGAGGCCGAGGCAACTGCCGAGGCTGTGTTGAAGCTCAAGTCGCATCTGCGGTGTCTTTCTGACGCCGATGCCCGAACCTTTATCGAGAATTTCGCGCTGTAACAGTCAGTCGCGGAACATCTGCCAATCGTGGTAAAGCGCCTCAGCCCTACAGGCCTGCGGCTGGGGCAACCAGCTTTGTTGCAGCTTTTGGGTTGAAACTGTCGCGACGGGCAATGCGCCCTCTGGTGCTTCTTTCCAGTGGAAATCGCGTTCCGCAGCATCAAGAATCGCATTCATAGGCAGGTCTACAGGCGCGGCCACATTCAGGATGTCTGGGCAGTCTTCGAGAGGGCAGGTGCACAACGCTGCGACGATCCGTGCCAAATCCGCAATTCCAACGAAACTGCGGACGGGCCCAGAGCCATCGGAAAAACGATCTAGGACGATGGGCGCTGTACCTGCCAAGGATCTAGAGATCGCATCTGCGCCGATCACATTCGCAACCCGCAGGATAATCGGCCGAGGCCCGTCGGTGCCGCGTAGCATATCCTCCATTTCGGCCTTGGCTTGGCCATAAGGGCTTGCCGGTGTCAGCACTTGTGTCTCTCTGGCCAACAAGCAAGAGCGGCCATAGACCGATTGCGTCGACAAATGGATCACACGATCCGCGCCGGTTTGGGTTGCCAGTGACTGCGCGGCGCGTGCCAGATCAAGGTTCACGCGGGTTTCTTCTAGCGTTCCGAAACAGACACCCCAAAGGCCAACGACAGCGCGAGCCTGTGAAACGACGGGCGGCATGTCTGGCGTCCACGCTTGCCACATCGGTCCGCTGTCGCGTGCGACCGCTGCAACGTGAAAGGACGGCCGCTCGCGCTTCCACGCCTTTAGCACGCGGCGTCCGACCTGACCGTTTGCACCCGTTACCAGAACCGGAGTTTCGAGCATCCCTGATGATATCCCTCTATCGGATGATTTGCGCCGATTTTGGCAAACATCCCGTGTTGCTTGAGCATCTTTCTAGCCTTGATCGCAAAGCTTGTCTTGGAGCGAAGCGCAAAAAATGGCATCAACTCAGCCAATTGATAAATGCTTTAAGGTTTCCCAATGCTGCGCCTTTTTCTAAGCCTTGTTCTGGTTACAGCCATCTCAGGCTGTATCGTTCCGCGAGGTGCGGTGACAAAATCAGAAGTTCTCAGGGGCTCTAACAGCCAAGACGCGAGCTTTGATGTCGTCGATCTGAACCCCACCTCCCTAGCCATGGTCGAGAAGTGGCCGCGGACTGGTGGCGGTCTAAAGCATGGGTGGATCGGCGGAAGCCGCGGTGCGTCCGACTATATCATTCGCTCGGGCGATATCCTGTCGCTGAGCATTTGGGATAGCCAAGAAGACTCCCTGTTGACGGGCACTGGACAAAAAGAAGCGCGGGTTCAGAATATCAGAGTCTCATCCGGAGGCAGCGTTTACTTGCCCTATATCGGCAATGTGCAAGTTGCTGGCAAAACGATCGAAAGTGCTCGAAACACGATTGCGCGGCAGATGGAGAGCATCGCGCCTTCGGTGCAAGTGCTCGTCTCTGCTCAGCCGGGTCAGAACAATATTGCGCGTGCCGTCGATGGTGTGTCGCGTCCAGGCGCTTATCCCCTGACGGATCGGAGCTACAGCGTCTTAAACTTGATCGCAGATGCGGGTGGTGTAGCCGATAGTATTCAGAACCCTGTGGTTCGACTGATGCGTGGGGGTGGGACCTACGAAATCTTTGCATCCGAGCTGACCGAGAACAGTGCGCTGGATACCGCTTTGCGTGGTGGCGACAAGGTACTGGTCACCGATCTGCCCCAAAATGTGACAGTCATGGGGGCGACAGGACGCGAGATGCAAGTCCCTCTGAAGTATCCGCCAATGACAGCGCTTCAGGCAGTCACAAATGCTGGCGGTCTGACAGACACGCGCGCAAACCCCAAGGGTTTGCTCGTTTTGCGCCAGTATGAGCACAACGCTGTGCGACTCGATACACACGGGCCGGACAAAGACTTGGTGATCTTTGCGTTGGATATGACCAACGCCGATGGATTGTTCGCAGCACAGAAGTTCGAAGTTTTCCCTGGCGACATCGTCTACGCCTCGGAGTCGCCACTGGTCTTGATCAACAACTTCCTTGATGTGTTCCGCGCAAGCGGGGCGACCTTTGTACAGGCGCAGAATCTAGCGAACTAACCCATTTCTGCTTGGCAGCACGAAGCGGGCGTCTGTGGGCGCCCGTGTCCGTTAAAATGGGATGAATGCAGCGCCAAGGTTCCTTCAGACATGTTAACCTAGGGTCGGTTTTCTCCGTGCATCGCAAAAACGGAGAGTGTCCATGACCAGCGCGTCCCCTCGGCTTGACCTGCCGATGATCCTGCCCGCCCAAGCCCAGAAACACGTCACCCATAACGAGGCTCTTCTGCGGCTGGATGGGGCTGTGCAGATGGTGCTTCAGAGCAGTTTTCAGGCAGCACCGCCGTCTGAGCCTGTCGTGGGCCATAGCTATTTCACGTCTGACAGCGCAACAGGCGATTGGGTGAACAACCCTAGAATGGTCGCGACCTATACCCAAAGCGGTTGGGTTTACCTGCAGCCTTCAGAAGGTTGGTTTGCTTGGGACGCTGCCAACGAGAGGCATATCGTCTATCAAAATGACGCTTGGATACCCGTGCCGCTGGATCTCAAGAATCTGCCTGCGGTTGGTGTTAATGCGACAGCAGATACGACAAACCGATTGATCGTGAGCGCCCAGGCTACTTTGCTGACCCACGAAGGCAACAACCATCAACTCAAAGTCAACAAAGCGGGTGCCGGCGACACAGCCAGCCTTGTCCTGCAATCGAATTGGTCCGGCCGCGCAGAGATTGGCCTCTGTGGCGATGACGCAGTCCACGTAAAGGTGTCCGCTGATGGCGGGACTTGGCTGGATGCGATCGTGGTAGACCCACAAACTGGACACCTCACAGGGGCTGCGGTCCAGACTTCGGCAGAGGATACGACCGAGGGGCGATTGATGCGCTCTGACTACGGTTATTGTCGTGGCAACGTTCTCGGTGCCGTTGGTATGAGCAACGGTGTCCCCTCTGGCGCGATTATTGAGTCTTCTCATTCTGGCGCCGGTTCCGTCGTCAAATTTGTGGACGGCACACAAATTTGCTTGGGGACTATTGATGTGACGGATGCAACCTCCGCGATGGGCGCGCTCTATAGCTCGGCTGCTGCCACTTGGACGTTCCCGGCGCAATTCGCAGAGCCGCCCTCCATTTCGGTCAGCGTGTCCGGCGCAAGCGGCGTTTGGGGGACTTTGGGCGGGACTGCACCCGCCAGCCACCAAGCAGAGGTTCAGGTCCTGAGCGCTTACTCCGTGACAGGCAGCTTGACACTGCACTGCACTGCGATTGGGCGCTGGATTTAGGCCCGGCGTGGCGAGTGGTCGTTTACGAAATCAGCTGTGCTGTCGACGCGTCCTTGTAGTCGTCCGTTGGCATTGACCACTTGAAAGCGGCGGCGCGCGCAGCTTCGGAATCTCCGCTTTCTATGGCGAGGCGGATGTCATTCAAAGCGGAGGCGACTTGGATTTCGGACAAGCGCCCTTCTCTGGCGCGCAAGATTTTCGGGTGGGGCGTGGTAAGCATGTCCTGCCCGATGAGTAATTCCTCGTGCAATTTCTCTCCTGGGCGCATCCCAATATAGCGAATCTCGATATCGCCATCCTTGTTGTCATGATCGCGTACAGAATATCCCGCTGCTTCGATCATCTGACGGGCGACCTGCGCGATCCGTACGGGCTGCCCCATGTCCAAAACGAAAACGTCCCCACCGCGCGTGAACGATCCTGCCAGCAGCACAAGTCGCGATGCCTCTGGGATGGTCATAAAGAAACGGGTGACCTCGGGGTGCGTAACAGTCACCGGACCGCCAGATGCAATTTGCTCTTCAAAGAGCGGAATGATTGAGCCTGAAGATCCAAGTACGTTACCGAAACGGACCATCGAAAAGCGCGTCCCAGAGCTGCGCGTCGCGAGATCTTGTATCACGAGCTCTGCCAATCGCTTTGACGCGCCCATCACGTTTGATGGGCGCACAGCCTTGTCTGTCGAAACTAGGATAAAGCGTTCCACGCCTACAGATCGCGCAGCTTCGGCTGTGATTTTGGTGCCAAAGACATTGTTCCACAAACCAGCGAGTTCGTTGTTTTCGACAATCGGCACATGTTTATAGGCGGCTGCATGAAGGACGACTTGAACCCCTTTGCTCCGCATAACTCGCTCGATGCCCTTCCGGTCCGTCACTGACATCAGGACTGAGGCGATCTTGATTTTGCGATTCAGTGCATGCAGTTCCTTCGAAATCGCATAGAGTGCAAATTCGCTATGATCGACCAGCACGATCTTCTTCGGCTTGCAGGAAAAGATCTGGCGGCAAAGCTCAGAGCCAATCGAACCACCTGCACCGGTGATCATCACGACCTTGCCTTCGTAGCTTTCGCCGGTTTCGGGAATCTGATCCTCCAACCGAGCACGGTTCAACACCGCGTTTGCGTCGAAACGCTGCTCTTCGCTATTGGCCGTACGGTTCATCATATCCGCGAAAGAAGGTAGCAGGCGTGTTTCACAGCCCATCTCATTCAAGCGGCGGGAAATTTGACGCTGCCTTGGTAGGCTGACCGAGGGCATCGCAAGGATCACGCGATCCACTTGGCGCTTGTCGCAGAGCGCTTTGACCTTGATTGGCGAGTGAACTTTTAGGCCGGAAATAGTTTGGCTTTGTAAGGTAGGGTTGTCATCAACAAAGCCGATAATCTCAACCGAGCGGTCAGTCTTCAGTGCAGCCGCCAGCTGTTGGCCAGTTTGCCCCGCACCGTAGATTACAATTCGCAGACGGTTATCCCCCTTGCGATAAACCGCTAGAAGCATCTGTCGCACGAGCGCACGCGCCCCAATGCTTAATAGACTGTTGCAGGCTGCCGCGGCAATCCAGACACGAATCGGTATATCAATTCCAGCGAGGTGAACAGTGACGGCGCCAAGCACAGCAACTGTCACCGCTGCCAACGAACTGAGGCCCGCACACGCCATATCGTAGCTGTTCAAACGTACTCGATGCAGGCCAAGAAGAAGGGCAGCACCCATTGCGAAGAGCGCAACGCTGCCAAAGAGGAATGCCGTTGCGATAGCATTCAGGTCCACAACAGCTGATGACAAACCGACTAGCTCGAATGCGCAGTATAGGGAGATTGGCGCTAAGATCACATCCAATGCGAGGATGAGGAGTGTCTTGTGTGCGCGGGTCATCCGCATCAGCAGATTGTAAATGAGCATTTAAATTTTCCGAATGCCGGGACGACAGACCAGGTAAACAATTACGAGGTAAAAACACTTCTATTGTTGCTATACGCGAGTCTCGCGCTCGAAGCCACCTTACAGCTAAAGTTGTGGCAGAGTTTCGAGGATTCGCAGGCGACTATTTGCGCAAAGCCGTTTTTTTGATCAACCAAAGGTCCATGCAAAGGTTTCTATTTCTTTGGTAAATTAAATCGAGCTGCGCTTTACGGGGGACGCATCTGTCAGAGTAAATGGCGTCGGTCTCCTCGGCCGAGGCGCAAGATTTTAAGAGTGACTCTTCGTGCTTGTGGTAGAAAATTGTGGCCATTCCGGTGATTCCTGGCCGTGATCTCAACACCTGAGTATAAATGTCAGGGAATTTTTCGACGTATTGTCGTAACGGTGGCCTTGGTCCCACGAAACTAATGTCGCCGCGAATGACGTTAAAAATTTGCGGAAGTTCATCTAGCCGATACTTGCGCAGGAACTTGCCCACCGGAAAGATGCGAGCGGTTTTATCTCCGCCTGATACGCCGGTGTCTTGGCTCACTACTTTCATCGACCTGAACTTCAATAGAGTGAAACCCGTGCATGCATCCTTCATGCGCTCGGAGCGATAAAAGCCTGGGAAACCGTCGCTTACAATAATCGCTAAATATATCAGCAGGATAGGAGGCGCGAGAAATGGCAGCAAAAACAAAGAAAAAACCAAATCAAACAGGCGTTTTGAGAACGGCATCGGAAATTCACTTAGAAGCTGTCGTAGTCGCAGAAGATGACCGAAACTGAGAGGTCAAGATGTTGTTGCACGATTCCTCATCGAAATTGCAACACTTCCTTTTTTAGCTTGAACTTGAGAGCAAATGTTGCTGGCCAAATTTACAATCCTGTGCAATGGATAAGGCTAGACCTGTTTGCGTCTGGGGCGAACGGGGAATCACGCTTTGGAGATAGCAAGATGAAGAAGATTATTACTCTTACTGCTGCATTTGCTCTTGCAGCCTCGACCTCGACCGCAGTTCTGGCACAGGCAGACGCTGCAGCGGCTCAGGCCGGTGGTGCAGGCGGCGGCGCAGGTGGCGGCGCAGGTGTTGGTCTGGGTGTCGGCGGTGCGGCCGGTGGTCTGGCTGGCATTGCAGGCGCAAGCGCATTGGTTATCGTTGGCGGTGTTGTTCTGACTGGTGCCGCTCTGGCATCGTACCTTGCCGCGCAAGACAGCGACTCGAGCGACGATTCTTCGACCACCACCACCACCACCACCAACTAATTGGTGCTGATAGGCGGAATTCAAAGCGCGGCCCATGGGCCGCGTTTTTTTGTAACTGGATTGCTGTGCAAATGCCCTGAGGAGTCAAACGTGATCAGTGGCGTAGGTACTCAATGCTCAGGTGTCCGTGGTCATTACTAAGCCACTGCTCTGACCGAGCCAGCAGCGGCGCCCCCGGGGTGTACTCGTACACATTCTTAAATGCGCGACCCGGTGTCGTACAGTTTTCGATCATACGATCAGGAGCGGTTTGGCTCAGCCGGCAGTCATACATCACCGAGATTTCGTGCCCTTCGCCGTCCAGCGTGCGCAGCACCCGTTGATAGTCGCCCTCCGAACGCGCGGCGAGCAAACCTGGTAACGGCCCGTTTTCCGAGGACATCAAATCGTCGCCTAGCCTGCGAGTTTCGGCCAAGACGCCGCCTTCGAGCGTAACGGTCATGTCGTCGCTGGAACTGAAGACCCGATAATTCCCAATCTCGGTATTTAGGACAAAGATGCCAGCGCCGTTGATCGTGCGTTGGGTCATTAAAATCATAGGCGTTGGCACTTGCTCCAACAGAGCTGGGACGGCGGCGCGCAGTTGGGCCGCGTTGCTCTGCTGCTCAGTATCGCTCAGGCTTGTGCGCCAATTGGCTCCGATACGGCTAAACAGCTCAAGCCTCGATTCTTGGCGGTCCGAGCCACAGGATGCCACAAGCCCAACGGCCATAATTACAGTGATCAAACGCACAAGCGACGTCATCGCCAGAACCTTCCGTATTCCTGATCGAGAGAGGGGCGATGATAATCCGCGAGCCCACCGTATAAACGGTCGTTCACACTGAGTTTTGCACCACCGTTCCGTTGTAGCGGTCGGACAACCTCGGTGTATGATGTTCGCTTCGGTTCCTGAAGGGTGAAGCTGAGCGGCATGGTGAACATGATGCCTTTGTCAAAGCTGCCTTCGCCGTAGTCTTCGGCCGAAATGTCTGTGAGCGTGGCAAAGGCGCCAAAAGCCCAGCCGTTGTCGAAGGTCCGTTGGACCAGCAGCGTCGCGCCCTTGTCGCCCGCCAGATATTGGCCAACATCGAGTTTGGCAAAGTAGCCGTTGTCGAAGTCATAATAGGCGGAAACGTGGCCCGTCGTGACCTCGTAATCGCGGAAGTCGAACAGGCGGTCGAACCCACGCTGCCTGACACGGGATACTTCAATCCCAAGCGACAAAGGGCTGTCGACTGGCTTCCAGAGGACCTCGCCGGACACACCGCCATACATGTTTTCCAGATAGCCGACGCGGCCGCTCACGTAGATGTCCTTGAAAGGGTGCGCTGTGTAGTAGAGCGCAAGGGACTCTACACCGAACGGATCCTCGAAATAGAGCGGCCCCAAAGTGCGGACAGGTGGCACGATGCCGTCGAAATCTGGTTCTGATCCCGCCAAGTCCCCAGCCAATCGATATGTGAAGGAAGAGCCAATTTTGAAATTCTTGCTCAAGCGAAGGGTGTTGCGAAAGCGGATACCAAAGTCGGCACGCAGAGGCTGGAATACGTCGAAATACCCGGGCTGGATGTAGGGAGAAAAGCCATAGTCGAACGAAGGATACTTATCGTCATCAAAGGCGATCATGTGCCCTCGCGTGTCTTCGATCACCATACGTTCCTTGATGGCCTCTACAGTATTGAACTGCAGATTTTCGAGGTCAGAGCGTTGGAAAGTGATCCGCGACAGACCCATACCATTTGAGACCGGGACAATGTGAATCGTCTCGATCGAGTAGGGCAGCTGGCTTGCCATTGCGCGGGCGGCGCGACCGATGGCTTGGGGCTCGGACCCGTATCGCGGATTTTCGAGCAGAAGTGTTGCCTCACGCCCCGATACCTCAAGGCCAGCGATCCGCAATTGGTCGCGATCAAGCTGGCGCTTCAGGTTCTCGCGGATCGTGGGCAGCACCGCATCGCCGAGCTGTGTCCACCCCAATAATTCGCTTTCGCCGGGCGCGCGCTTGCGGATCGGCAGAGGGGCCTCTTCGATACCGGTGTTCATGGCCGGTTCGCGCGGGTTGATCGAGAAGGTCGCCTGTACCCCGAACTTGTCGCCGTTCAGTGAATACAGAGAAACGCGGCTGTCAGCGCCCAAGTCATAGGTCAAAGAGAAATTAAGCGGCGTCCGGTTCTTGTAGAAACCCGCAGCCTCTTCGGCGTCAAAGGCATCGCTGGAGTATTCCGCCACGAACCGCCATTTGTCATTTACGTCCCAGCTCAGACCGGCAAAGGGAGCGACATCCCCGCGGAACCACTGGTTAAAGTTGAACGTACCGCCGCGCCCCTCAAACACGTAGGAACCTGTGCCGATCTCATCAATCAAACGGGACGGGCGCTCGCCGATTGTGGTGAGTGGATTGTAACTGCCCAAACGACCGAAGCCGATCCCGCCAGTTAGCGAAAACCCGGGCGCGACGGTTTTGGTCGCGACCACGTATTCGCCGGAATAAAGGCCCGTGCCCGCAAAGTCTTGGAGGCCAACGGCGACGGCGGGTAAATATCGGCCCTCGTCCAGCACTTGATATCGGACGTCAAAGCTGCGGTCGTAATAGGTGTCTTGGCCCTGAAACGGGTTGATCGCACCATCGACGCCAGCATAGCGGAAGGTCGCAGTAATTCTGTCGGAAAACTGAAATGTCAGGCCAACGGTCGTCGTGCCCGGCATATAGCCAAAGGTCGACGCGGCCTCGCCATTCGAAGCCAGTTTGGCGTCAGGCAAGGTAATCAGGCCGGGGGTGCCCCAGATCGTATAGTTTGTTTCAGATGATCCATCTGCCGACCAAGCCGGCACCGTGCCGAAGACGCAGCAAAGCGCGCAAACTGCGCGCGCCAGAGGCTGCCGGATGCGCGAAGAACTGCGCGCCAGTACTTTAACCACGTCGATCGTCCATGAAGTCCAGGTTTCTTTCTGCAAGCCCGATTGCAAGGGACCGTGCGCACCCGACATTAGCGGCTGATCACGCATTCGTCCAACCGTTGTTACGTGGTGGTGTGCGAAGTTTTGCTTTGGGAAAAGCATTTTGCTGCCCAAGAATACCTGATAGTGCATGGGCTCTAACGACGACCCGGATAGACAAGCAGCATGACAGAGAACGAAATCTCGCAATACGCGCAGGATGTCCTGAAAACAGAGCTTGCAGCTTTGTCCCTGATGGCTGACGCGCCGCCGGCGCAAATTCCGGCAGTGGTGCGACTGATTCAAGCAAGCACGGGCCGGGTGATTGTTTCTGGCATGGGCAAATCCGGCCATGTGGGCGCGAAAATGGCAGCAACCTTTGCCAGCACCGGAACCCCCGCGCAGTTCGTCCACCCCGGCGAGGCCAGCCACGGCGATCTGGGGATGATCACCAAGAACGACGTGGTGATCCTGATCTCGAACTCTGGCGAGACCAAGGAACTGGCCGACATCATCGCCCACACCCGCCGCTTCGGGATCAAGATGGTTGCGATCACCAAAAACGCGGACAGCACCTTGGCGCAGCAATCTGACTACCTGCTGCAACTCCCGAATGCGCCCGAGGCCTGCGCGATTGGAATGGCGCCGACCACCTCGACCACGCTGACCATGGCGCTGGGGGATGCGGTCGCGGTCGCCCTCATGCGTATTCGTGGCTTCGAGAAAGAGAACTTCCTAGCCTTCCACCCCGGTGGCAGCCTTGGCGCGCAGCTTCTGCCTGTTGCGGCCCTGATGCACAAAGGCGACGAGCTGCCGCTCGTGGACGAAGAGACTACTATGGGCGACGCGCTGGTCCAGATGTCGGCAAAGGGGCTCGGCATTGTCGCGCTGATCGAGAATGGCAAACTGAACGGCATCATCACGGACGGCGACTTGCGCCGTAATCTGGATGGCTTGATGGAGAAAACCGCCGGTCAGGTCGCCACCCGCGGCCCCCGCACGATCCGCGAGACTGCCCTCGCGTCCGAGGCGCTGGGGATCATGAACGACAACAAAATTACAACGCTTTGCGTCACCACCGAAGAGGGTGTGCTGCGGGGCATTATCCACATCCACGATTGTCTGCGCGCAGGTGTTGCATGAGCACTGTTATCCTGATCCCCGCCCGTTACGCCTCGACCCGCTATCCGGGCAAACCGCTGGTGCCGCTGCATGGCGCGACCGGCATCGCGAAGTCCTTGATCCAGCGCTCGTGGGAAGTGGCCAAGGCGACCCACGGCGTCGATGCGGTCTATGTCTGCACCGATGACGACCGGATCGCCAACGCCGCCAAAGCGTTTGGCGCAGATGTCCTGATGACCTCGGAGTTCGCCAAGAACGGCACCGAGCGCTGCGCCGAAGCTGTCTCCCAACTGCCCGAAGACACCGATCTGGTGGTGAACCTGCAGGGCGACGCGCCCCTGACTCCCGTCTGGTTCCTGACCGCCCTGATCGACGCGATGAAGGCCGACCCCGAACTGCCCGTCGCGACCCCCGTCCTGCGCTGCGACGCCGAGACCCTGAACAACTTCCGCGAAGACCGCCGCGCCCGCCGTGTGGGCGGCACCACCGCCGTGTTCAACACCCACGGCCACGCGCTCTATTTCTCCAAAGAGGTCGTGCCCTACACCGGGGACGAGCCCGCAACTGGCGACAACACCCCTGTGTTCCACCACGTTGGCGTCTACGCCTACCGCCCCGCCGCCCTGAAATCCTATATGTCGTGGCCCGAGGGCACGCTGGAAAAGCTCGAAGGTCTGGAACAGCTGCGCTTCCTCGAAAATGGTCAGTCCGTCGCCTGTGTTCAGGTCGAAGGCCGTGGCCGCGTGTTCTGGGAACTGAACAACCCCGTCGATGTGGAACGCATTGAATCTGTGCTGAAAAAGGAAGGCACCGAATGAAAACCGTCACCGTCCGCGACATCAAGATCGCACAGAACCTGCCCTTTGTCCTGATCGCCGGCCCCTGCCAACTCGAAAGCTTGGACCACGCGCGCATGATGGCAAACGGCATCGCCGAAGCCTGCGCGGCCTCGGGCATCCAGTGGGTCTTCAAGGCCAGCTATGACAAGGCGAACCGTAGCTCCCTGTCTGGTGAACGCGGCCTCGGCATGGAAAAGGGCCTAGAGGTTCTGAACACCATCAGCGAGGAATTCGGCGTTCCCACGATCACCGACGTCCACGAACCGTGGCACTGCGCCAAGGCGGCCGAGGTTTGCGACATCCTGCAAATCCCCGCCTTCTTGTGCCGCCAGACCGACCTGCTGCTCGCCGCTGGTGAAACCGGCAAAGCCTTGAACGTAAAAAAGGGCCAGTTCCTTGCCCCTTGGGACATGGGCAACGCGGTGAAAAAGATCGAAAGCACCGGAAACGAGAACATCATGCTCTGCGAGCGTGGCACCACGTTCGGCTACGGCCAGCTGGTGTCGGACATGCGCGCCCTGCCGATCATGGCCGAAACCGGCTACCCGACGGTGTTTGACGCGACCCACTCGGTCCAGATGCCGGGCTCCAAGGGCACCTCGACCGGCGGTCAGCGTGAATTTGTCGAACCTCTGGCCCGAGCGGCGCTGGCGGTGGGCACTGGCGCGGTCTTCATCGAAACGCATCAGGACCCCGAAAACGCCCCCTCGGACGGCCCGAACATGGTCCCGCTGACGGAAATGACGGCTCTCCTGAAACGCCTCAAGGCCTATGACGACCTGACCAAGGGCTGACCCGCAGCATGGCCAACTTCCGGCTCCATAATCCGGATTGTGTCATCATCCACATCCACAAGACCGGCGGTACAACGATCCGCCGGCACTTGTGGGACGGTCGCTTCTCTGGCCGCTCGTTTGGCGAAATGCGCCCCGAATGGCGCAACCTCTACAAGTTTGCGTTTGTCCGGCACCCGCTCGACCGCTTCGTCTCGGCCTATTCCTATTTCAACCAGCATCGTGGTTTCAAAGGCACAATTGAAGACTTCGCCGCGATCACGATGAACGTCACAATCGACCACACGGGCACCCGCCGAACCAAACCCGAGATCATTCGCCATCACACGATCCAGCAAACCCACAGGTTCTACTGCCTGACCGAGGCAGACGAACTCTACCGTTTTGAAAATTACGATGCCGAAATCGCGCGCCTCGCGAGCAAAGTTGGCCTCGCGCTCGACGGCGTGCCCCACGCCAATCGCAGTGAACACAGCACTTGGGAGCAGCACATCACTGGCCCGCTGCTGGATCAACTTTGTGCTTTCTACGCCCGCGATTTCGCAGACCTTGGCTATCCTTCGCCTTAAACTCTTTCTTGGGAAAAATACCCCTAGGGTGAATTGGCCAAAGGCCGAGAGGGGGCAGCGCCCCCTTTAGTACCCAGCCGCTCGATCAACCAGATAAAGCAAGGGCTCCCCTGCATCGGCGCGTCGGATATTCTCGGCAACCACTTTGGACGCAGTGTCCGCTCGGGTTTCCGACGCGATGTGAGGCGTCACCGTCACATCCGGATGCGCCCAAAAGGGATGCTCGGCAGGCAAAGGCTCCACGCGGAAAACGTCAAGCGTTGCATGCGCCACCTGCCCACTGTCCAACGCAGCCAAAAGTGCGTCGTCATCGATCAAGGGTCCTCGGCCTGGGTTCAGGATCGATGCCCCATGGGCCAGCCATGACATAGCCTCTGAATCCAAGACATTCTCGGTTTCGGGTGTGTCAGGCAGCAGCAAAACGATGATCTCTGCCCCTTCCAGTGCGGCCTTCATTCCAGCGGCTCCACTGAAACATGCGATATCTGCAAGCTCGCGCGGGCTGCGTGCCCATCCGCGCACCTGAAATCCAAGCTGGACCAGCATCTCAGCGCAGCCGCGACCCAGTTCGCCAAGTCCCAGAATGGTCACCTTGCGATCTTGTGCCAAGGGAGGCGCCTTGTGGCGCCAGACACCGTCTTGCACCAGAATGTGCTGGTCCATCCCCAGATGGTAGCGCAGCACATGGCCGGTCACAAACTCGACCATGCCCTTCTTCAATCCAGGGTCCACCATGCGGGTCAAGGGCATCGTGAGTGTTTGATTCCCCACAATCTTTTCCACACCGGCCCACAGGCTCAAAACCGCCTTGCAGCGCTTAAAAGGCGTGAAATCCTGCATCTCGGGATGGGGGGCGTAAACGATGTAATCCACATCCTCGGGCGCATGATCCATAGAAAGATCCGCATCCACTCCTGCCGCTTTCAATGCTCTGGTCAGTGGGGCCTCGTATTCGGCCCAGTAGGCAGCGGGCGCAGCTAGTTGGACGTTGATCATAGGTTACCTCTGTTTGTGGACATGAGCGCTCTGAACAAGGCCAAAGGCCACGAGCAAGACCAGCATTGCCGAGCCGCCATAGCTAACCAGTGGCAACGGCACGCCCACAACGGGCGCCAAGCCCATGACCATCGACATATTTACTGCAAAAAACAGGAAGAATGTCATGGCGATCCCTAGCGTCAGCAGCGATGCATAGCGGTCCCGGTTGCTCAGCGCAGTTGCAATGCAGAACACGATGATCAAACCGTAGATCGTCAGCAATGACACCCCGCCAATGAACCCGAATTCTTCGGCCAGCGTGGTAAAGATAAAGTCCGTATGCTTTTCGGGCAGGAAGTTGAGACGGGTCTGGGTGCCTTGCATAAACCCTTTGCCGGTCCATCCACCAGATCCGAGCGCGATCTTAGACTGGGTGATGTGATATCCCGCGCCCAAGGGGTCGCTGGAGGGGTCAAGGAAGGTGTCGATGCGGCGGAACTGGTAGTCCTTGATCAGCTGCCACGGGGTGCCGCGGCTGTTGAAAACAGCGGCAATCAGCCCCGCCCCAGACGCCATCACCACGCCGAAATAGGCCCAATGGACACCTGCCATAAACATTACCGCGCCGCCGCCGATCAGCAGTAGCAAGGCGGTCCCAAGATCTGGCTGCTTTAGAACCAATGCGACCGGAATCATGATCAGCATGACAGGGATAAAGACCCACAGGGGCCGCGACGTCTTGGTCACGGGCAGCCAGTCGTAATAGGCCGCCAACAGCATGACCACTGTGATCTTGGTCAACTCGGACGGCTGCAGCCGCATGAATCCGATATCGATCCAACGCTGCGCCCCCATGCCGACCGTGCCAAAAAGTTCGACCACCAGCAGCAGGACGATCGAGATCCCGTAAGCCACAGCAGAGACATTGCGCCAGAACCAGATTGGCACCATCGCAATGACGAACATCGCGAACATTCCCATCCCGAAGCGGATCATCTGCGCCCACGCGTAGGGTCGCAAAGAGCCCCCCGCAACGGAGTACAGCATCAAAAAACCCGCAGAGGCCGCAGCAGTGATCAGCAGGATCAGGGGCCAGTTCAGATAGAGGATCTTACGCGCGCCCGAAGGCACGTATTTGACATTATACTCGAGGTAACTCATGCGCGTGTGCTGCCTTCGGACCCGAGGGCATTGAGCCGTTCCTCAATCTCTTGGCGCTCTTCCATCTTCTTTTCGCGATCGCTTGCGGGATACGCCTCGGGTGGGGGCGGTCCGCGGAATAGGGCCTCGAGCGTGATGTCGCGCGCAATAGGGGCCGCAACCGAAGAGCCGCCGCCGCCATGTTCAACCACAACCGCCACGGCGATTTTGGGCCGCTCATAGGGCGCGAACGACACGAAAAGGGCATGGTCCCGCTCTTCCCACGGGACTTCGTCATTGCGGACGACGCGGTTGCTGACCTGCGCAGTGCCGGTCTTACCCGCCATCCGGTTGGCCTCGTCCGCGATGCGGGACCGATAGGCCGTTCCTCGTCGGTTATTGACCACGGCAAACATGCCGCGACGGACTTGGCGCAGGTAATCTTCGTTCAGACCCAGATCTTCGCCGCCTTCGGGCTCTGTCGGCTTACCATCTATGGACTTGATCAGGCGCGGCATGATCCTGCGGCCTGTCGCGATACGAGACGTCATCACTGCAAGTTGCAGCGGAGTCGTCAGGACGAAACCCTGACCGATGCTGGCGTTTACCGTGTCACCGATGAGCCATTCCGCGCCGCGCGCTTCCAGCTTCCACTGTTTGTCGGGTGTCAAGCCTTCGGCAACTGCGGACATGGGCACGTCGAACCGCTCTCCCAGACCCAGTTTGCGGGCCGTTTCGGCGATCTTTTCGATGCCCACTTTCAGCGCGAGGTCGTAATAGTAGACGTCGCAGCTGTGACGCAGGGACGAAATCAGGTCCATCGAGCCGTGCCCGCCACGCTTCCAGCAGTGGAAACGGCGCCCGCCGACCTCGAAATGGCCGGGGCAGTAAGCCGTATCGTTCGAGGTAATAACCCCTGCTTCCAGTCCGGCCAGAGCGGTCACCATTTTGAAGGTCGAGCCTGGCGGATAGGCATCCTGCACGGTTTTTGACGCCAAGGGGCGGTGATCGTTGTCCCGCAGGATTGAGTAGTCCGCGACCGAAATCCCGCGAACAAAAAGGTTCGGGTCGAAGCTAGGCGCTGACGCAATGGACAGGATATCGCCCGTTTCGACGTCCATCACCACGGCGCTGGCGCTCTCGCTGCCGAGACGGGCTTGGATGTAGCCCTGAAGCTTGTGATCAACGGTCAACTGCAGGTTCGCGCCTGCGATCCCTTCGCGGCGGTCTAGCTCGCGCATGACGCGGCCAGCTGCGTTGACTTCTTCCTGCTTGGCACCGGCAGAGCCGCGCAGCATGTCTTCCATCTTGGCTTCAACGCCGACCTTGCCGATCTGAAACCGCGGAATACGCAAGAGCTGATCAGGCTCTTCTATCTTGGACAGGTCGTAGTCCGACACGGGGCCGACATAGCCGACGACATGGGCGAAATCGCCGCCTAAGGGGTATTTGCGCGACAGCCCAACCTCGGGCGTGATGCCGGGGAGGGCAGGGGCGTTCACCGCGACTTTGGAAATTGCATCCCAGCTGACGCGGTCTGCAATTGTGACGGGCAAGAAGGGGGCGGAACGCGTCCGCTCCATCTCTTGGCGGGCGCGGTTCAGTTCATCTTCGCTAAGTTCGATGATCTGCGACAGGCGGCTTAGAACTTCTTCGACGTCGCCCGCATCTTCGGGAACGATTACGATCCGGTAGCTGGGTTCGTTGGTGGCGATCGGCGTGCCTTCGCGGTCCATGATCAGGCCGCGGGCGGGGGGCAGCAGACGGACCTTGATCCGGTTCTCTTCGGCCAGCAGACGGAATTCTTCGGCCTGATTGACTTGCATATGCCGCATGCGCGCGGCCAGCAGCGCGATAAAGCTGACCTGCAGTCCGCCCACGATCAATCCACGCCGCGTGATGCGCCGATGGCTCAGGCTGGTATCCCGTTCACTGCGTCTCATCGTTTGTGCCCCAGAGAATCGACCTCACCGGGGGCGGCCCTGCGCAATTTGAAAACGGTGTTCAGCGTCAGGACGACCAGCGGGTAGGCTGCGATTGTGACAACGATCTGGGTCAAGGTTAGCCCCAGAGGCTCGTTGGGCACCACAAATAATGTCTGCATCACGCGGTACAACACCTTGGAGATCACAAATGCCAGACTGACGACGCCCCATTCGATGGGAAAGGGCGCATCGCGCAATCCTTCTTCGCGTCTGCGCAAGAAGTCGCTGAGTCCCAGCGTAATCGCGGCCCACAGACCGGGCGGACGCTGAAACAACAGGTCCGCCATCAAGGCCACTGCAGCAATCACGACCATCGGGACCGAATCAGGGCGACGCAGCATCCACGCCATGGTCACGCAAATTACCAGATCAGGCCCCGCCCATGACGGCGGCAAGGAATCGAGCGGCAAAAGGCGCGTGAACATGAGCGCCGCGCAGACAGCCACATAGCCAAGGGTCAGGACCCAGCGGCCCGGAAACTCGCTATCCGCCATTGGCACTGGCCTCTGGCTCGCCGGTGCTCAGCTCGGGGGTGTCGACGGGAACACCCAAGTCCACGGCATCGGGGAAACTTTCGGACGATGTCAGAGGGGCAACAAGACCCCCGTGGGTGCCGATATCTTCGGCCGGTTGGCTGCGCAGGACTTTGAGGAACTTCAGACGCTCATAATCGGCCGCCAGACGCACACGCAGGCGCCCATTGCGGTCTTGGGCAACCTGACCGACCAAGAGACCGGCGGGGAACACTCCGCCGTCGCCAGACGACACGACGCGGTCTCCGGGGCGCACCAGATCAGAGTTCTCGATGAATTCCAGCGGCGGAGCAGGGCTGTTGTCGCCCACGATCATCGCACGCTGTCCCGAAGGCTGCACGCTGACAGGCACACGGCTGTTGGTGTCGGTCAGCAGGATCACACGGCTGGTGCGCTCGCCCACGCCTGCGATACGGCCCACAAGGCCAATCCCGTCCATGGTGGCCCACCCGTCAACGATCCCGTCACGTGCGCCCACGTTCAGCAGCACCGACTGACGGAAGGGCGAGCCGCTATCGGCCAGAACCTCGCCCGAGATCTTGGTCAGCGCGGGGTCCAACCGCATGTTGTTCAGGTCCAGAAGGCGCGCGTTCTCTTGTTCGAGCTGAAGTGCCGCCTCTTTCCACGCCTTCATCTGCTGCAATTCGCGGCGCAGCTCGGCGTTTTGTTCGGTCAGGCGGCGATAGCTCTGCAGGTCGCGAAACAGTTCGACCGTCGCGGTCACGGGGGCCATCGCCCAATCCATGCTCGGCACAACGCGGTCAATCACCGCCATGCGAAAGCGTTCGACACGGGGCGAGTCGATCCGCCAGACCAAAAAGATCGCAGACAGCAAAAGTATAAGCACCGCCAAGCCCAATCTGCGTAGCGGTGCGTAATAGTCTTCGCCGTTGTTTCCGTGCTTTGCCAAAATTTACTCCAGCACGCAGCCGCCGCAGCGGCCCACCTCAGCTGTCGTAGTCGATGACGTGACGCAGCTGCTTTTCGTATTCCAGCGCTTTGCCGGTGCCCAAGGCCACACAGTTCAGGCTGTCGTCCGCAACACTGATCGCCAGACCGGTTGCCTCGCGCAGGGCCAGATCCAACTCACCCAGCAGCGCGCCGCCACCGGTCAGCATCACACCACGGTCCACGATGTCTGCTGCCAGATCCGGCGGGGTCGCTTCCAGGGCGGTCATCACGGCTTCGCAGATTGACTGGACGGGTTCGCTCAGGGCTTCGGCAACTTGGCCTTGGCTGATTTCGATTTCTTTGGGCACACCGTTCAGCAGGTCGCGACCACGGATCAACATACATGCACCGCGGCCATCGTCGGGCATACGGGCTGTGCCGATGCTGGTCTTGATACGCTCTGCAGTGGCTTCACCGATCAACAGGTTATGCTGGCGGCGCAGATAGTTTATAATTGCTTCGTCCATCCGGTCACCACCGACGCGGACTGAACGCGCGTACACGATGTCACCCAGCGAAAGAACCGCAACTTCGGTGGTACCACCGCCGATGTCCACGACCATGTTGCCGGTCGGGTCGGTGATGGGCATCCCTGCACCGATCGCGGCCGCAATGGGCTCTGCAATCAGGCCAGCGCGGCGGGCACCTGCGGACAGAACCGACTGACGGATCGCACGCTTCTCAACGGGGGTTGCGCCGTGGGGCACACACACGATGATCTTGGGTTTCGAAAAGGTCGAGCGCTTGTGCACCTTGCGGATGAAGTGCTTGATCATCTCTTCGGCTACGTCAAAGTCCGCGATGACGCCTTCGCGCATGGGGCGAATGGCCTCGATGCTGCCGGGAGTACGGCCCAGCATCAGCTTTGCATCTTCGCCGACAGCCAGCACTTTCTTGGTGCCGTCCTTGACGTGATAAGCGACCACAGAGGGCTCGGACAGGATCACACCGCGACCCTTCACGTAAACCAGAGTGTTGGCGGTGCCGAGGTCGATCGCCATGTCAGATGAAAATACGCCCTGCAAACTTCCAAGGAACGCCATTGTGGAGGCCTCACATTAAATAATTCGGTACCCGCGACTCCAGAGGGGCAGGCGTGTGACCTTATAGGGGCGCATTCCTCTGCGGAAAAGGGGCCAGAACGGTCAAATCAGCACCATTCCGCCTTTCCATGGGGCCACTTGCACGGGTAAGAGGCGCTATGCTGTCCTATCAACACATCTACCACGCTGGAAATCCCGCAGATCTGCAAAAGCATATGCTTCTTGCAGCGGTGCTGTCCTATTTGACGCAAAAGGACAAACCCCTGTCCTACATCGAGACCCACTCGGGGCGCGGTCTGTACATGCTGGACGCGCCAGAGGCGGTGAAAACGGGCGAGGCCGAGGCAGGGATCACGTCTGCGCTGGCGCGCAAGGCTCTGCCGTCAGATCACCCCTATGTGCGCGCTGTGACTGCGATCCGCGCGGAACACGGCCCAACGGCCTACCCCGGATCCCCCATGATCGCGTCGCAGCTCTTGCGGCCGATGGACAGCATCAATCTGGCCGAATTGCACCCGCGTGAATTCGATGCCCTGCGCACAGCAATGCGCGGAACGGGTGCCAAAGTTCACAAACAGGATGGCTTTGAACTGGCCCAAGCCATGTGCCCGCCGACCCCGCGCCGCGGTCTCTGCCTGATCGACCCCAGCTACGAGGTCAAGGAGGACTACGCGCGTATCCCCCGCGAGATCGCGAACCTGCATCGCAAATGGAACGTTGGGATCATTGCTCTGTGGTATCCGATCCTGACATCGGACGCCCACAAACCCATGCTGACTGCGTTGAAATCGCAAGACTTGCCAAACGCGGTGATCCACGAAGTCCGTTTCCCGCCCGTCCGCGAAGGGCACCGCATGATCGGCTCTGGCATGTACATCGCGAACGCGCCTTGGGGGACCGAAGACGCGACGAAGCAGATCGACAAGCTCTTCAAACGCTGAGCTTTCGCCGCACCTGCTCTTTCTGCTTTGTACAAATACTCACGTCGCATCAGTGGCCAAGCGCACCGCTGACAAAGAAAAGGGCCGGCCCAATGGCCAGCCCCAAGACTGTGATGTCAAAAACCCGATCAAACGGTGTCTTTGTAGCTGACCTCTTTGGTGTCTTTGCCCGATTTCTGGCGGCGGACGATCAGTCGGTTCAGCGCGCCGACATAGGCTTTGGCGCTGGCGACCACGGTGTCGGTGTCCGCTGACTGACCGGTAACAACCAAACCATCCTCTTCCAGACGCACGGTGACGGTGGCCTGCGCATCGGTGCCCTCGGTCACCGCGTGCACTTGGTACAGCTGCAGACGTGCGCCGTGGGGGAACAGGGCTTTGACCGCATTGAATGTTGCATCGACGGGGCCGTCACCCTGCGCGGTGACCTGTTTGTCCACGCCGTCAACGGTCATGGTCAGGTCTGCGGACTGGGGTGCTTCGGTGCCGCAGATCACGCGCAGGAATTTGACCTTCAGATGCTCGCTTGCGGGGGCGCCAGCCTGAACGAGGGCGACGATATCCTCGTCATAGACCTCTTTCTTGCGGTCGGCGAGTTCCTTGAAGCGGACAAAGATGTCCATCAGCTCGTTGTCAGCAACGTCATAACCAAGGTCTTTGAGCTTCGCGCGCAGCGCGGCGCGGCCCGAGTGCTTACCAAGCGGCAGCGAAGTGCCAGACAGGCCCACATCAGCAGGACGCATGATCTCAAAAGTCTCGGCGTTCTTGAGCATACCATCCTGGTGGATACCGCTCTCGTGAGCGAAGGCGTTCTTGCCGACTATCGCCTTGTTGTACTGGACGTTGAAACCCGACGCAGACGCAACGCGGCGCGAGATATTCATGATCTTGGTGGTGTCGATGCCGGTGGTGAAAGGCATGATGTCGTGACGTACTTTCAGAGCCATCACGACTTCTTCGAGTGCGGTGTTGCCCGCACGCTCGCCAAGGCCGTTGATGGTGCACTCGATCTGGCGCGCGCCACCTTCGACTGCCGCCAGCGAGTTCGCGGTCGCCATGCCAAGGTCGTTGTGGCAGTGGGTCGCAAAGGTGATCTCGTCCGCGCCGGGCACGGTTTCGATCAGGCGGCGGATCAGGTCCGCACTCTCACGCGGGGCGGTGTAGCCTACGGTGTCGGGGATGTTGATGGTGGTCGCGCCAGCCTTGATCGCGATCTCAATCACGCGGCACAGATAGTCCCACTCGGTGCGGGTGGCGTCCATGGGCGACCACTGCACATCCTCGCAGAGGTTACGGGCGTGGGTCACGGTGTCGTGGATGCGCTCGGCCATTTCATCCTGCGAGAGGTTGGGAATGGCGCGGTGCAGCGGCGAGGTGCCGATAAAGGTGTGGATGCGCGGCTTGGCGGCGTGCCTTACGGCCTCCCAGCAGCGATCGATGTCTTTGTAATTCGCACGGGCAAGGCCACAAATGCTGGCGTTCTGGCTGCGCTGCGCGATCTCGGATACGGCGCGGAAGTCGCCTTCGGATGCGATCGGGAAGCCCGCTTCGATGATGTCGACACCCATCAGGTCCAGAAGCTCTGCAATCTCGAGCTTTTCATCATGGGTCATGGTTGCGCCTGGGCTTTGCTCGCCGTCACGCAGGGTGGTGTCGAAAATTTTGACGCGGTTGGTCGCAGTAGTCATAGGAATCTCGCTTTATTCTCCGGAGCCCGAGGGCTGTTCATAGGCAAAACAGGGGCGCGATAGATAACTCCTCTGAGCGGACGCGCCCATCGGGCACGCTCAGAGGCGAGTTAGGAGAAGTAGGGACAGGGCGGCCGGTGCCAAAGCACGGCCAGCAGGAGCGTTAGACGCAATATGTCCCATCATCATCATGGGCGGCATCTATACATGCCGAAGCAGGGAAGAAAAGAGCAGATTTGTTGATAGGGGCCGGATCGGCCCTAAGTGCCTATGCCAGAAGGTGTTCGCAGGCTATGGGCCGCGCGCCGTTGAGTATTTATCGCAAGAAGAAGTCTGCAAGGGGCGAGTATGAAAAGGGCACTGGTGATCGGGGCATCGGGGGGAATCGGATCGGCCATGTGCGCGGAGTTTACGCGTCGCGGATATGATGTCGTTGGTGTGTCGCGGTCCTTGGATGGGCTGGATGTCACGGATGAGACCTCTGTTGCCGAAGTCCTCGGGCGTCTGGAGGTGCCGTTTGAGGTGGTGTTCAATGCCACTGGTGCCTTGGAGGTGGATGGCGCGGCGCCAGAGAAATCTGTGCGCCAGTTGGATGCCAAGGCGATGGCGGACCAGTTTGCGGTGAACTGCATCGGGCCGGCCTTGGTTTTAAAACATGCGGCGCGGTTGTTGCCGAAGGAAGGGCGCTCTGTTCTGGCGGTGTTGTCCGCGCGTGTCGGGAGCATCGGGGACAACAGGCTTGGGGGGTGGCACAGCTATCGCGCGTCAAAGGCGGCGGTGAACCAAATTGTGCGCGGCACCGCAATCGAGTTGGGGCGGACGCATAAAGACTGTATTTGTGTGGCCTTGCATCCTGGGACCGTCGCGACCGAGTTCACGCGGAAATATCTGGGGCGGCATCCGGCCGTGGAACCCGAAGTCGCGGCAGCGCGTCTGGTAGATGTGATTGAGGGGCTGCAACCCGCGCAATCCGGTGGATTTTACGATTACGCGATGAAGGAGATTCCGTGGTGAGCCAGAAGAAGCGCTTGATTCTGGTTCTGGGAGACCAGCTGTCGATGGACCTGTCCGCTCTAAAAGAGGGGGACAAAGAGCATGACGTCGTCGTCATGGCCGAGGTCGGGGACGAGGCGACTTACGTGAAGCACCATCCCAAGAAGATCGCCTTTGTCTTTGCGGCGATGCGCAAATTTGCCAAGGCGCTGGAGGCCGACGGTTGGCAGGTTGCGTATAAGCGGTTTGAAGACGAGGGCAGCGACAGCATTTGCGGCGAGTTGATGCGCCGCGCCAAAGAGTTCAATGCCCATGAGGTGATCGCGACCGAGCCGGGAGAGTTCCGCCTGATCAGTGCGCTCGAAAATTGTCCGGTCAGTGTGCACATGTTCAACGATGATCGCTTTCTGGCATCGCACACCGAATTTCAGGACTGGGCCGAGGGGCGCAAATCCCTGCGGATGGAGTATTTCTATCGCGATATGCGGCGCAAGACCGGTTTGCTCATGGATGGCGACGATCCGGTCGAGGGAAAGTGGAATTTCGACCACGACAATCGCAAGCCTGCGCCGGATGACGTGAGCCATGATGGCCCCCTGAGGTTCGAACCTGACGAAGATGTGCAAGAGGTTCTGGATCTGGTTGGAGATAGGTTCGCCAACCACTTCGGTGATCTGGATGGCTTCTTCTTTGCGACCACGCGGGAGCAAGCGCTGGATGCGATGAAGGACTTCATGACGAACGCGCTGCCCAAGTTTGGGGACTTTCAGGACGCGATGCTGACGGACCAGAAGTGGCTCTATCATTCGATCCTGTCGCCCTACATCAACGCGGGGCTGTTGAACCCGCTGGAGGTCTGCGAGGCGGCGGCAAAGGAATACGAGAACGGCAACGCACCGATCAATGCGGTCGAGGGGTTCATTCGGCAGATCATCGGGTGGCGGGAATATGTGCGCGGCATCTATTTCCTCCAAGGGCCGGATTATATGCAGAGCAATACATTGGAGCATGGCCGCAAGTTGCCCGCGTTTTACTGGGGCGCAGAGACCAAGATGAAGTGTGTGGAATGTGCGGTTAAGGTTACTCAGGAAGAGGCCTATGCGCACCACATCCAACGACTAATGATCACTGGGAATTTCGCGCTACTCGCGGGTGTTGATCCTGCCGAGGTGCACGAATGGTACTTGGGCGTTTATGCAGATGCCTATGAGTGGGTCGAGGCACCGAACACGATTGGGATGAGCCAGTTCGCCGACGGGGGCCTATTGGGGTCCAAGCCCTATGTCAGCTCTGGCAGCTACATCAATCGGATGTCGGATCACTGCAAATCCTGTGAATACAAGGTTAGCAAGAAGACGGGTGAGGGGGCCTGCCCGTTTAACCTGCTGTACTGGCATTTTCTGGATCGCCACCGCGAGCGGTTCGAAAAGAACCCGCGTATGGGAAATATGTATCGCACATGGGACCGGATGGACGAAGAGCACCGCGACACGGTGCTCTCTGAAGCCGATAGCCTGCTGCGCCGGATGGATCAGGGCGGGGTTATCTGACACCCGTCTAAGTCACTCGGTTGTGGGGGCCTCTGCTTCAGGCTCTGCGTCGTCGTTCGCAGGGGCCTCGGTTTCAGTCTCCGCAGGAACTTCGGGCGCATCGGTCGCGGTGTCGGCCGGCGCCTCATCCGCGCCTTCGGTAACGAGCGCACCGTTGTCCCACTGCCCTTCGGTCTGCTGGCCGGTGGTGTAGCGCATGACGCCAAAGCCCTGACGTTTGCCTTCGACAAAGGTGCCTTGGTAGACGTCCCCGTTGGCATAGGTCGCGGTGCCTTCGCCGCTGATCTCGCCATTCTTCCACTCACCCTCGTAGCGGAAGCCATCGGGCATGGTGATCGTGCCGGTGCCCTCGCGCTTGCCCGCGACAAAGTCACCTTCGTAGACAGTGCCGTCTGCGTAGGTTGCTGTGCCTTTGCCCTGACGTTCGCCGTTCGACCATTCCCCTTCGTAGCGATAGCCATCGGGCATGGTCAGGACGCCTTGGCCATCGTTGCGGGCGTTTTTGAAACCGCCTTCGTAGACCAGACCGTTGGTATAAGTGATCTTGCCCTGACCTTCGATCACGCCGGAGTCCCAGTCGCCCGTGTAGCTGTTGCCGTCGGGATAGCGGATGGTGCCGCGCCCGTCGGGCAAGCCTTTGGCGACTTCACCCACGTAGACCGAGCCATCGGGGTAGGTCATCTTGCCCCGCCCTTGAATTTCGCCGCTGACCCAGTCGCCGTTGTAGACGTAGCCGTCCGCGCCGGTGAAGGTACCTTGGCCGTGGCGCTGGTCATTTTCGAACGCACCTTCGTAGGTGTCGCCGTTGGCATAGGTGACTTTGCCCTGACCCTGACGCTTGCCGTCGACCAGTTCGCCTTCGTACACGTCGCCGTTGGCCAAAGTGAGTTTGCCCACGCCGTTGATTTGACCGTCGGACCAGTTGCCCTGATAGGTCAGTCCGTCGGACATGGTCAGAGTGCCCTCGCCGGCGCGGGTGCCGTCCTTAATTTCGCCCTCGTAGACCGCGCCGTCGGGGTAGGTGATCGTGCCGCGCCCCTCTTTGACGCCGTTGGCCCAGTCACCCTCGTAGACATAGCCGCCGGGGCTCTCCATCCGGCCTTTGCCGTGGTGCATCGCCTTCAAGAAGCCGCCTTCGTAGTGGACGCCGGTTGCGTAATCGGCCACGCCTTGGCCGGTGATCTCACCTTGGACCCACTCGCCCTCGTAGGTGCCGCCATCGGCAAAGGTGATCTTGCCGACGCCATCGGGTTTACCCTTGGCGAACTGGCCCACATAGACTGATCCGTTGGGAAAGCGTGCCTCGCCCTGACCGCGGATTTCACCCGCGACCCAGTCGCCCGTGTATGTAAATCCGTTCGGCAAACGATAGGTGCCGGTGCCATCCTGAAGACCGTCTTTGAACGTGCCCTCGTAGATGCCGCCGTCGTCATATTGCTTGGTAATTACCTCGCCCGTGTCTTGTGCCAGAACCGATCCGCCTAACATCACGGCAAGTGCTGTCGTCGCCGCAAAGCTTTTGAAATCGCGCATCTTTCACTCCTCTTACGGGGAAGATCCCAGTAAACAACCTACATCGGACCCTAATTCACCCCCCGACTTCGGGCAACGGATTTCGCGCGATCTCTTTCCCTCGGGCCGCATTCTGGTAAAGCGGTGGGGACGCGACCCCTGCATATGACCGCAAGAGGCTATCGACATGACCCAGAGTTTCCGCCTGACCATGGCCCAGTTGAACCCAGTGATGGGGGACCTTTCGGGCAATGCCAATCGCGTGCGTCAGGTCTGGGCCGAGGCAAAAGAGGCCGGTTCTGATTATGTGGTCTGCCCCGAGATGTTCCTTCTTGGCTACAATCCGCAGGATCTAGTGATGAAGCCTGCCCTGCAGAACGCTTGCATGGAGCATCTGGAGGCACTGGCGGCCGATTGCGCCGACGGCCCTGCCATCGGGATTGGTGCGCCTGTGATGGTCGGTCCGAACCTGCACAATGGGTACTTTGTCCTGCACGGCGGCAAGATCAGCGCCCAACTGCTGAAGCATCACCTGCCGAACTACAACGTGTTTGACGAACAGCGGACCTTCAAATCTGGCGAAATGAACGGCCCCTATGTGCTGAACGGCGTCCGCATCGGCACCCCAATCTGCGAGGATGCTTGGCACGAAGACGTCGCCGAAACACTGGCCGAAACAGGCGCAGAGTTTCTGGTGGTTCCCAACGGCTCGCCCTATCGCCGGGACAAGTACGACACCCGCCTGACTCACATGGTATCCCGTGTGATCGAGAATGACATGCCGCTGGTCTATGTGAACATGGTCGGCGGTCAAGACGATCAGGCGTTTGACGGGGGCTCTTTCGTGTTGAATCGTGGTGGCAAATTGGCCGCTCTATTGCCGGTGTTCGAAGAGGCTGTCGCCCACATCACCCTGAACCGCACCGATGAAGGATGGGACGCAGAGCAAACCAAATTGGCCGCTCACCCCGATGCATGGGAGCAAGACTACCACGCGATGGTCGTCACCTTGCGCGATTACCTCGGCAAGTCCGGTTTCAAGAAGGTGCTCTTGGGCCTGTCCGGCGGCATCGACTCGGCCTTGGTCGCGATGGTCGCTGTGGATGCGATCGGCGCAGACAATGTCCGCTGCATTATGCTGCCCTCCGAATACACCTCCGAACACTCGCTTGAGGACGCCAAAGAGATCGCTGAAAACCTCGGCGTGAAATATCACACCGTCCCGATCACGCCCGCCCGCGATGCCTTTACCGAAACCTTGGCCCCGATGTTCGAGGGCTTGGCCGAAGACGTAACCGAGGAAAACATCCAGTCCCGTATCCGCGGCACCATCCTGATGGCGCTGTCCAACAAGTTCGGGGAAATGCTGCTGACCACCGGCAACAAATCGGAAATGGCCACGGGCTACTGCACGATCTACGGCGACATGAACGGTGGCTACAACCCGATCAAGGACATGTACAAATCGCGCGTGTTCGAGACCTGTCGCTGGCGCAACGCCCACCATCGCCCGTGGATGAAGGGTCCGGAAGGCGAGGTTTGCCCGCCCCGTATCATCACCAAACCCCCGAGCGCCGAACTGCGCCCCGACCAAAAGGACGAGGACAGCCTGCCCCCCTACGACGTGCTGGACGCGATCCTGACCGGTCTCGTGGACCACGAGGAATCGGTCGATGATCTGGTCTCGCGCGGCTATGATCGAGACGACGTCAAGCGGGTGGAACATCTACTCTACATCAATGAATGGAAGCGGTATCAGGCAGCCCCTGGCACGCGTCTCACGACCAAGGCGTTCTGGATGGACCGGCGCTACCCGATCGTGAACCGCTTCCGGACCGGAAAGTGACGCCACTGATCATATACGAGCGCCCGCTTTGGGCGCGCGTAACGTGGGCCTTGGCGTTCTGGGCCCTCTTGATTGGGCCGGCCTCTTTTTTACTTTGCGTTTCCCTCGGGGTACAGCGTGGATTTTCGAATCTGATCCTTGTGTTTTTGCCGCTCTGCGCGTTGATCACTTTGATCGGTGCAGGGCGTTTGTGGCAAAGGGATAGGATGATCCGCAGCGCGCCAGAGGTCATGCGTGCCGATGCGCTTGGTATTCATCTGCCGGATGGCCATTCGTTGCGTTGGCAAGACTTCTCGCGCGTGCGCCGTGTGGCACAAGGCAACATGGGGACCATCTACCAAATCCTGCAGCACCCTACGGACGAAATTTTCGCGGAGGTAGAGGGCAGTCGGATTTTTGGCGATTTTGACGATCTGGCCGATGCCATACGCCATTTCCGTGACGTTGCGCGGTCTCCGTAGCATCACAGCTCGTGGTAGAACGTGGCGTGCATTTTCATGTCGCATTTGGGATGCCGTGTCGGAATTCTATCAGACGACTCAGGGCAATAGCCCTAACGGAACGCTTCCGAATTCTCGTTCTACGGACATCTTCAATGATTACTGTGCACCAGATACCCGACGCCTTCTCGGCGGCCGAATGTGACCGCATCACTCAGATCGTAAATGATGCGATCCCGAGTGATGCCAAACTGGTTCGTGACCAGAAAGATCATAATTATCGCCGCGCTGAACTGGTTTGGCTGGACGAAGTCTCGGATACAGAATGGGTGATGGACCGCATCCTGGAACTGGTGCGCTTGGCCAACCGCGACGTATTTGATTTCGAGATCAGCGAATTTGCAGAAAGCGCCCAAGTCGCCACCTATCGCGCCAGCGCTGGTGGGCATTTCGATTGGCACTCTGACATTGGCGAGGGCCGCATCGCCAGCCGTCGCAAACTGACCATGGTGGTCCAACTCTCCGAAACCGATGCCTACCAAGGCGGCAAGCTCGAGCTCATGACCGGACGCGATTGTCTTGCTGCGAGTACTGCGCGCGGTACGGCGACCCTGTTCCCCAGCTTCATGATGCACCGCGTAACCCCTGTTACCGACGGCACCCGCCAGAGCCTGACGATCTGGAGCCATGGAACCCCGTTCCGCTGACGTAAAGCAAAAGAGGCCACAGCGGCCCCTTCATCTTGGTGAAAATACCCTCGCAGAAGGCAGCGCGGCGCCAGCCGCGACCCCGTTATCCAGCGAATTCCGTTTTAGCGTAGCCCTGAATGTACAGTAGCGCACTCAGATCGCCGTTGTTGATGCGGATATCACATTGCGCCGCGACTGAGGGCTTGGCGTGCAGCGCCACGCCTGCGCCAGCCCGACCCAGCATTCCCAGATCATTCGCACCATCCCCCACGGCCACAACATCCGCCTCGGTGATCCCCAAACGCTTTGTAATCTCTTCCAAAGCCTGCACTTTGGCTTCGCGGCCCAGAATCGGGCGACCAACGTCACCAGTCAGCTCCCCACCTTCGGCAATCAGCGTGTTCGCGCGGTTCTCGTCAAAGCCTAGTTCCGCTGCCACCTTCGCAGTGAACGCTGTGAAACCGCCAGACACCAAAGCGCAGTAAGCACCGTTGGCTTTCATCGTTGCCAGCAATTCGCGGCCACCGGGCATAAAGGTGATGCGCTCGGCCAGAACTTTGTCGATGACGCTCTCGGGTAGGCCTTTCAGCAGGCCCACGCGCTCGGTCAGGGCACCTTCGAAGTCCAGCTCGCCGTTCATCGCGCGGGCGGTGATGTCTTTGACGCGCTCGCCGACACCTGCTTCGTCTGCCAATTCGTCGATGCACTCTTGCTGGATCATGGTGCTGTCCATATCCGCCAGAAGCATCTTCTTTTTGCGACCTTCCGCAGGCTGGATCACCAGGTCAACGCCTTGCTTTTGCAGGTCTTCCCACACATCCCACTGGTTGTCAGGCAACACGTCCAGACCGAACTCTGCGGCCACGTCGGGGCACAGCCACTGAACGGCTCCACCGCCCCACGCATTGCGCAGAGAATCAACAAGCATCGCGTCCAGCGCAGGATTGGCAGGATTGGTCAGTAGGGTTGCCACATACATGAGGGAAGTTTCCTATAGGGAACAAAGTCGTCGTTTTTCGTCACTCAAGCGGCGCTATAGCGACAAATTGGCTATTGTGAAAGAGCGCGAAGCCCCGTATCTGCGTCAGCGGGACACCTCTCCCCAACGAGAGGCGATTATCTGGAAGGGTACCAGCAATGGCTATCGCACAACCGGCTACGCGGCCGGCAAATCCGCGTTTTTCTTCGGGCCCCTGCGCCAAAATCCCCACATTCAAGCTGGAACTGCTGTCGGACGCTGCTTTGGGCCGTTCGCACCGTGCCGCTGTGGGCAAGGACAAGCTGAAGGCTGCCATCGAAGAAACCCGTGACATTCTTGGCATCCCCGCTGACTACAAAATCGGCATCGTTCCCGCATCCGACACTGGTGCGGTTGAAATGGCCATGTGGTCGCTGCTGGGTGCCCGCAAGGCGACCATGGTCGCTTGGGAAAGCTTTGGCGCCGGCTGGGTCAGCGATGTGGTCAAGCAGCTGAAAATCGACGCAGAGGTCAAAGAGGCCGGCTACGGCGAGATCGTTGACATGGCGTCCATCGACTATACCACCGACGTTGTCTTCACCTGGAACGGCACCACCTCGGGTGTGCGCGTTGCCAATGGCGATGCGATCCCCGCCGACCGCGAAGGTCTGACCATCTGCGACGCCACCTCGGCCGCATTTGCGCAGGACCTGCCTTGGGACAAACTGGATGTGACCACCTTCTCTTGGCAGAAGGTCATGGGCGGCGAAGCGGCCCACGGTATGCTGATCCTGAGCCCCCGCGCGGTTGAGCGTCTGGAAAGCTACACCCCCGCGTGGCCGATGCCCAAAATCTTCCGCATGACCAAAGGCGGCAAGCTGATCGACGGCATCTTCACCGGTGCGACCATCAACACCCCCTCGATGCTGGCTGTTGAGGACTATCTGGTTGCTCTGGAATGGGCCCGCAACATTGGCGGTCTGCCCGCTCTGATGGCGCGCGCGGATGCAAACGCCAAAGTCATCTGGGACTTCTGCGAGCAGAAAGACTGGATCGCGAACCTTGCCGTGAACGACGAAAACCGCTCGAATACCTCGGTTTGCCTGAAGTTCACCGACGAGCGCATTCAGGACGGCGCGGCATTCGCCAAGGCTGTTGCCAAGCGTCTGGAAAAAGAAGGCGTTGCGCTGGACATCGGTGCATACCGTGACGCGCCCGCAGGGCTGCGCATCTGGTGCGGTGCCACCGTGGAAACCTCTGATGTCGAGGCTCTGATGCCTTGGCTCGAGTGGGCCTTCGAAGCTGAAATCGAAGCGCAAGCCTAAGCTTTCCCCCTTGGGGGCGCCTCGCCGCCCCCGAACATCCTCATAGAATTCTCAGATCAAAGGACCATCAAAATGGCTCCCAAAGTTCTCGTATCCGACAAGCTGTCCGAAACCGCCGTTCAGATATTCCGTGATCGTGGCATCGACGTCGACTTCATGCCCGAACTGGGCAAAGACAAAGAAAAGCTGGCAGAAGTCATCGGCAAGTATGACGGTCTGGCCATTCGTTCGGCGACCAAAGTCACGCCTTCGCTGCTCGAGCATGCCACCAACCTGAAGGTCGTTGGCCGCGCAGGCATCGGCACCGACAACGTCGACAAAGAAGCGTCGTCGAAAAAAGGTGTGATCGTCATGAACACGCCCTTCGGCAACATGATCACCACTGCCGAGCACGCCATCGCTATGATGTTCGCTGTTGCGCGCCAGATCCCCGAAGCGTCGGCCTCGACCCACGCGGGCAAGTGGGAAAAGTCCAAGTTCATGGGCGTTGAGCTGACCGGCAAGACCCTTGGCGTCATCGGCGCAGGCAACATCGGTGGCATCGTGTGCGACCGTGCCCGCGGCCTAAAGATGAAAGTCGTCGCGTTCGACCCCTACTTGTCGGAAGAAAAAGCCGAGAAGATGCAGGTCGAGAAAGTTGAGCTGGACGAGCTGCTGTCGCGTGCTGACTTCATCACTCTGCACGTTCCTCTGACCGACGGCACCCGCAACATCCTGTCCAAAGAGAACCTCGCGAAGACCAAGAAAGGCGTTCGCATCATCAACTGTGCCCGCGGTGGTCTGGTTGACGAAGAGGCTCTGGCAGAACTGCTGAAGTCCGGCCACGTGGCTGGCGCTGCGTTCGACGTGTTCGCAGAAGAGCCCGCAAAAGAGAACGTTCTGTTCAACCTGCCCAACGTTGTCTGCACCCCCCACTTGGGCGCATCGACCACCGAGGCGCAGGAAAACGTTGCTCTGCAGGTTGCCGAGCAGATGTCGAACTACCTGCTGACCGGCGCTGTTGAAAACGCGCTGAACATGCCCTCGATCACTGCCGAAGAAGCCAAGGTCATGGGACCGTGGATTGAACTGGCCGGTCACGAAGGTGCCTTCATCGGCCAGATGACTGACGACGCGATCAAGGCCATCAACGTTCTGTACGACGGTGTGTCGGCTGACATGAACACCGACGCGCTGACCTCGGCTGTTGTGGCTGGCATCATGCAGGCGACCAACCCTGACGTGAACATGGTTTCCGCACCCGTCATCGCCAAAGAGCGCGGCGTGCAGATTTCGACCACCACGCAGGACAAGTCGGGCGCATTCGAAGGCTATATCAAAGTGACCGTGGTCACCGAAAACTTCGAGCGTTCGATCGCTGGCACCGTATTCAGCGACGGCAAGCCGCGCTTCATTCAGATCAAAGGCATCAACATTGACGCCGAGATCGGTGCGCACATGCTGTACACGACCAACGACGACGTGCCGGGCATCATCGGTACTCTGGGCGGCGTTCTGGGTGAGAACGGCGTCAACATCGCGAACTTTACCCTTGGCCGTAAGGCATCGGGCGACGAAGCAATCGCTCTGCTCTATGTCGATGCACCGATCGACGAGACTGTTGTCAGCGCGCTGAAAGGCACCGGCAAGTTCAAGCAGGTCAAGCCGCTTCAATTCGACGTCAAGTAATCACCTTTTAGGTGTGCTAAAGATCGGCCTGTCGCAGCAATGCGGCAGGCTTTTTCATTTCGGAGGTTTCATGCGCTGCTACGCGATTGGCGATATCCACGGTCATTTGGACAAACTGCAAGGCGTGCACCGCTTGATTGAATTGGATCGTACACGCTGTGGTGACATAGATGCCCCCGTGATCCACTTGGGGGATTACGCCGACCGTGGACCGAATGTGCGCGGGGTGCTGGACTATCTGATGGCCGGAGAGGCAGAGGGAAAACCTTGGATCAATCTCTTGGGCAATCACGACCGCATGATGTGGCATTTTCTGCAACCAGTCGAACAACCCGACCCTCTGCGCCACGATCTGCATTGGCTGATGCTGGACATTAATATCGGGGGGCGCAAAACGCTGGCGTCCTATGGTGTCGATGTGTCCGACGACCGCCCGATCCACGAAATCCACGCCGAAGGCCGTGCGAAAGTGCCATCAGGGCATTTGGATTTCATCGCGGGTTTGCGTGAATGCTATCCCACAGATGATGTTTTTTACTGCCACGCCGGCGTGCGCCCCGGCGTGCCGCTTGATCAACAGGTGCAGGACGACTTGGTGTGGATTCGTGGCCCGTTCCACGAGCACAAAGGCAGCTTTGGCCCACTGATCCTTCACGGCCACACGCATCTGGACCGGATCACCCATTTCGGGAACCGCGTGGATATCGACACCGGTGCCGCATACGGCGGTCAGATCTCTGCAGTGGTCGTTGAGGGGCGAGACATCTGGCAGCTGACCGAAGAGGGACGCGTGCCCGTTCGGCCGCATGTGACCGCTGAATAAAGAAAAAAGAAAGGGGGAGAGGCTTCGCAACTCTCCCCCTTTGATTTCAAAGGTCTTTAACTACATGGCATCGTTGGGGCGATGCAGCCCGCAATCGCGGGAATTGCCACCGTGCCGCGTAAATTGCGGGTCAGGCTGTCGGCAGAGCAGTCTGAATATCAGTCACTCATGATGACAACTTCAAACTACGCCAAAGGTTCCGACCTAAAAATATCGCATGCTGCACGCGCGAAATTGCGGATTTCGAGAGGCTTCACGTCCAGTCCAAAACAATTTTACCGGACTTGCCTGATCGCATGGTCTCAAAGGCCTGAATGTAGTCGTCTTTCGCAAACCGATGGGTGATAACACGGCTCACGTCGAGCCCGTTTTGCAGCATCGCAATCATCTTGTACCACGTCTCGAAAATCTCTCGGCCATAGACGCCTTTGAGGGTGATCGCTTTGAAAACGATTCGAGACCAGTCCACGGGGCTTTTGCCCGGCGGGATGCCGAGTAGCGCAATCCGTCCACCCATTACCATCGCCTCGACCATCTGATCCAAGGCTTGCTGGTTGCCGGACATCTCTAGCCCGACATCGAATCCTTGCTTCATCTTGAGGCGAGCGATCACATCCCGCAGGTCTTCTTGGGCGACATTCACGGGGGTGACGTCCGCAACCTGCCCGGCCAAGGCCAAGCGATCAGCGTTCACGTCCGTAATTACTACATGGCGCGCACCGGCGTGGCGGGCGACTGCGGCGGCCATGATGCCGATGGGTCCCGCACCGGTGATCAGCACGTCCTCGCCCAATAGATCGAAACTCAGCGCTGTGTGCACCGCGTTACCCAGCGGATCGAGGATCGCGCCAATGTCGTCGCTAATTTCATCGGGCAGGGGCACCACGTTAAAGGCAGGCAGCCGCAGGTATTCGGCAAAGGCACCTTGTTCATTCACCCCGATCCCCCGCGTTTCAGGGTCCAAGTGGAAACGGCCCGCGCGGCTTTGGCGACTGGTTTTGCCGATCAGGTGCCCTTCGCCGCTACAACGTTGGCCGATCGAGAGCCCTTCGACGTTGCGGCCCATATCCACGATTTCGCCCGCAAATTCGTGACCGGTGATCAGCGGGACGGGAATGGTTTTCTGCGCCCACTCGTCCCAGTTCCAGATATGGATGTCGGTGCCGCAGATGCCGGTTTTCTTGACGCGGATCAGCACGTCATCTGGGCCAATCTCGGGCACAGGGCGCTGTTCCTGCCAGAGGCCGACAGCAGGCTGCGCCTTGACCAGCGCGCTCATGGTGTTGGGGCGGGTCATGCGATCACTCCGATCTTGCGGCCAGCTTTGGCAAAGGCGTTCAGGCCGAAATCCAGATCATCGCGGGTCAGGGCGGCGTTCATCTGGGTGCGGATGCGGGCTTGGCCCTTGGGCACCACGGGGAAGAAAAAGCCCGAGACATAGACACCCTCTTCGAACAGGGCGTTCGCCATATCTTGGGCCTTTTGCGCCTCGCCGAGCATGACGGGGATGATGGGGTGTTCGCCCGGCAGCAAGTCAAAACCAAGGTCGGTCAAACCAGCACGCCAGTATTTTGCGTTCTCGAAAAGCTGTTCGCGCAGCGCGTCGCCCTGTTCGACCAACTCCAGCGCCTTGATCCCTGCGGCCACGACCGAAGGCGGCAGCGCGTTCGAGAAAAGATAGGGCCGCGCTCGCTGGCGCAGCAGGTCGATCACGGGTTGGGGGCCTGCGATGTAGCCGCCCAAAGCGCCGCCCAAAGCCTTGCCCAAGGTGCCGGTCAGAATATCGACGTCGACCCCTTGGTGCGCTGCGGTGCCTTCCCCCTTTGGACCCATAAAGCCGGTCGAGTGGCAGTCGTCCACCATCACCACTGCGCCGTATTGGGTAGCCAGATGCGTGATCTCGGGCAGCTTGGCTAGATAACCGTCCATGCTGAAGACGCCGTCGGTGGCGATCATGATGTGACGCGCCCCGGCCTCCTTTGCCTCGATCAGTTTGGCCTCTAAATCCGCCATGTCCGAATTGGCGTAGCGATAGCGCTGCGCCTTGCACAGCCGAATGCCGTCGATGATCGAGGCATGGTTCAGCGCGTCCGAGATAATGGCGTCCTCGGGGCCCAGCAGGGGTTCGAACAGCGCGCCATTCGCGTCAAAACAGGCGGCGAACAGAATCGCGTCATCTTTGGCAAGGAAGTCTGCCAGCCGCTGTTCCAGCTCTCGGTGCAGGTCTTGGGTGCCGCAAATGAACCGGACCGAGGCCATGCCATACCCATGATCATCCATCGCGCCTTTGGCGGCGGCGATCAGGTCGGGGTGATCCGCAAGCCCCAGATAGTTGTTCGCACACAGGTTTAGAACCTTGCGATCGCCCACAGATACCCATCCCGACTGGGGCGAGGTGATCATCCGCTCCCGTTTATACAGACCGTCTTTTTCGATCTCGTGCAGGGTTTCTGTGATCTGGTTCAGAAATGCGGTCGTCATGAATCACCTCCGTGTTTCCACAAAGGTAGCATGACGGAAGAATTTCCAAAATACCGGAAATCTGTTTTAGGGGAAAATTTCCGTGATATCGGAAATTCGCGACTGCACGGTGGAATTAGGCATCCTGAACCACCAGAAACACCTGTGCAGGGCCAGCCTCGGCGCTGATTGTATGAGGCTGGTCGACCGGATAGCGGGCTGTGTCTCCGGGTCCGAGCATCTCGACCTTGTCACCAGCCTTGATACGAACATTACCACTAATGACGGTCAAATGTTCCCGCGCTCCCCGTTTATGAGGGGCGCTGTCCAGAATCCCGCTGTCCTGAAAACGGATGTCATAGACTTCATGACGACCGACTTCCTCGGGCGGGGATAGAATGCGGATCGAGCATCCCTGACCCGCGTTGGCGATCAGCGGGACATTTGCGTTGCGCAGCACTTCGATGCCTGCAGGCTCATCCACACCCTCGAGAAGCCCTGCGAAATCCACCTGAAGAGCGCGAGTCAGGTTCCAGAGGGTCGCGATGGTCGGGCTGGATTCCCCACGCTCGATCTGGCTGACCATGCTTCGGGATACGCCTGACAGTTTGGCGACCGCATCCAGCGACAGCCCCTTGTCCCGACGCGCAGAGCGCAGGCGAGTGGGCAGTAGCGAGAGGACTTCGGTTTCGGGGGTGGAGGCTTCATCCGTCATAGCGGAACTAAGCCCCTGCACGAGCCCTAAAGTCAAGCAATCCGGTCCCGAAATCTGACCCCACGTTTTTATGACATACTGCTCTTTGCAGGGTTAACCTACCTGCAATCACAGGGGGAGGGAGCACCCATGACAGGTATCGTAATTCTAGGCGGCGCACGCACCGCGATTGGCACTTTTGGCGGCAGCTTGGCGGGGATCGAGCCAGCGACTTTGGGGAATATCACGGCCAAAGCGGCGATGGAGCGGGCTGGCGTCGCGCCGGAGCAGATCGGTCACGTTGCCTATGGCCACATCATTAACACCCAGCCACGCGACATGTACCTGTCGCGCGTCGCTGCGATGGATGCGGGTATTCCCGACAGCGTGCCCGCGATGAACGTGAACCGGCTCTGCGGGTCGGGCGTGCAGGCCATCATCTCGGCCGCGCAATCGCTGATGCTGGGGGATGCAGACTATGCGCTGGCGGGCGGTGCCGAGAGCATGAGCCGTTCGCCCTACATCGTGCCCGGCGCGCGCTGGGGTACCAAAATGGGCGATATGCAGGCGCAGGACATGATGCTGGGGGCGCTGAACTGTCCTTTTGGCACAGGTCACATGGGGATCACCGCCGAAAACGTGGCAATTGAACATAGCGTGAGCCGCGAAGATCAGGATGCCTTTGCCGTGGAAAGCCAGCGCCGCACCGCCGCTGCAATCGAAGCGGGCTATTTCGCAGATCAAATCGTGCCGGTCGAGGTGAAGCGCAAGCGCGAGTTGGTCCCCTTTGACACCGATGAGCATCCCAAGGCGACCACATTGGAAACCTTGGCCGGACTACGCCCTGCCTTCCGCAAGGATGGCTCTGTCACCGCAGGCAATGCGAGTGGTTTGAATGACGGCGCGGCGTCCTTGGTTCTGGCGCGGGAAGAAGCTGCAACAGCCGCGGGCCTGACGCCGCGGGCGCGCATCATTGGCTATGCCCACGCTGGTGTACGCCCCGAGGTGATGGGCATCGGCCCTGTCCCTGCCGTGCAGGCCTTGTTGGCGAAAACCGGACTGACTGTCGGCGATTTCGACGTCATCGAGTCGAACGAGGCCTTTGCCGCGCAAGCCATCGCTGTGAACCGCGAACTGGGACTTGATCCGGCCAAGGTGAACCCGAATGGCGGCGCGATTGCTCTGGGTCATCCGGTGGGCGCGACCGGCGCGATCATCACCGTCAAAGCTATGTACGAGCTGGAAAGAATCGGTGGCAAACGCGCCCTGATCACCATGTGCATTGGTGGTGGCCAAGGGATTGCGCTGGCGATTGAGCGCTAAAGTCACCGCAATTTAAGAGCCTATTCACCCTGTTCCGTCAGGTTGCCCCTATTCGGAACAGGGAATCGGCTCATGGATCTGGCCTCCAGACTGGCTCAGGAACGACGCGCGCGACTGGCGGCGGAACGCTTGCTCGAGATGAAGCAAGAAGAGTTGAGTGCGGCCAATCGCAAATTGGGTCGTCATGCCGAGGCCTTGTCCGCCGACCTTGCCGAAACCCGCAATGAAGTCGAGACGATCCGCAAAGACCACAGCCGTGTTCTGGTCGACCTAGGTGTCGCGATGACCAAGGCCGAGGTCGCAGAAATGCGTCTGTGGCAAGCGATCGAGGCGGTGCAGGACGGCTTTGCGCTGTTTGATGAAAACGCGCGGCTGATCCTTGCCAATCGTGCCTATTTGCAGATTTTCGACGGACTGGCTGAGATCCAAGAAGGGGTCAGCTACACCAGCATCATCCATGCGCTTGCGTTCGAGGGCACTGTGGATTTGCAGGGTGAGACGCCCATGGATTGGTGTCAGAGGATGATCCAAAGATGGCAATCCCAAGAGACCGAGCCAGAGGTTCTCCGTCTCTGGAATGGCCAGTTCATCAAGCTGGTGGATCAGCGAACGCCCCAAGGTGGTATGGTGACCCTTGGGGTCGACGTGACGGATCTGATGCGGCTTTGGGCTGCTGTGCATTCGGTTCCGGACGGCTTTATCCTGTACGATCAAGATGATCGCCTGATCACCTGCAATGACACGTTCAGGCAATACTATGCGGACACGGCGCCAGCGTTGGTGCCCGGTGCCTCGTTCGAAGAGATTTTGCGATTTGGGTTGGATCGCGGACAATACGCCGAGGCTCTGGGTCACGAGAAAGAGTGGCTCGAGGCGCGGCTGTCGCATCACCGGACGGGCGCCGAGCGCGAGCAGCAGATGAGCGACGGGCGTTGGCTGCGCATCCTGGAGCATCAAACGCCGGATGGTGGCCGTGTCGGTCTGCGCGTGGACATTACCCAAACCAAGAAAAACCAAGCCGAACTCAAGGATGCCAAAGTCCGAGCCGAGGCAGCCTCTCGGGCGAAATCCAGCTTCTTGGCGAACATGAGCCACGAAATCCGCACGCCGATGAACGGTGTTATGGGGATGGCGGACCTGCTTGGTGACACGCAGCTCGATGACGAACAGAGACTGTATGTGGATACGATCCGCAATTCCGCCGAGGCGTTGCTTGTCATCATTAACGACGTTCTGGATTACTCTAAGATCGAAGCGGGCAAGATGGCTCTGCACGCTGTCTCCTTTGATCTGGAGCGCTGCATCCATGAGATCCTGATGCTCTTGCAACCCAAAGCGCGGGAAAAGGGGCTGGCGCTGCTCTTGGATTATGATCTGTTTATGCCGACCCAGTTCGTTGGCGATCCCGGCCGTATCCGGCAGATTCTAACGAACCTGATCGGAAATGCCGTGAAGTTTACGGAAACGGGTCACGTGCGGGTACGCGTCACTGGCCACAAAGACGACAAGAAATCCAACATCCACGTCCTGATCGAAGACACCGGCATCGGCATTCTGCCCGAAATGATCGAGCACATTTTTGGCGAGTTCAATCAGGTCGAGGATGACAGGAACCGCAAATTCGAAGGCACGGGCCTTGGGTTGGCAATCACGCGCCGCTTGATCGATATGATGCAAGGCGAGCTTTGGTGCGAATCCGAACCTGACAAGGGAACGTGTTTTGGCTTCCGCCTGCCTCTGCCCGAAAATGGGGAACTGCCCGCCCCGCCTGCGATTGGTGAGCGTATTCGCAGAGCTTTGGTCGCGGACGACGAACAAGGACACCGGTGCATTCTGGAAAAGCAGCTTTCATTGATGGGAGTAGAGGTTACCGCCGTTGCGGACGGGCCCGCCGCACTCGCCACGCTTCAGGCGGATCAGGGGTTTGATATCCTGCTGACCGATCACCAAATGCCGGGGATGGACGGGCTGGAGCTCGCGCAGGCTCTAGAGGATGCGGGCATCCGGTTGCCCATGGTCCTCTTGTCATCAAACCCTGGCGCGGCGGCGAACGATCCTTCAAAGCACCTGTTCAAGCGCATCCTGCAGAAGCCGATCCCTCGTGAATTCCTGTATGCTACCTTGCAAGACATCGCCGAGACAGCCCCAGAGCCTGCCGTCGTGCCTGAGCCACCGGCGCCGACCGAGCAGATGGTTCTGCGCGTCCTTGCTGCCGAGGATAACAAAACCAACCAACTCGTCTTTTCCAAGATGGTCAAAGCGGCGGGAATCGAGCTGACGTTCGCCAACAATGGTGCCGAAGCGGTCGATCTATTCCCGAAAATTCGGCCTGATCTGATTTTTATGGATATCTCGATGCCCGGCATGGACGGGATGGAGGCGACACGGACAATCCGCCACGGGGAAGAGGCGCAGGGTTGGCCGCGGACCCCTGTGATCGCGATGACCGCCCATGCGCTGCCCGAAGATCGGGAGAAGATGATCGCAGCAGGGGCCGATCACTATCTGACAAAACCCCTGCGCAAGGCAGAGGTTCTGGAGCAAATCGATCAGCGCAGAGAAACGCTTCAGGAGGCAGGGCGCACGAATACCGGCTTGTCGTCTTCGCTCAAGTCGGGCTGATAGACATATCCACCGATGTCGAAGTCGCGCAGCGCGGCTGGATCGGTCAGACGGTTTTCCATCATGTAGCGCGCCATCGAGCCACGCGCTTTTTTGGCGTAGAAGCTGACGATCTTGGGCGTTCCGTTTTTTTCTTCCATGAAAACGGGCGTGATGATGCGCAGGTTTAAAGCCTTTTGGTCAACCGCGCCAAAGTATTCTTGGCTGGCACAGTTCACCAAAACATCTGTTTCGGCAGCTTCGGCCTGAGCATTCAACGCTTCGGACAGGCGTGGGCCCCAGTATTCATACAGGTTCTTGCCGCGCGGGTTTTTCAGGCGGCTGCCCATCTCTAGACGGTAGGGTTCGATCGCGTCGCGCGGACGCAATACTCCGTAAAGGCCGGACAAAATCCGCAGATGGTCGTCGGCCCACCGCATGGCGTCATCGTCTAGAGTCTTGGCTTCTAGACCCTGATAGGTGTCACCGGCAAAGGCATAGACGGCGGCCTTGCGCTCTTGTTCACCAAAATTGGCAAAACGCTCTTCGTTCAATTTCCCGAGCTTGTCGCTGATGTGCATCAGCTTGGACAGATCGGCGGCGGTCAAATCGCGGGCCACGCCTACCAGTTCTACGGCACTGTCCCAGAAATCGGGCGTGGTTGTGGCGCCGTCGCGGGGCTCCATGTCCATCTTTTTGGCGGGGGATAGAACGGCCAGCATCTCTGTCTCCTTAGTCTTTCGCTCGGATTTAGCCCGCCTCCCGTAGGACGTCCAGAAATGCTTCGCCAAATCTTTCTGCACGGCGATCCCCGAGCAGTCGAACCAATGTTTGATTGTCCCGAGGTCGGAGTTCCGCGATTTTGGCCAGCTGCGAAGCCGAGCAACTCAGCGGTTTGTCCAATCCGTCTGATCCCCGTAGCAGATCGGCCTGCGCCTCTAGCAACGCGTCGTAGAGGTTCGCAGCGCTGCGGCCTGCCAATTTTCGTCGGCTGGGGTGCAGGACTGCCGCCTCGCCGTTGATGACTTCGAGGAAATCTGTCCCATAGCGTTCCAGCTTTTTCGCCCCAACGCCAGAGATGCGCGCAATCTCGTCAAGGTTCGATGGACGGCGCTCTGCCATCTCGATCAGGGTCTTGTCGTTGAAGATGACATAAGCGGGCACGCTGGCGGCTTCGGCCAATGCGCGGCGTTTGGCCTTGAGCGCGGACAGTAGAGGCATGTCTTCTTCGGACACCATCATCTTGATGGCGGGTCTGCGCGACGTGACAGATATTGTGTCGCGGCGAAGTGTGATGGATTGCTCACCCTTGAGGATTGGGATCGCCGGATCGGTCATGCGCAGGGCGCCGTGGCGTTCGGGATCGGGGCGCACCAGATCGTGGCCCATCATCTGGCGAAAGACGGCTTGCCAGCCGCGGCGGTCGAATTCTTTGCCCACGCCAAAGGTCGGCAAGCCGTCGTGCCCGCGATCACGCACTTTGTCGGTCGCGTTGCCGGTCAGAATGTCGATCAGATGGCCCGAACCAAAATATTCGCCCGTGCGCAGGATGGCGGATAGGGCTTTGCGCACGGCTTCGGTGCCGTCAAAGGTCTCTGGCGGCTGGTCACACAGATCGCAATTGCTGCAAGGTCCACTGTCCTCGCCGAAATAGGACAGCAGGGACTGGCGGCGGCACGTGACAGCTTCGGCCAGTCCGAGCAGCGAATTCAGGCGGGCATGGTCGGCAGCGCGGCGTTCAGGTGGCGCGAGCCCTTCGTCGATCTGATTGCGGCGCAGGCGGATGTCGTCAGGGCCGAACAAAGTTAATGTCTCGGCTGGGGCACCGTCTCGGCCCGCGCGGCCAATTTCCTGATAGTAGGCTTCGATGGACTTGGGCAGGTCTGCGTGGGCAACCCAGCGGATGTCCGGTTTGTCGATCCCCATGCCGAAGGCGACAGTGGCGACGACGATCAGACCGTCTTCTTGCTGGAAGCGGCGTTCCACGTCGCGGCGGTCGTCAGCCTCCATCCCGCCGTGATAGTGGCAGGCCAGATGTCCTTCGTCGCGCAGGGCCTTGGCGAGCCCTTCGGTTTTCGCGCGTGTCCCGCAATAGACGATGCCAGAGCGGCCCCGTCTTGCGGCGGCATAGGACAGGATCTGGTTGCGCGGGCTGTCTTTGGCAGCAAAGGCCAGATGGATGTTGGGTCTGTCAAAGCCGCGCAGGAAAGAGGTGGGTTGGACACCGGCGAACAGCTTTTGGACGATTTCGTCACGGGTTTCGGCATCGGCTGTGGCGGTAAAGGCGGCCAAAGGCACGTCCAAAGCCTGTCGCAGCTCGCCAATCCGCAGGTAATCAGGGCGGAAATCGTGGCCCCATTGGCTAACGCAGTGCGCCTCGTCCACCGCAATCAAGCTGGTGCCAACGTTGCGCAACAGACGCTCTGTCCCCATTGAGGCAAGGCGCTCGGGCGCCATATACAGCAGCTTGATCTCGCCGCGGTGCAGAGCCTCCATCACAGCATCGTTTTCCTCGGCGGTGTTGCCGGATGTCAGGGCACCTGCGCCAACACCTGCTTCGCGCAACCCGCGTACCTGATCGCGCATCAAGGCGATCAGCGGGGAAATCACCACCGTGACGCCATCGCGTACCAAAGCGGGCAGCTGAAAACACAGGGATTTGCCGCCACCTGTGGGCATGATGGCCAGCACATTCTGGCCGCCTGTTACGGCTTCGACGATATCTTGCTGTCCGGGGCGAAAGGCATCGAATCCGAATACCTGCCGCAACAGATCATGTGCGTGCTGCATGGGGTGTCTTCTGGGATACTGCTCGAGGTGGGCGCGACTGTCCCACACCAAGACTCGGCAGGCAAGGGGCCGAAGCCCCCAGATTTAGAGGAACAGCCCGACGTTGTTCTGCAAGATGATCCGGATCGCGATCAGGATGATGAACGCGACCAGCGGCGCAAGGTCCAAGCCTGGAGTTGCAGGCAGGATGCTGCGGATCGGGCCATAAATTGGCTCGAGCAAACGATTCAGGCCGTCCCAGATCTGACGCACCAAGGGCTGGTACAAGTTCAGCACCTGAAAGCTGATCAGCCAGCTCATGATGATATGGGCGATCATGATGAACCACACCACGTCGAGGATCAGCATGAGGATCTGGTAAAGCGAAGTCATCGGCGCATCCTGTCAAATTTCATCGCAAAATAGGTAGGCGACCGAACGCCCGAGGGCAAGGGTGCCGCGTGACGCAACGTTGCGCGTTGACCCGACAATTGCACGCGTCATGCTGCAATGCGGAACGGAGAGCCCCATGTACCCATTCATTCGTCTTGCCTACGGTGTCCTAAAACAGCGTAAACAGCCGCCCATCGGTTTGACCGAGACGATGGAAACGCAGCACATCTGCTGGCCTTGGGACATCGATATCTGGATGGAATTGAATAACGGTCGGTCCTTGTCGCTCTACGATCTGGCCCGCATTCCCTTGGCGATGCGCACCCCGCTGTGGAAAGCGCTGCGCAAAGAGGGATGGCTGATGACGATGGCTGGAGCCACGGTCCGCTGGCGCCGCCGCGTCCGCATGTTCGACAAGTTTACGATCCGCAGTCGCGGCCTGTGTTGGGATGACAAGTTTATCTACATCGAGCAAAGCATGTGGAAGACGAACGGCGAATGCGCGAGCCACGTGTTGTACCGCACGGCTGTGACGGATCGGAACGGCATCGTCGCGCCCGAACGCGTGTGCGCCGCGATGAATATGCCCGCCGAAAGCCCGCCAATCCCCGATTGGGTTGCTGCGTGGATCAGCGCAGAGGCCTTTCGGCCTTGGCCGCCTATGCAAGAATAGCTTGCACTGGACACCCCAAAGCTGTTCTTTCAAAGCAACAAGATTGGGGTGTGTCGTATGGCAACTGCGGAAGTGCGTAAACGCATATGGGGATGGTATTTTTTCGATTGGGCGAGCCAGCCTTATGCCACCCTGCTGATCACCTTTATCTTTGCGCCCTATGTGAAAGAACTGCTTAACGATGGGGCTGCGGCACAGGCAACCTGGGGTTTCGGGGTTGGACTCGCCGGAATCGTGATTGCTTTGCTGGCACCGATCCTAGGAGCGTTGGCGGACACTTCGGGAAATCGCCGTGCGTGGATCTGGGTGTTCTCGGTGATGTACTTTTTTGGCGCCTATGGCTTGTGGTGGGCGGACCCGAACAATCTCAATATGACGTTCGTGATGACGAGCTTTGCGATCGGTATGATCGGGATGGAGTTCGCCACAATCTTTACCAACTCGATGCTGCCCGATCTGGGACCCAAAGAGGATGTGGGCCGGATTTCGGGCAATGGTTGGGCGTTTGGCTACCTTGGCGGCTTGGTCGCGCTGATCATCATGCTGGCGCTGTTTGCGGACAATGCGGTGACGGGCAAGACCTTCCTTGGCCTTGATCCTGTGTTTGGGTTGGACGCCAGCGCTCGCGAGGGCACCCGCGCCGTCGGTCCGCTGACGGCGATCTGGTTTGCGGTGTTCATGATCCCGTTTTTCCTGTTCGTACGCGATCCCAAGCCCGTTCGTGCGCCAGTCGGCGCTGTTTCGGCCGCGCTCAAGGATTTGGGCCGCACGGTAAAAGGTCTGCCCAAGCATCCGTCGCTGACCGCTTATTTGGCCTCGTCCATGCTGTATCGGGACGCTTTGAACGGGATGTACGTGTTTGGCGGCATCTATGCGGCGGGCGTTCTGGACTGGAGCGTCCAGCAAACCGGTATCTTTGGCTTGTTGGCGATCATCTCTGGCGCGCTGTTCTCTTGGCTGGGTGGACGGCTGGACGTGCGGTTCGGACCGCGGCCCGTGATTGTCACGTCGATCCTGTTCCTGCTGTTGGCCTCTGTTCTGACGGTTCTGATTTCACGTGAAACGGTCTTGCTGGTCCCCGTGCCCGAAGGGTCAAAGCTGCCGGATATCGCGTTCTTCTTTGTCGGGGCGCTGATCGGGGCGGCTGGCGGCGTGCTGCAATCGGCAAGCCGGACAATGCTGGTGCGTCAGGCCAATCCGGCCCGCATGACCGAGGCATTTGGCCTGTATGCACTGGCGGGCAAGGCGACCAGTTTCCTTGCGCCCATGCTGATCGGGGCGGTAACCCTATTAACGGGTAGCCAGCAAATTGGGGTAACCCCTCTGATTGTTCTTTTTCTCGCGGGTCTCTTCCTGATACGCTTTGTAGCGAAAGACGGAGATCCAGCATCATGGTCAAACGCCTCTTAAGTTTCGCACTCCTTTTTGCACTCGCCGCTTGCGGAGAGTCGGGCGACGTCCCGACGCCCTCCGCGTCGGCGCGCGTGCAGTCGATCGCCTTTTCTGGCGGTCCCGCGCCCGGGGTCGATCTGAACCAGACGGCGAAATTCGCCTTTGGCGCGGAAAAGACAGGCTCGCCCCATCCCTCGTTCGCCTTTGGCTCTTATGCCAAAGGCTGCGTGTCCGGCGCCGAGCAACTGGCCGAAACCGGTCCCACGTGGCAGGCCATGCGCCTGTCGCGGAACCGGAACTGGGGACACCCCGAACTGGTCGACTTCCTAAAAACCCTGAGCGCCAAGGCCGCCCGCCAACCCGGTTGGGAAGGCATCTATATCGGCGATATGAGCCAGCCGCGTGGGGGCCCCATGCTGACAGGCCATGCGAGCCACCAGATGGGGCTGGACGCCGACATCTGGATGCTGCCGCCCAAGCGGCTGGACCTGAGCGTTGCCGAGCGCGAGAGCATTTCCTCAATCTCCATGCGTCGCGCCAACGGGGCCTACACCAACAGCAACTGGACCCCCCAGCATATGGAGGTGATCAAGGCCGCCGCCAAAGACCCGCGTACCGCGCGCATCTTTGTCTTCCCCGGGGCCAAGGTGGCCATTTGCAACGCCGAAAAGGGCGATCGTAGCTGGCTGCGCAAAGTGCGTCCGTGGTGGGGCCATCACTACCACTTCCACGTCCGCCTCAGCTGTCCTGCGGGCATGAGCGGCTGTGTGAACCAAGATCCGCCGCCAGCTGGGGACGGCTGTGATGATGCGCAGCAGTGGGTGAACAACATCATCAACCCGCCGCCGCCGGACCCGAATGCGCCCAAACCCAAGCCGCGCCGTCTGATCCAAGTCGCGGACCTGCCGCAGCAATGCGCGGCCATCCTCTCGCCACGTTAACCATCCGTTAACCAAAAGGGGAGCTTGCCATAAGGGGGCGACTCCCCTTATGCGCGGTCCGTTCGCCCCTGTGTGGGCGCGAGTTGCCGTCACCTTCGACAAAAAACGGACCGACATCATGAACCGTATCCTTCCTGGCGTGATCGCCATGGCAGCCGTGGTGGTTGCCTCGAATATCCTTGTTCAATTCCTGATCCTCGATGGTCTGCTGACTTGGGGCGCGTTTACCTATCCCATCGCGTTTCTGGTGACCGACCTGATGAACCGTATCTACGGCGCCGCTGAGGCGCGCAAAGTCGTGCTGGTTGGCTTTGTCACGGGCATCATATGCTCGCTGATTGGCAGCCAGGTTATGCTAGAGTTCGGTCCCGCCGTGCCCCTGCGGATCGGCGTTGCATCGGGCTTTGCTTTCCTGACCGCTCAACTTCTGGACATTGCGGTGTTCGACCGTTTGCGCAGGGGCGTTTGGTGGAAAGCGCCGCTGGCGTCGACCGTTGTGGGCTCTGTGATCGACACGGCCCTGTTTTTCACCGTCGCGTTTTCGGCGCAGATCAGTTTTGGGGCAGATTCGGACGCAGCGACCGCTTGGGCGTTGGATTCTATGCCTTTTATGACGGTTGGGCCGGACCAGCCCCTGTGGATCACGCTCGCGGTGGCTGACTGGATGGTCAAAATTGCTGTCGCTTTGATCGCTCTCGTTCCGTTTCGCATCATTACCGGAAAGTTGAACGCGACTACCCAATAATTCTTTTTGACATCACAAGAAACTGTGCCACCTTTTTCCATAGGAGCAACATATTGAAAGGAGGTGGTCCAGTGTCGAGAAAGGTATTGGAGCGAGGTGTCGGGACAATCGGAGGGTTTTTCGTCTAGGGCAGCCCTTGGGCGCTAAACTCACCGGATTGGCGTCGGCCTAACCGCCCGCCTCCTGCAACTTTCGGAAGGGCCACCGTAGTGCTTCACGGCGGCCCTTTTTCATTGTCAAATTGCACGTCTGGCCCACGTATGGTTTGCGTATGGCAAACGTCATGACGTTCGGAGGGCACCCGTGCTGCGTGTAAACGACAAGATCACAATTCAGGACTGGGAACTGACCGAGCAGTTCACCCGCAGCTCCGGCCCCGGCGGCCAGAATGTGAACAAGGTGTCAACGGCGGTCGAACTGCGGTTCGAGGCCGAGCGCAGCCCCGCGCTGACTGATGCGGTCAAACGACGGCTCAAGAAACTGGCTGGGCGCCGCTGGACTTTGGACGGGGCGCTGATCCTGCGGGTCGAGGACACCCGCAGTCAGGCCCGCAACCGCGAGATCGCCCGCGAACGGCTGGTCGAACTGATCCTGAAATCACTGGAAGTCCCCAAACGCCGCATCCCCACCAAGCCCACCAAAGGCTCTGTCCGCCGCCGCCTCGACGCGAAGAAGCAGCGGGGGGAGGTTAAGGCGCTGCGCGGCAAGGTGGATTAAAACGGAACTTCGTCATCGAAGTCCCATGTCTGAGACATCCTACTTTTTTCAATGATCACGTCGGCCTGAGCAACAAAGCGCTCAATAGTCTCCATGATCTGTAAGAGATAAGTTCGTTTAAATACTCTTAAAGTGTTGCCACTTTTGTCCCGCCCATTTCGGTGCACGCAATCGTGACGAAGCTGAATGGCGTGCTTTAGTTCTTTAGTGTTGCCACTTTTTTGTAGCAGTTTTTCTTCGAAGAGGTGTTTGAAAATCGTATCTACATGTTCGATGTTGTGAAACGATATGGCTTCAATTCTTTGATTTATCTTTTTGTTGATTATGTCGGGGTCGTCAAAAACCTCAGTGAGGCTGAGTTTTTCTTTGCAGAGTTCTCTATCTTTCTGAATGAACAGCTTTAGGTAAATTTTGTTGGATTTAATGGTGTTGGAAATTACATCTGAGAAATATGCCTCCATCACGCCAATAATTTGAGTGAAGAGCATTCGGTTTAATAACTCGTCTCCGATGCTATTTCCTAACTTCAAAACTTCTTCTCTAATTTCCTCAAAGGCATACTTAAATGATTGATATGGATCGGCGTCATCTTCAGGGGTGATATCGTCTGGTGGCTTTGGTACCCAAATTGGTGTGCTTGAAGTGACGATTACATAAGGCGCATTAATTAAAGATGCGACGCAACGACCGCTCTTATGTCTGAAGTTGACCAAAAAATTTCTATGGCAACTTCGACAGATCGTTGTGCCTTCGGTGTCCTGCTCGAAATCTGGGTCTTCTTCAAGTGCTTCCCAATTGGGTCTCCTTGTGGTGCAATTCTCAGAGACGTTTTTGCTGCATGTTGGGCAGGAAAAAGAGATGTCGATTTCTATGGTTCCATCAATAGTTTGGTTTTTTGGTGAACCCACTAAACCACAACCTCCCGTCTCTCTTGCTCCCCAACGCCGAATACGCGCTTATAGCGCTCGATTTCGGCCTTGGGGCCCATCGCTTTTTCGGGGTTGTCCGAGAGTTTGACCGTCGGGCGGCCGTTGGCGCTGACGGCTTTGCACACCAATGAGAACGGGGCGAGGGCGTCGTCGGGGGCCAGACCTCGGAAATCGTTGGTCAGGAGTGTGCCCCAGCCAAAGCTGACGCGGACGCGGCCGGCGAATTGGGCGGAGAGGGCTTCGATCTGGTCCACGTCGAGGCCATCCGAGAAGATCACCAGTTTTTGGGTGGGATCCTCGCCGCGGTCCTGCCACCAGCGGATGGCGGTTTCGGCGCCAGAGGCCGGATCGCCGCTGTCGATGCGGATGCCGGTCCAGCCGGCCAGCCAATCGGGTGCGCGTTTCAGGAAGCCTTCGGTCCCGTAGGTGTCGGGCAGGATGATGCGCAGGTTGCCCGAATGCTCTTCGTGCCAGTCGGCCAGCACCTGATAGGGGGCCTGCGCCAGTTCGGCGTCGGTTTCGGCCAGCGCGGCGTAGACCATGGGCAGTTCGTGGGCGTTGGTGCCGATCGCCTCGACCTCGCGTTTCATGGCGATGAGGCAGTTGGACGTGCCGGTGAATTTGTCCCCCAGCCCTTCCATCATGGCTTGGACGCACCAGTCCTGCCAGAGAAAGGAATGGCGGCGGCGGGTGCCGAAGTCCGCGATTTTCAGGCCGTCGATGGTGCGCAGGCGCTGCACCTTTTCCCACATCTGGGTCATGGCGCGGGCATAGAGGACCTGCAGTTCAAAGCGGCCCATTTCATTCAGGACAGCGCGGCCGCGTAGCTCCATCAGCACGGCGAGGGCGGGGATTTCCCAGAGCATGACCTCGGGCCACGACCCTTCGAAGGTCAGCTCGTACTGACCGTCGATTTTCTCGAGGTGATAGGGGGGCAGGCGCAGGTTTTCGAACCACTCCATGAAGTCGGGGCGGAACATCTGGCGTTTGCCGTAGAAGGTGTTGCCGCGCAGCCATGTGGATTCGCCGCGGGATAGCGATAGGCTGCGGATGTGGTCCAGTTGCTCGCGCAGCTCGCCCTCGTCAATCAGTTCGGCAAGGCGGACGGTTTTGCTGCGGTTGATCAGGCTAAAGGCGACGCGGGTGTCCGGTTTGTTGCGGAACACCGATTGGCACATCAGCAGTTTGTAGAAATCGGTGTCGATCAGGGACCGGACGATGGGGTCGATCTTCCACTTGTGGTTATAGACGCGGGTGGCGATGTCCATGGTACGGATCCCTTGCGTTCGCGGTAACAGGACAGGTGTACGCTAGGCGCGCCTTGTTATGAAAGTGGTTTTTCCACAGCGGGGCGTTCGGACAGGACCTGATGCAAGGTCTCGAGCAGTTGGACCTTGCGCACGGGTTTGGTCATGAAATCGTCCATGCCCGCTGCGATGCAGGAATCGCGGTCGTCCTTTTGGGCGTTGGCCGTCAGGGCGATGATGTAGGGCTGGGGCAGGTCGAGCGTGCGGATGCGGCGGGTCGCCTCGATCCCGTCGACACCGGGCATCTGCATGTCCATTAGGATCAGGTCGGGATGGGCGGCAGTCGTGGTGTCGATCGCTTGCTGTCCATCTACGGCAAAGAGGATCTCTGCCCCGCATTTTTCGAGGAATTTGCTCATGAGCATACGGTTGGTGGCGTTGTCCTCGGCCACTAGCACGGTGCGGCCGGTCAGATCCTCTGGCGCAGGGGCGGGGGGTTCGGCGGTGGGCAGTTCTTCGATCGTGCGGCGGGTGGCGCAGGGCACGGGCAAGAAGAGCGAGAAGCAGGAGCCTTGGCCCTCGTGAGAGACGGCGGTCAGGTCGCCGCCCATCTCGCGGGCCAGTTGGCGCGAGATGGCAAGGCCGAGGCCGGTGCCGCCGAAGTCCTGCGCGGTCGTGTCTTCGGCCTGCGCGTAGTAGCCAAACAGGCGGCGCATGCCGTCTTCCGAGATGCCGATCCCGCTGTCCGTCACGTCCACGGCAAAGCGGCAAGTGTTGGCGATGCGAGAGCCTTGGACCGAGATGGTGACACCGCCGGTTGGGGTGAACTTGATGGCGTTGTCAATCACGTTCACCAGAATCTGGCGGATGCGCCCTTCGTCGGCGTAGATCATGGGCAGATCGTCGGGCAGGTCGATCGAGAAGGACAGGCCCTTGGCCTCTGCGCGCGGGCGCAGCAGACCGTCGAGTTTGTCAAAGAACTCTTTCAGCTCGAACACATTCGGGGTGATCTTGAGCTTGCCTGCTTCGAGTTTTGACAGGTCGAGGATGTCGTTCACGATCCGCACCAGAGACTCGGCGGTGTCCTGAAGGGCGGCCACATATTGGCGCGACTGGTCCGAAAGGTCCTGTTCGGCCAACAGATCCGCGAGGCCGACGATGCTGTTCATCGGGGTCCGGATTTCGTGGCTGGTGGTGGCAAGGAATTCGGTCTTGGCCCGCTCGTTGCGTTCGGCTTTGAGCATGGCTTCGGCCAACTCGGTTTCGCGCGCCTTGGAGTGGGTGATGTTGCGCTCGATCGCGATCATGCCGCCCGCGTTCTGCGCGGTGTCGGGCAAGGGCACGAGGTTGGTTTCGACCCAGATCGGATCGCCGGATTTGGTGTAGTTCTGCAATTCGATCCGCAGGGGTGAATGGGTGGCGCCAGCGTGCTCGAGCTTGGCAAGGGCTTCGGGGGATGTGAGTGGCCCTTTGAGCAAGCCGATGGGGCGGCGGCCCGTGGCCTCGTTCAGGGTGTAGCCGGTCAGGCGGGTAAAGGCGTCGTTCACCCACGTGATGCGACCGGTTTTGTCGAAGACGATCACCGAGTCATTCGCGTTTTCAGCCACGGCGGCCAGCTGCTGCAGGTACTTTTCGTTGTTCACGAGCTGCTGGTTTGCCTTGCGCAAAGAGGCTTGGGCCGTTTCCGCTGCGCTGCGGTCCTCGTCCTGTTGACGGAAGCTGCCGTCGGTAAAATCAATGAGCCGATAGGCGACGTAGGCCAAAAGGAGCGACGCCAGCGTTTCGTATGCCAGTTGCGGCGAGGCCCCGATTGTCATCCAGCGTACGGACAGGATCAGGATCAGAGCGCAGCCGTAGATTAGCAGACGGACGAAAATGGCGGGCGGGTTGTAATAAAGAAGGGCCCCTGCGTTCATCACCGCTGCGAACAGGTAGCAGATGACGAACATGTCGACGGTTTCATTGGGCTGCAGCGCCGCAGCGCCAATCACGACCGCAGAAAAGAGCACGGCCTGAAAACCGGCGGTAACGGTGCTGAACCGCAGTTCCGGTGTCAGGGGCCCGCCCTTGTCCAGACGCTTGAGCGATTGGTTGAGCGAGATGGTGTCCAGCGCCTCTGCCATACATACCGCGACCACGGCGACGGCGGTCAGGTACCAAGAGTACGGGAAGTACAGGATCAGCGCCCCAAGTGAGCCGACGACCAGACGCACATACATGAGGTCAAGCCGTCCGCCGACATAGCCGCGGAACTTGCCCTCTTTGGCCGAGAGCTTTTTGTTTTGATCTTGCGGCGCGGTGGCGTCACTCATTGCATTCGGTCTCTTTGCGGCAGGACCTACACCCAAGCACCTTGTAAAAGAACTGTGGACGTCGATCCTTTAGTCCACAACCCGAACGGAATTCTGCGCCATCTGGGAAAGCGCATGTTCCAAAGACCCTTCCAGATCAATGGCACGGCAGGCCCGCAGGTCTACTGTGACATCAAATCCCAGACGGGCTGCGTCGAGAGCCGAATACGCCACGCAAAAATCAGTTGCGAGTCCGGCTAACGTGACCTTTTGCACATTTATCGTGCGTAAGTAACCCGTTAGGCCAGTCGGCGTGGTCCTGTCATTCTCGAAAAACGCTGAGTAGCTGTCGATGTCGCGGCGGAAGCCTTTGCGAATGATCATGTTCGCGGCGTCCGTTTGCAAATCGGCGTGAAATTCAGCGCCTTGGGTGCCCTGAACACAATGATCTGGCCACAAGACTTGGGTGCCGTAAGACATCTCTACGGTTCCGAAGGGCTCTTTGCCCGCGTGCTGGCTGGCAAAAGAGCTGTGTCCTGCGGGATGCCAGTCTTGGGTCAAGATACAGGCCCCGTAGTCGGGCAGCATTGCGTTGATCAGGGGAACGACGGCCTCGCCGTCGGGGACGGCGAGCGCACCGCCAGTGCAGAAGTCGTTCTGCACGTCTATGACCATCAGAGCCGTATCTGCGTACTGCATTGTGATTTTTTCATCCCATCTGAGTCTACGCTAGGGTGCGGGCGGGGCGGCGTCAATCATGCCTCTTGATCGCATTCGGCGAGGGGAATAAGTGCATCGGCCATGTATTATATTGCTGCTCTCTACCAATTCACCCGTTTCGACGATCCTGCTGGCATTCAGGGGCCCTTGAAGGCTGTCTGTGATGCGGGGGATGTCAAAGGCTCGCTCTTGCTCGCGCGCGAGGGGATCAATGGCACCATCGCCGGTCCGCGGGCGGGTCTGGACGCTGTGCTGGCCCATATCCGTAGCCTGCCGGGCTGCGCGGGGCTGGAGTGGAAAGAGGCAACGGCCGAGAAGGCACCCTTTCCCCGCATGAAGGTGCGGTTGAAGAAAGAGATCGTAACCATGGGCCAGCCCGACGTGGACCCCACGGCCCATGTGGGCAACTACGTGGAGCCCGAGGAATGGAACGAGCTGATCCGCAGCCCCGATGTGGTGACCATCGACACCCGCAATGATTACGAGGTGGCGATCGGCACGTTCGAGGGCGCGGTCGATCCGATGACCAAGTCCTTTCGTGAATTCCCCCAGTGGTGGGAAGAGAACAAGGACCGCTTTCACAACAAGCGCGTTGCGATGTTCTGCACTGGTGGCATCCGCTGCGAGAAGTCGACGAATTTCCTGCTGCAGCAGGGCGTGCCCGAGGTGTACCACCTAAAAGGTGGGATTCTACGGTACCTCGAAGAGATGCCCGAAGAAGAGAGCACGTGGGAAGGTGAATGCTTTGTGTTCGACGGGCGCGTGTCCGTGGGCCACGGGCTGAAGGAAGGGCCGCACGAGTTGTGCCACGCCTGTCGCCGCCCCATCCTGCCAGAGGACAAGGACCGTCCTGAATATGAGGTGGGTGTGAGCTGTCATCAGTGCGTGGACGAGACGACTGATGCGGACAAGGCGCGGTTCCGCGAGCGGCAGAAGCAGATGGCACTGGCCCGCGAGCGGGGCGAGACCCATCTGGGGACGTTGTCCTTGGACGAGTGATGCAGGGGGTGCTGCCCCCTCTTGGCCGATGGCCAATTCACCCCCGGGGTATTTTACCCAAGCTGAAGATTAGCGTTTGCGGCGGCCGCCTTTGGATTTCGAGATGAAGTCGGGCGGGCGTTTGGCGACCCATGCAAAGAATTTGGCCAGCTGCGGATGACCGCGCAGGGATTCGGGCGTGTTGTAGTGGCGCGCGAGCTCTGTTTCGCTTATCGCGGCGTGGATTTCTTTGTGGCAGATGTGGTGGATCAGGATGGTCGGGCCACCTTTGCCGCCGCGCAGGCGCGGGATCAGGTGGTGCAAGCTTTGCGGGACGCCCGGCGGGATCGGGCGGTCGCAAAGGGGGCAGTTCGGATCGGGGTGCTCTTGTGTCATCGGGGCCTCGGTGGGTAATCATGGCGCGAATTCTGTTCGGAACAAGGGGGCTGGCATGGTCGAGGTTGTGGATGCGCTGGTGATCGGCGCGGGACCCGCTGGGCTGATGGCGGCCGAAATGCTGGGCGCCGAGGGGCGGCGCGTGGTTGTTCTGGAGGCCAAGCCGAGCGTGGCGCGCAAATTCCTGATGGCGGGTAAGTCGGGCCTGAACATCACCAAGGACCAGGATATGTCGGCGTTTGTGGCGGCCTATGGGGCGGGGGTGGAGCCTTTGGTTCCGGCGTTGCGCGACTTTGGGCCGGTCGAGGTGATGGGCTGGGCCGAAGATCTGGGCGTGCCCTTGTTCGTGGGCAGTTCGGGGCGGGTGTTTCCGAAGGTGATGAAGGCCTCGCCCTTGTTGCGCAGTTGGTTGCGGCGGCTGGAGGGCTATGGCGTCGAGGTGCGCGTGCGGCAACGCTGGGCCGGTTGGGACGGCGATGACGTGTTGGTCGATGGGCCTGATGGGCGTGTTGTTTTGCGGGCTGGCGTGACTGTATTGGCGTGCGGCGGAGCGAGCTGGGCGCGGCTGGGGTCCGATGGCGCTTGGGCGGAGTATGTGGGCGATGTGGCCTCGTTTCAGCCCGCGAACATGGGGTTTCTGGTCGATTGGTCCGAGCATATGGTCAAGCATTTCGGTGAGCCGGTGAAGGATGTCGCCCTGATCGCCGGAGATCAGGTGGAGCGCGGGGAATTCGTTGTGTCGGCCCGTGGGGTCGAGGGCGGCGGGATTTACGCTGTTTCGCGGGCGGTTCGAGAGGGGGCGGACCTGCGCGTGGACCTGCTGCCGCATTTGTCCGTGGACGAGGCGCGCAAGCGTTTGGCGCGGGGCAAGGCGAAGGATTCGTTGGCCAACCGGCTGCGCAAGACGTTGTCGATGCCTGCGGTGAAGGTGGCTCTGGTGCAGGAATTCGCGCGGCCTTCGCCTGATGATCTGGCGCCGGTGCTGAAGGGGTTGCCTTTGGCATTGGCGGGGCCGCGTCCGCTGGACGAGGCGATTTCGGTTGCGGGCGGGCTGCGGTTCAGTGCGCTGGATGGGAATCTGATGCTGCGGGAGCGGCCCGGTGTCTTTGCCTGCGGCGAGATGCTGGACTGGGAGGCCCCGACGGGGGGCTATCTGCTGACCGCGTGTCTGGCCAGTGGGCGCTGGGCGGGACTGGCCGCCGCGCGGTATTAACGGCTGTTTCCCAGCATCGTCAGGCGCAGGAGCGCGCGTTCGACCAGCGCCATGTCGGGGGCGGTTTGCCCCGCCGAGCGCAGTTTGAGGTCGGTTTCCACCAAAAGCCCGATGGCGGTTTGCAGTTTCAGGCTGGGCCAGCGGCCGGCCTGACGTTCCAGTTTCGAGCGGCGGGGCCCGAAAACGGGAGGACGGAGCGCAGCGATGCCAGCAGAAGGGCCGCCTGGTGCGGAGGCCACGGCATGCAGGGTTTTGAAATGCCGCAGGGCAAAGATCATCAGCTCGGTCGGCTTGGTGCCTTGGGCTTCGAGCCGCCGCATGACGGGGCCAAGCTTTTGCGGGCTGCCGTCCGACACGATATCGAGCACGTCATCAATCGCGGCCTCGGTCGAGGCGGGGGCGCAGGCGGTGATATCCTCGGCGGTGACGGGCGAAGTGTCGCCATATTTGTAGAGCGCCAGCTTCTGCACCGTCTGGCGGAAATCGCCGGGTTCCAGCGTTTGGGCCAGCGCGACAAGCCCGTCCATCGCATCGCGGTCGGGCATCGCTAGGCCCGATTCCCGCACAATCCCCTCAATCTCATCTCGGCCCGGTGGGTCGTTGTAGATGCCAAGGGCATAGGCCTGCGGGTGGCTTTCAAAGACTTTGCGCAGGGCGGATTTGGCAGCGAGTTGCCCTGCCGAGACGACCAGAACAGCATCGCCCGGACGCCAGCCTTCGAGTGCGGCGGCGATGGGTTTGGCGCAGGCGTCGGTCGCATCTTCGACGAACACGCAGCGTTGGCCGGGGAAAAATCCCTGTTCTTTCAATGCGTCGAACAAGAGCGCGCCGTCTTTGCGCACCTCCGCGCCTTGGACGCGGTTCAGGCGCATTTCGGCCTCGCCTTCGGGGCCAATCAGATTGGAGACGATCTTTTGCCGCCGGTCGGCGACCCGCATGGGGTCAGCGCCGTAGAGCAAGATCCCCGGCCTCCCTGGGTCAGGGCGCGCGATATAGCTGCTGGCGTCGCGCGGAGACAGCTTCATTGCAGGCGCGTGGCCTCTGCCGTCAGGCGGGCGACGACCAGATCAGCAAGCTGGGTGGCCAGTCGTTCCGCCGCATCCGCTTGGGCGGCCTGAGTCGCAACAGTCGAGCCGGTGGCCGAATAGCCGGTAAAAGCCGTGACAGACCCGTGGGCCAAGGACGCCTCGCTGCCCGCGCGGCGGACGGAATAGGTCGCCTTGCCCGACAACATAAAGCGGCTGGTGATCTGGTCGGACGTGATGCCTTGGGCCGTACGCGAGAACTCCAGATCATAGACCAGCACCAGATCGCCCGACGTGGTCAGGCCAACGCGTTCCTCGAACCGGCGCACGAACAGGTATTCTGTGCGGTTCTCGGGGTCACGTGCCCGCAGCCGCCCGAACAGCGACTGCGCAGCCCCGCCCGGCGCCAGAGACGGTTTCAAACCGCATCCGGCCAGAGCAAGGGTCATTGCCGCGCCAAGGGCGAAGGCGCGGCGGGTCAGGTTAAACGACGACATTGACGATCCGTCCCGGCACAACAATCAGCTTTTTCGGTGCGTTTCCATCAAGCGCACGCACAACAGCTTCGTGTGCGAGGGCCAGCTTTTCAACCTCTTCCTTTGCCAGATCTTTGGGGACAGTGATTTCCCCACGGCGCTTGCCGTTGATCTGGATGGGCAAGGTCACCTCGTCTTCAACCAGCATCGATTCGTCCGCCTGCGGCCAGTCGGCCTGCGCGATCAGACCCGTGCCCCCGAGCAGGGACCAGATTTCCTCGGCCAAGTGGGGGGTGATGGGCGACATCAGTTGCGCAAGGATCTTGGTCGCTTCGCGCTTCGCATCACCGCCAGCCTTGGATTTCGCCAGCGTGTTGGTGAAGCCATAGAGTTTCGCGATCGAGGCGTTGAAGCCAAAGCTTTCTACGCCCGCGGTCACATCATGGATCGCCTTGTGCATCTCGCGCAGCAGGGCTTTGTCCTGATCGTTCGCGGCAGTCTCGTCTGCTGCGGCATCGGTGGCGATGCGCCAGACGCGGCTCAGGTGCTTATAGGTCGCTTCGGCGCCCGATGCGGTCCATTCCACGTCACGCTCGGGCGGGCTGTCAGACAGCATGAACCAACGGGCGGTGTCCGCACCATAGGTGTCGATGATCGCCAAGGGATCGACCACGTTGTTCTTGGACTTCGACATCTTGGCCGAAGGAACAACCTCGACCTCGGCGCCGGTGTCTTTCAGCACGACCTTGCCGTCCTTGGTCTCCACTTCTTCGGGGTAGTGGTAGACGGGGCGGCCATCGGCGTCCTCGGTCTTGTAGATTGCGTGGGTCACCATGCCTTGGGTGAACAGAGCGTTAAACGGCTCTTTGGACTTTTCGGGCAGGTGGCCGGTGATGTTCATCGCGCGGGCAAAGAAGCGCGAATACAGCAGGTGAAGAATCGCGTGCTCGATGCCGCCGATATACTGGTCGACGTTCATCCAGTACTCGGCCTCGGCCGCATCGGTCGGGGTGGCGGCGCGCGGCGCGGTAAAGCGGGCAAAGTACCACGAGCTGTCCACAAAGGTGTCCATGGTGTCGGTCTCGCGGCGCGCGGGCGCACCACAGGACGGACAGTCACAGTTGCGCCATGTGGGGTGACGGTCCAGCGGGTTGCCGGGCACGTCAAACGTTACATCGTCGGGCAGTTTGACCGGCAGGTTCTCTTTCTTCTCGGGAACAACACCGCAAGCCTCACAATGCACTACGGGAATCGGGCAGCCCCAATAGCGCTGACGGGACAGCCCCCAGTCGCGCAGACGGAACTTGGTCACCCCGTGGCCGACGCCTTGAGATTCGCAGAAGTCGATCGCGGCGGCGACGGCATCTTCGCCGGTTTGCAGCTCGGCGCCGCAGAACCCGCGAATGTAGCGGACGGTCTCCGACTTCATCGGGACGAAGGCCTCTTCTTTTTGCTTGAAATACTCATCTGCACCGTCCGCTTCCACGTCCGCAGACACGAAAACAGGGGCGATAGGCAGGCCATACTTGGTGGCGAATTCAAAGTCCCGCTGGTCATGGGCGGGGCAACCAAAGATCGCGCCGGTGCCGTAATCCATCAGGATGAAGTTCGCGATGTAGATCGGCAACTCCCACGAGGTGTCGAAGGGGTGGCGCACGGTCAGGCCGGTGTCAAAGCCCTTCTTCTCGGCCTTTTCCAGCTCTTCTTCGGTCGTGCCCATGCGGCGGCAGTCCGCGCAGAACGCCGCGATCTCGGGGTTGGTCTGCTCGAGTTGCTTGGCCAGCGGGTGATCAGGCGAGATGCCCATAAAGCTGGCGCCCATCAGCGTGTCGGGGCGGGTGGTGTAGACCTCAATGCGGTCGAACCCGTCGGGCGCGTCCACGGTCGAGAAGGCAAACTGCAGACCGCGCGATTTGCCGATCCAGTTCGCCTGCATGGTTTTCACCTTGGCGGGCCAGTTGTCCAGCGTGTCCAGCGCGGACAGAAGTTCGTCCGAGTAATCGCTGATCTTAAAGAACCATTGAGTCAGCTCGCGGCGCTCGACCAAAGCACCAGAACGCCAGCCGCGGCCGTTTTCCACCTGTTCGTTCGCCAGAACGGTCATGTCGACCGGGTCCCAGTTCACGACAGCGTTCTTGCGGTAGACCAGACCGGCTTCCAGCATATCAAGGAACAGCGCCTGCTGCTGGCCGTAGTATTCGACATCGCAGGTTGCGAACATGCGGTTCCAGTCCAGCGACCAGCCCATGGGCTTCATCTGGCTGACCATCTCGTCGATGTTGCCATAGGTCCAGTCCTTGGGGTGACCACCCGATTTCATCGCTGCGTTTTCCGCAGGCATCCCGAATGCGTCAAATCCCATGGGGTGCAGCACGTTATGGCCAGTCGACAGCTTGTAGCGCGCGATCACGTCGCCCATGGTGTAATTGCGGACGTGGCCCATGTGGATGCGGCCCGACGGATAGGGGAACATCTCGAGCACATAGTACTTGGGCTTGTCGTCACTGCGTTCCGCGGTGAAAACTCCGGCCTCGTCCCAGGCCTTTTGCCATTTGGCTTCGATCTCGTTGGCGGAATAGCGCGACATCTCGTGGTCCCCGATCATGCAATACTTGCGCGGGGTGATAGGCTTGTGCGGCCTTTTGGTCCAGAGGCAGCCTGTTTTTTTACTGATTTACCGTTGTGAAGGCGCGTGCCTTCTGACTATCTCTTGGGGCGGCAGATTTGTGGAAGTGATTATTTTATGGACATTCTTTTTATTCACAACAACTTCCCCGGACAGTTCAAGCATTTGGCTCCGGCGCTTGCCGCTCAGGGACATCGGGTGTTGGCGCTGACCCCGCGGGTCGATGGCGTCAAGAAGTGGGAAGGTGTGACGGTTGTCCCCTACCAGATCAAAGCCCCCAAAGCGCAGCAGGTGCACAGTTGGCTCTTGGATATGGACACCAAGCTGCACCGCGCCGAGGGCGCCTATCGCGCGGCTGTTGATCTGAAAAAGCAAGGGTTCAACCCTGTCGCCGTGATTGCACACCCCGGTTGGGGCGAGTCGCTGTTCATGAAGGACGTGTGGCCTGACGCCCGACTCGGCCTGTTTTGTGAGCTGTATTATCAGTCCGTGGATGGCGGGATGAACTTCGATCCTGAATTCCCTGTGCGCGAAGTCGCGACAGAGCCGCTGCGAATCCGGATGAAGAACCTGAACAACCGTCTACACCACGAGATCATGGATGCGGGCATTTGCCCGACGAAATTCCAGCTGTCGAGCTATCCGGATTCTTTGAAGTCCAAGATCACGATCTCTCATGACGGGATCGACACGAACAATGTGCGTCCCAATCCGGAGGCGCGTCTCGAGATTGCGGGGCTGTCGCTCACCAAAGAGGACGAGGTGATCACCTTTGTGAATCGTAACCTCGAGCCGTATCGCGGCTACCACATCTTTATGCGGGCTCTGCCAGAGCTCCTGAAGCGGCGCCCGAACGCGACGGTTCTGATCGTGGGCGGCGATGGTGTTAGCTACGGGGCCGCCGCGCCGCGGGGACAGACGTGGAAGCAGATATTCATTGACGAAGTGCGCGATCAGATCTCGGACGAGGATTGGGCGCGCGTCCACTTCTTGGGCAAGATCCCCTACGACAAGTTCCTGACCATGCTTCAGGTCACGAGCGCGCACGTGTATCTAACGTATCCGTTTGTTCTGTCGTGGTCGATGATCGAGGCGATGGCGAGCGAAGCGCCGATCGTTGCCAACGATGTGGCCCCTGTGACCGAAGTTCTGGTCGATGGGCAGAACGGCCTCCTCGTCGATTTCTTTGACAAAGATGGACTGGTTGACCGTGTGTGCACCGTTCTGGACGACAAGGAACTGGCGGCGCGGATGGGCAAGGCTGCGCGGGAGTTGGCGGTTTCCAAGTACGATCTGAAATCTGTGTGCATGCCCAATCAGCTGAACTGGATCGAGAATTTGATCGCCCGACCCAGAATCGATCCCCAAGATTAAAGGCGCGGGAATAGCAGACATAACAAAGGGGCCCGCGGGCCCCTTTTCATTCACCGGTGTTCGCAAAGGGCTTACATGCCCAGATCAGCAACTCGCAGCTGGCGTGCACGGGTAAGAATCGCATCCTCGACTGCGCGCTGGGTGTCGATGCTGACCGGACCGCCCCGCGATTGGAGTGCTACGTTCAGCGAGCGGGCATCAAGTGCACTGTCGGTGACGTAAACAGTCGCGCGATATGCGCGACCGCCACCCGGAGGCGTACCGTAGCCGGTCGAGACAACACCCGAGAACGGGTCAATGGTTTCGACAGGCAGGAAATTCAGAACTTCGAGTGACGCATTCCAGAGGTACCTGTTAACCTCGCCAACCTCTTCGCGGTCTGGCTTGATAAACATGCTGAAAATCTTGGTGCGGTCAGTTTCGACTTCTTGTTCTTCGAAGAAATCCTCACGGGCTTGCTGTGCCGACTTCTCGGAAGCAAATTTCCCGCATCCGGTCAGGCCTGTCGCCATCGCAAGTGAGAGTAGAACAATACGGGCCGTCGCGCGGGTCATGCGGGCTCTCCTAAAAAGTCGAAAAGTCACTTTAGCTGCTTAGCGGTCCTGATCCCTGCCGACAAGGCAGCTTTTGTTTCTTGTACTATAAGGGGCCGCAATTCGTGCGCGTCTGATCATCGAAAGACTGTGGAAACGCTCCGGAAATTCTCTTGTGGCAAATGAGCATCACTTAACTGTTTGTTGCCAAGGGGTGCCATCGTTGACTTGCAACAAGGGGGTCGTTGGGTGCATTCAAACTTCATCAAAACCGGTACACCGGATTGGTACGTGCCTTACGACACATGAGGGAAAAAATGAAAAACGTTCTTTTCGCGACCACCGCGCTGATCGCAACCGCAGGCATCGCCTCGGCAGAAGTGAGCCTCTCGGGCTCGGCAGAAATGGGTATCATCGGCGGCGATCAGGGTATCACCAACGTTGCTGGCAACAACAACGACACCAACTTCGCTGACCAGTTCCACACCGACATCGACGTCACCTTCACCCTGTCGGGCGAGTCGGACAACGGTATCACCTTCGGTGCGACCATCGACCTGGACGAAGAAGGCGGTTTCGCGAACACCAACGGTGGCCCCGAAGCAGTATTCATCTCGGGCGACTTCGGCACCCTGACCATGGGCGACACCGACGGCGCTCTGGATAAAGCAGTTGCTGAAACCGACCTGATCGGTGACATCGCAGACGCATCGACCACCTACTCGGTCAAGAGCGCAGCGTTCATGGACGGCCTGCTGGACGGCCAGGTTGCTCGTTACGACTACTCGATCGCTGGCTTCGGCCTGTCGCTGTCGGCTGAAACCGACGACACCGGTGTTAACGACACCGTTTGGGGCTTCGGCGCGACTTACTCGGTTGCAGGCTTCGACTTCGGTGCTGGTTTCCAGGGCGGCGAAAGCAACACTGGTGTAAACCAGGAAGGCTGGATGGTTTCGGCCGCAACCACCTTCGGTGCAGTTGACGTAGTTGCAAACTACGGTGAAGGCGCGACCAACATCGATGGCGCAGTTGACCCCATCGCGGTTCGCTACAACATCGCAGCAGTTTACACCATGGACGCTCTGTCGCTGGGTGCAAACTACGGTGAGATCCACACCGACGGCGTTTCGACCGACAAAGGCTTCGGTCTGGCGGCAAACTACGACCTCGGCGGTGGCCTGGTTCTGCAGGCTGGCTTCGGCGAGCAGACCGTGGACAACGTAGGTGTTTCGGGCGACGATCCGATCAACATGTACTCGCTGGGTCTGTCGATGTCCTTCTAAGGTCACCTAGATCTTTGATCAGGGAAGAGCGGGCTTTCGCCCGCTCTTTTCTTTTGGGCGAAGCCTTTCGCTCGGACGCGGGAGACACTATTTCGGGCAGGTATTCGTTCAAAGGAATTGAGATGGCCTCCCCCTCGCCAGCCCAAATCAAGGCCGCCACGCAGCAGGCAATCAACCTGCGCTTGTCAGGCCAGTTTAGTCAGTCGTTCCAACTCTTGCAGAAGGTCATTGCTGCCGCTCCGCGATTTGCCGATGGCTACTACCACCTCGCGCTTGCCGCAAACGAGTTGCATCTGCCTCGGACCGCTGTCAAAGCACTGAAAACGGCTGATCGGCTCAAGCCCAAATCCCCTGACATCCTCAAGGCACTGTGCACGGCGCAAATGGCCTGTTATCAGCACGAAGATGCGCTCAAAACGCTGAAGAAGCTGCGCGTCATCTTCCCGAAAAAGCGATCAATCAAGCTGGAGGAGTCGCTGATCCGGATGCAGCTGGGTGAGTTCGATGCAGCGCAAAAACTTATCGCGGATTTGATCGACTCAAACCCCTTGTATGGCGAGAATTACCGCAGCTACGTGCAGCCCCGCCGGATCAAAGAGGGCGACCCGATTATCGACAAGATGCTGGACATCTACCAGCGCGAGGACCTGAAAGATGACTCGCGGTGCCACATCGCCTATGCGTTGGGCAAGGCGTATGGTGACCTTCGTCAGGATGACAAGGTTTTCAAATATCTGAACGAAGCCAATAGTTTGCAACGAGCCGCCGCCGTTCCGAACATGGACGGTGCAGCGCTAGAGGTGGATCGTTTGATCGCGGCGCAGAAGGACGTTGTGCTACCGCCGATCACTGAAAGCGACGCGCGACCGACGCCCATTTTCGTATGCGGCATGCCGCGCTCTGGCACCACTCTGGTCGAACGTATTCTAGGCCGCCACTCCGAAGTTGCGAACGCCGAGGAGTTGGCCATCGGCAGCAAACTTGCGCGCGCCGCTTTGGGCGGGACGACCAAAGAGCCGGGCAACCTGCAAGACGTGAAGCCCTCGACCCTAGAGACGGTGGCGCGCAGGCTGCGCGCAGCGCTGGGGGAAACGGCTGATGGGGACGCAAAGTACGTCACTGACAAGTCGATCATGACCTTCCTGACGCTGCCCGCGCTTGCGATGGCGATGCCGGATGCGCGCTTTGTCGTGGTGCGCCGTGATCCGCGCGATGTTGCGCTGTCGATCTACCGGAACCACTTTGCTGAGGGGACGCACAAATACGCCTTTAAGCTGGAGGATATCGCCAAGCAGGTCGTGCTGTTCCAGAAATGCGTCGAAGCCTTTCGCGATCAGATGGGCGATCGCATGATCGAGGTTCAGTATGAAGACCTGGTAGAGGATCCGGACACCCAAATCCCGCGTCTGATCGAGGGCGTGAAACTGCCATGGCAAGAGGCTTGCCTGCATCCCGAAGAGGGTGAAGGCGCTGTGCGGACATTGAGCCTTGGACAGGTGCGCGTGCCGGTTTACAAGTCTGCCAAAGGTGGCTGGCGCCGCTTTGCCGACGAGATGCAACCCTTTATCGAGACTTACGAGGCCCTCAGCAATGTCCCTCTCCGAGATTAAACAACGTCTATCCAAAGCCTGTGCCGACCACGGCCGCAACGAGGCAGACGTCACGCTGATCGCGGTGTCCAAGGTGCAGCCGAATGAGCGCGTCGAAGAGGTACTGAAAGAGGGGCACCGCGTTTTCGGTGAAAACAAGGTGCAGGAAGCGGCGGGAAAATGGCCGATGTTCCGTGAAACCTACGACGGTATCGAACTGCACCTGATTGGCCCACTGCAAAGCAACAAGGCCCGTCAGGCGATGGAACTGGCGCAGTCGATCCACACGGTTGACCGCCCGAAAATTGCGACGACTATCGCGCGTTTGGCGCAGGAGATGGGGCACTGCCCCGAGCTGTTCATTCAGGTGAACACGGGCGAGGAGCCGCAGAAAGCGGGAATTGCCCCCGCGGATGCAGATGCCTTCATCAAGGAATGTCAGGGCATGGACCTGCCCATTCGCGGGTTGATGTGCATTCCGCCTGTGGACGAAGAGGCAAGCCTGCATTTCGCATTGCTGCGCAAGATCGCAGAGCGGAACGGCCTGTCTGGTCTGTCCATGGGCATGAGCGATGACTTTGAAAAAGCGATCAGTTTTGGGGCGACCCACATTCGTGTTGGCAGTGCGATCTTTGGCGCACGCGATTACGGGTAATGTGACTTGCCCTTGTGCGGACCAGATGCTGGACTATCCGCACTGAACTTGGAGTAAGACATGCGGTTTCGTGTATTGGTTCTGGCGGCGCTGATGGCGCTCCCTTCTGTAGCAGCGGCAGATATGTCGATGTCATTTGAATGGGGACGGATGCCGCGATGCACGACGGGCAAACCGATGGCGGTGCCCAACCCCGAAATCATCATCAAGGATGTGCCAGAGGGCGCGACGCATCTGCGGCTCTGGATGGTCGATCTGGATGACCCGTGGCGCAATCACGGTGTGAAGAAGCTAAAGCTGAATGCGACGGGGGATATGACGATCCCTAAGGGGCTGTTCTACTACGCGGGGCCCTGCCCCAAAAATGCGATCCACACCTACCAATGGAACGTGACCGCGTACAAAGGGCTCAAGCCGCTGTACACCGCGTGGATGCGCAGGAACTACCCTGAATAATTACAGGACGATCAGCTTGGTTTCGTAAGTGATCCGGCTGGCAATCCAGCGCAGGTCTTGCGGATCAAAGGCCACGCAGCCCGCCGTCGGATACCCCGGACGGCGCCATTGGTGGATAAAGATCGCGCTGCCTTTGCCCCGTTCAGCGCGGGGCCAGTTCCAGTCGGTGATCAGGACCAGATCATAGAGCGGATCAGCGCGGCGCAAGGCCTCGTGACTGTGGGGGTAGGGGGCGCGGACCATCAGGTTGTAGTCCTGATCTTTGACATCATCGGACCACAGATCGCGCGGGCGGATCGGGACGGCCCAATCGGCGGGGCGGGCCATGCGGTCGGGCCGGTACAGCATTCCAACAATGCGGTGGGTGCCGCGCGGGGTCGCGCCATCGCCCTCGCGCTTGTCGTGGGCGCTGGTGATCCCGCCGCGCCCGATGGTGCGGGGAAAGCGGCGGTTTAAAAAACGGACGCAGGTTGGGGTGACGACCAGATCGTGGCGGTTCATAGCAGGTGCCCCGACTTCTTGGCCTTGGTCGCGAGGTAGGCTGCGTTCTGAGGGGTCTGCCCGAGGATCAGTGGCACACGTTCAGAGACCGAGATGCCCATCTTTTCCATCATCGCCATTTTGCGCGGGTTGTTTGTCATCAGGCGGACCGAGGTGAAGCCCAGACGGCGCAGGATCGCGGCACCGATCCGGAAATCGCGTTCGTCGTCTTCGAAACCCAGACGGTGGTTGGCCTCGACCGTGTCGAAGCCCTGATCCTGCAGGGCATAGGCGCGCATCTTGTTGGCAAGGCCGATGCCGCGCCCCTCTTGGTTCAGGTAGAGCAGGACGCCCGCGCCTTCGGTGCCCATCTGCTGTAGGGCGCCGTTGAGCTGCGGGCCGCAGTCGCATTTCAGGCTGCCCAACACGTCACCGGTGAAGCAAGCAGAATGCAGGCGGGCCAGAACGGGTTCGTCGCGAGAAGGATTTCCAATCTCGATCGCGTAATGCTCTTCGTTGCCGTCTTCGGGGCGGTAGATGTGCAGACGGCCAGCCTCTGACGCGACCATGGGCAGGCGCGCGGCGGCGACTGGGTGCAAGGACGCTTCGGCGGCGATGGCTGGCCCGGCGAGGCCTGCGTCGATCAGGGTCAGGCGGTGGGTGGCAGCGAACGCCTCGGGGTTGTCCAGAGGGACCACCAGCGCGGCGGGCAAAAGGTGCGCGGTTTTCACAAGCTGGATGGCCAAGCGGTGCAGGCTGGCATCCCCGCCACGGGCGATCTGGAACGGTCCCTTCATGGGTACGTCCATGTCGTGCTTGGGGTCTGCCATGGCGCGCACCCACCAGAGGTCAGCTTCGTCCGGTACAGTGATGCGTGCCAGATCGCCGTCATAAGGCGTCGCCTTTAAGGTTTCGGCGCGATGAGAGGTCAGGACAACGACCGGCGGCTTCCCCAGACTGCGCAGATCGGCCAGACGCGCGACGGACAGGCTTTCTGCGGCCATGACCAGCAGAGAGTCGGTGCCACGCAGCACAATAGGCACGCCCATCCGCAAGTCGCCACGGGCGCGGGCCAAATCCTCGATGATGTCAGGGGCGAAGGCCATTGTTACGGCTCCTCTCTTAATTCGAAGAGTTCTGTAACTCTTTGAGCCGGAAATTGAAATAAAACCCTTCACCCCGACACGAGGGCGTGAGGTTCGTGCCACAAACCTTGTCGTGAGCGCATGTGAGGCTCATCTCACAGGAAAGCGAGACAACGGAGAACTGAAATGTCGCAACTGCGTAAGATCCTTCTGGTGGACGATGACGAGGACCTTCGCGAAGCGCTGAGCGAGCAGCTGGTGATGACCGAAGATTTCGATGTGTTCGAGGCCGGCAACGGCGCCGAAGCCATGGAAAAGGTCAAAGACGGTCTGTTCGATCTGGTGATTCTCGATGTTGGCTTGCCCGACACTGACGGTCGCGAGCTGTGCCGCCGGATGCGCAAGCAGGGTGTCAAAGCGCCCGTGCTGATGCTGACCGGCCATGACAGCGACGCGGACACCATTCTGGGTCTGGACGCTGGCGCGAATGACTACGTGACCAAGCCGTTCAAGTTCCCTGTCCTCTTGGCACGGATTCGCGCGCAACTGCGCCAGCACGAGCAAAGCGAGGACGCAGTTTTCGTCGTTGGGCCCTACACTTTTAAGCCTTCGATGAAAATGTTGATCACTGCTGATGAGAAAAAGATCCGTCTCACCGAAAAAGAGACGAACATTCTAAAGTTTCTACACCGCTCTCCCGATGGGGTAGTTGCCAGAGACATCCTCTTGCATGAAGTATGGGGATACAACGCTGGGGTGACGACGCACACGCTAGAGACGCATATTTATCGGCTTCGCCAGAAAATCGAACCCGATCCCTCGAATGCGCGTTTGCTTGTGACAGAGTCCGGTGGCTATCGACTAAATGCCTAAGCTTTGCGCCAGATCAATGTTTGGCACGGCATATGCAGGCAACCTACAGTTAACTACCCCGCGCATGTCCGGGTTATGACATGTACCTCCCTGTTGGACTTGGCCCGAGCTTCGGCTCGGGTCTTTTTTTATTCCGGCACCGCCTTTCACCGCTGGGGGTGGGCAGGTATATCGCTGGGGAAGACTTTGAATGAACGAGGGCGACATGGGCTTTTCTCTGGCAACGTGGAACATCAACTCGGTCCGGCTGCGTGCTGGACTGGTCGAGCGTCTGATGACCGAAGACGCCCCCGATGTGCTGTGCCTGCAAGAGTGCAAGAGCCCTGTCGAATTGATCCCGATGGAGGCATTCCGCGCTCTGGGCTACGAGCACATGATTGCCCGCGGCCAGAAGGGCTATAACGGCGTCGCGATTCTGTCCAAGCAGCCGATCACCGAAGTGGCCAGCTTTGACTTTGCCGGTTTGGGCCATGCGCGCCATATCGCGGGTCAGCTGGAAAATGGTGTGACGGTGCACAATTTCTATGTCCCCGCAGGTGGCGACAAGCCGGACCGCGAGATCAATGAGAAATTCGGGCAGAAGCTGGATTACCTGACCGAAATGCGGGACTGGTGGCACTCGAATGCGCCGCAGAAATCCATCATGGTCGGCGATCTGAACATCGCTCCGCGCGAGGATGATGTCTGGAGCCACAAGCAGCTGCTCAAGATCGTCAGCCACACTCCGATCGAGGTAGAGCATCTGGCGCAGGCGCAGGACGCGGGCAACTGGGTCGACATCACCCGTCAGGACATCCCCGAGGGGCAGCTCTATAGCTGGTGGTCCTACCGTGCCAAGGATTGGTCCGGCGCTGACAAAGGGCGCCGTCTGGACCACATCTGGGCCACGCAAGACATCGCGAACGCGGGTCATTCCAGTCGAATTCGACGTGACGTGCGCGGATGGGAGCAACCCAGCGACCACGCACCTGTTTTCGCGAGCTTTGACCTTTGATATTCATTCTTGCGCCCTCATATAGGGTGCAACAGACCACTAAGGGAATTTGACGATGTTCGAACTGGGACAAGGCAATGCAACCGCCGCCCCCGCCGCCGACGATCTGATTATGGACGTGGGCGAAGCGGACTTCATGGACAAGGTCGTGCAGGCCAGCATGACCACCCCTGTCATCGTGGATTTCTGGGCCCCGTGGTGCGGCCCGTGCAAAACACTTGGCCCGCAGCTGGAGGATGCCGTAAAGGCGGCCAAGGGCGCGGTTAAGATGGCCAAAGTCAACGTGGACGAAAACCAGATGATCGCGGGCCAGCTGCGCGTGCAGTCGATCCCGACGGTCTATGCCTTCTGGCAGGGTCAGCCGGTCGATGGCTTCCAAGGTGCCGTCCCCGGTTCCGAGATCAAGGCATTCGTCGAGCGTGTGGTTCAGGCGGCTGGCGGTGATGCCAGCGGCGGTCTGGATGACGCGATCGCAGCGGCCGAAGAGATGATGGAAAACGGCGAGGCCGTGGATGCGGCTCAGGTGTTCGCGGCGATCCTCGAAGAGGACCCCAACCACGCCAAAGCCTATGGCGGTCTGGTCCGTGCCCACATCGCGACCGGCGATCTGGATCAAGCCGAGGCGATCCTGAACGGCGCCCCCGCCGAGATTTCCAAAAGCCCCGAGCTCGAAGCGGCCCACGCGCAGCTGGAGCTTGCCAAGCAAGCGGCAGACGCGGGCCCTGTGGCCGAATTGCGCGCGGCTGTCGAGGCGAACCCCGACGATCTTCAGGCGCGGTTCGATTTGGCGCAGGCGCTTTATGCGAACGGTGATGCCGAAGGCGCGGTGACCGAGTTGCTCGACCTGTTCCGCAAGGATCGCGAGTGGAACGACGGCGCCGCCAAAGCGCAACTTTTCACCATTTTCGACGCGCTGAAGCCCAACGATCCGGTCGTTCTGAACGGTCGCCGTAAATTGAGCTCGATGATATTTGCCTGATCGCTAACGGGGCCTAGTTGATGCGTATGCTGTCATCATCTGATCTGCCCGAAACAATTGCGATTTTCCCCCTGCCTGGCGCGCTGCTTTTGCCGCGTGCCCGGTTGCCTTTGCATATCTTCGAGCCGCGCTACCTGGCGATGATCGAAGACTGCATGAAGACGCCTCAGCGTCTGATTGGCATGATCCAGCCCGAGAAGGGGCCGGCAGGGGGCGCATCGGGCCTAAGTACCATCGGCTGTGCCGGTCGTTTGACCCAGTTCTCGGAAACCGAGGACGGCCGCTACATGATTACCCTGACCGGCGTGTCGCGTTTCCGCATGAAGCGCGAGATTGACGGATTCACCCCCTATCGCCGCTGTGAAGTGGATTGGAGCGGGTTTGAGCGCGATCTTGGGAAACCCGAGTCCGATGGAGCCTTTGACCGCGATCCGTTCATGGACCTGCTGTCGCGCTATTTTGCGTCCCAAAACCTGTCGACGGACTGGGAAAGCCTTGGCGATGCGGACGACGAGATGCTGATCAACGCGCTGTCGATGCTGTGTCCGTTCTCGCCCGAGGACAAGCAAGCGCTGCTAGAGGCGCCGTCATTGACCACGCGGCGCGAGACGCTCATAACGCTGCTCGAATATGCCATGCACAGTGGCAGCGACTCCGGAGATTTCATGCAATGACCCCAGCAACCGCTTTTGACCGCCGTATGCTAGAGGCGCTGATCTGTCCGCTGACCCTGACCACGCTGGAATACGACGCGGAAAAGCAGGAGCTGATCTCGAAGTCGGCCAAGCTGGCGTTCCCGATCCGCGACGGTATCCCGATTATGCTGCCCGATGAGGCTCGCAAGCTGGATTGATCCAGCTTACAGCGCCTCGCCCTTGAGCAGGCGGGGCACATCCCCGGTCAGACCCGCCGCCTCGCGGATAAAGGTCCGGCGCAGCCGCGGCATCGCGTTGATCACACCCATCCCCAGATCACGACCCATCCGCAGGAGCGGGTTGTCGTTGGAGAACAGCTTGTTGAATGCGTCCATGGCCAGCGCCATCGAGGTCGCGTCGAACCGGCGCCATTCCTGATAACGCTCCAGAACCAGTGGGCTGGCGATATCTTCGCCGCGGCGCTGTGCGTCGATCAGGACCTCGGCCAGTGCACCGACGTCTTTTAGACCTGCGTTCAGGCCTTGACCCGCGATGGGGTGAACCCCGTGCGCGGCATCTCCGATCAGCGCCACGCGGTCGGCGACAAAGCTGTTCGCGATGGTGATGTTCAGCGGGTAGGTGAATCGCTTCCCCGCCAGTTTGATGTCGCCGAGGAAGTCGCCAAAACGAGGGCGCAGAACTTCGATATAGCTGGCGTCGTCCAGCGCGTTGATCGCGGCGGCCTGTTCGGTGCGCTCGCTCCAGACGATAGAGCTGACATTGCCGCGCAGGGGCAGGATCGCCAGCGGGCCGGGCGGCATGAAGAACTGGTGGGCAGTGCCAAAGTGGGGCTTCTCATGCTCAATCGCGCAGACCAGAGCGGTCTGGTTGTAGTCCCACCCGCTGCGTTTGATGCCCGCGCGGGCCTGCACGCCGCTACGGCGACCATCAGCGCCGATCAGCAGCCGAGTACGCAGGGTGTCGCCATTGTCGAGCGTGACAGTTACGCCAGTGGCTTCAACGGTCTGGTCGACTGCGGTCTGGCCAGAAATCTGGGTGATATTCGGCTCTGCATCCATTGCGGCTAAGAGAACGGGGCGCAGGTGACGATCCTCGACCATATAGCCCATTGGGCCTTCTTCGATCTCGGCGTGGTCGAAATGCATCCAGAATGGCGAGGGGCCTTCGCCCGCGCGGCCGTCGGACACCTTGATCTCGAGCATGGGCTGCGCGGTGTCCGCCAGATCGCGCCAGAGGCCAAGCGCGCCAAGCAGCCGCTGGCTGGCCAGCGACAGCGCATAAGAGCGCCCGTCAAAGCCGCTCTCTGCCCGCGTGGTGGCAGGCAGCGCGTCGATGATGGTTACAGTCAGGCCCTGTTGGGCCAGTGCAAGCGCCAGGGATGGGCCAGCCAGCCCACCGCCGACGATCAGGATGTCACTCGTCTGGGTCATGCCTTGCAATATGCGCTGCCGGTCGGGATTGTCCACGGGATACGGCAGGGATAGGGTCCATCTGCGGCATTTAGACGGAGGCAGCAATGCAGGATTGGTTGACGAAAAGCGCGGCAGATCAAGGACGTGCGATCGGGCAGGGGACCTTGGACCCTGTCGCACTGACCGAAGCCTATCTGGACGCGGCTGCCAATCATCCGCACGGCACGCGCATCTATGCCCGGCTGACGCCGGAACGCGCGATGGCAGAGGCCGAAGCCGCGGCGTTTCGCGCCAAAAAAGGGGTGCGTCGTGGCATTCTGGACGGTGTGGCGATCAGTTGGAAAGACTTGTTCGACAGCGCGGGCGTCGCAACTGAGGCAGGCTCGGCGCTGCTTGAGGGTCGCGTGCCTGATGCAGACGCCGCAGTTCTGACCGAAGCCACCCTGCAAGGCAGCGTCTGTCTGGGCAAAACCCACATGACTGAACTGGCCTTCTCGGGCCTAGGGTTGAACCCCGTGACCGAGAGTCCGCCAAATATTAATGCGCCTGAATGCGTGTCAGGCGGGTCCTCCTCTGGGGCGGCGGCATCGGTTGCATGGGGCTTGGCGGCGGCGGCCGTTGGGTCGGACACCGGCGGATCGGTGCGTGTGCCCGCGTGCTGGAGCGATCTGGTGGGCCTCAAGACGACGTCGGGGGGGATTTCTCTGGATGGCGTGGTGAAACTGGCCGCGAAATTCGACACGGTTGGCCCGCTGACCCGCTCGGTCGAGGATGCGGCGCTGATGTTCGCCATGCTGACAGGTGCCAAGGCGACCGATCTGGCGGGCAGCAGCCTGTCTGGTCGCCGCTTTGCCGTGCTGAAAACCGTGGCGCAAGACGATTTGCGCGACACACCTGCCGAAGGCTTCCAAACTGCGCTGCGCAAGCTAGAGGCTGCTGGCGCCACGTTGCTCGAAGTCGAAATCCCCGAAGTGGCAGAGATCATGGGCATGGCGGGCGTCCTGTACACGCCGGAAACCTATGGCACTTGCGGCGATCTGATTGAGAGTGCGCCGGAAAAGATGTTCCCGCCCGTGCTCGAACGTTTCCGTGCAGGACGTGACCATAGCGCGATGGACTATGTCAAAGCGTGGCTGTCACTGGACAACCTGCGCCAAAGCTATGCCGCCAAGGTCGCGGGCTTCGATGCAGTGCTGCTGCCCACCGCACCCTCTATGCCGCCAAAGATCGACGATCTGATGGCGGATCACGGGTACTTTGCGCAGGAAAATCTGCTGGCCTTGCGCAACACGCGAATCGGGAATTTGACCGGCGGTGCAGCGCTGACGCTGCCGACTGGGGTGCCTTCGACGGGGATCAGCCTGATGGGTCTCGCGGGCAGCGAGGAACGGCTGCTGCATATCGGGGCCGCCGCCGAGGCCGCCCTTCGCGCCTGAAAAGCCACACCCATACTAATGGGGCCTTCGCTGAACTGGACGTGAAGGCTCGGCTTAGCTATTCTTGCCCAAAAACAAGGGCCATCGCGCCCTGATAAGAGGCAAATAGCAGGACCCATGACAAACGACCCGTTCCCCGAGCGGTTTGCGTCGCTGCCCCCGTATGCATTCCCGCGTCTGCGGGCGCTGCTGGATCATCTCCAGCCCGGAGGCGACGTAATCCACATGACGATTGGTGAGCCCAAGCACGCTTTCCCCGACTGGGTGAAGGACGTGATGGCGGCCAATATGGACGGGTTCAACAGCTATCCCCCGAACGACGGAACGCCCGAGTTGCGGGATGCCATCGCAGCATGGGTTCATCGCAGATATGGTGTCGAGATCGACGCAGCATCCCAGATTTTGCCTCTGAACGGGACGCGCGAAGGTCTGTACAACGTCGGCATGGCCCTCTGCCCAGAGCAGAAAAACGGCCAGCGTCCGACCGTTCTGATGCCCAATCCGTTCTATCAGGTCTACATGATTTCCTCGATCAGTGCCGGGGCCGAACCTGTGTTCGTGCCAGCCACTGCCGAGACAGGTCACCTGCCTGATTTCGCGGGTCTGTCGACCGATATTCTGGACCGTGCGGCGATGCTTTACATCTGTTCGCCCGCGAATCCCCAAGGGGCCGTGGCGTCGGAATCATACTGGCGCGATCTGATCGCTTTGGCCGAAAAGCATGACATCCGCATTCTGGCGGATGAGTGCTATTCCGAGATTTACCGCGACACACCGCCCCCCGGTGCGCTGGAAATCGCAACCAAGATGGGCGCAGACCCCGAGCGGGTCATCATTTTCCATTCGCTATCCAAGCGTTCGAACCTGCCCGGTTTGCGCTCTGGCTTTGCCGTAGGTGGCCCCGAGAGCCTGAAGCATATGAAGCAGTTGCGGAACTATTCCGGTGCGCCGCTGCCCCTGCCGATCCAGCGTGTGTCAGAAAAGGTCTGGGCCGATGAGGACCACGTGATCGAGAACCGCCGCCTGTACCGCGAGAAGTTCGAGATTGCCGACGAAATTCTGGGGAACACGCCGGGCTACATGTCGCCCGAAGCGGGGTTTTTCTTGTGGTTGCGGGTGCCGAATGGCGAAGAAGCTGCCGTCAAGCTCTGGACCGAAACAGGTGTGCGTGTGCTGCCCGGTCGCTACCTGAGCAAGCCCGACGCCAACGGCGTGAGCCCAGGCGATGAATACATCCGCGTGGCGCTTGTCGCCTCGGCAGAAGAGGTGCGCCGCGGCCTGACCGCGATCAAAGCGTGTCTCTACGAGCAATAAGAGGGAGGACCGATGGCCTATCAGACAAGACAACGCGACCCTCTGTTGGATAGCAACACGCAGGAACTGATCGAACGCCGTGGCAAAGAGCTGTTCGGGCTAGCGCTGACCGTGCTGGGACTGGCTGGAGCGGCGATGAGCCTGACCTACACGCCGTCCGACCCGTCGTTCCTGTCCGCAACGGACGCGCCTGTGCAGAATATGCTGGGACGGACTGGTGCTTCGATCGCGGCACCAGTGTTCATGATCATCGGCTGGGGCGCGTTGGCGTTTGTCGCGCTTCTGATCGGCTGGGGTCTGCGCTTTGTGCTGCATCGTGGGTCCGACCGCGCTGTATCGCGCCTGATGATGGCGCCCGTGTGGGTCGTGATCTGCGCCATGTACGCATCGTCCCTGACACCGGGCGAGGCGTGGACGCAGGACAGCGGTCTGGGTGGCCATTTGGGCGATATGCTGATGGGGATGGCGCTGGCCATCCTGCCCTTGGCGACTGGCATTTCGCTTAAACTGATCTCGTTGCTGCTGGGACCTGTGGTTTTGGCGCTGGCCGCGCTGGTTCTGGGCTTTACCAAAGACGAATTACGCCGTTGTGGCCGGTTCTTGCTGCACGGTTTGATCCACGCCTATGACGGGCTGATGCGCCTGATGGGCCGTGGCGCTGGTGGCGCGCTCGCTGGGGCCCGTGCTATGAGTGCACGCCGGAACACCGAAGACGACTATGACATGATCGAAGAGGATTATGCACCGTCGCGCACCGCCCGCGTGATCCGTCAGGACGCCTACGAAGAAGATCCCGAATTCTTGGTCGAGGACGACGCCCCCGAAGAGCAAGGCGGCCTGCGCGGTCTGATGCCGAACCTCTTGCGGCGGAACAAAGCCCCCGCCGTGATGCCCGAGCCAGAGCTTGTGGAAAACGAAGGACCGGACCACGAGGTCGAGGCTCCTGCCGAGGACCGTATCCGCGCGCGCATTACAGACGTCGTTCGGACCCGCACGCGTCGTCCCGCTGCCGAAGAGGCCCCGCTGACCAAAGGGCGTGGCCGTCGTCCCGACGCTCTGATTCTGGACACCAGCCAGCCGAACCGCCGCCGCGGCGAGCCGCCTTTGACCGCAAGCCGCGAAGATCCGCCCATTTTGGCGCCCAGCGTGGCAGAGGTTGCCGCTACTCAGGTTGACGTGGTGCCCGACACGCCCGCCGCAGAGGTTCCCGCAGCGATGGGGATGGAGAATTTGGCCGGCATCCAGATATCCTTGCAGGATGGCTCTGAACGGATTGAACTGCCCCTGCCGCCAGAGCCCGAGGTGGACGAAGTGCAGACCTATGCCGCCGAGCCGGAAGAGCCCGCCTACGAAGAGCAGGCCGTCGCCTATCAGTCCTACGACAAGTCCGCGTCCGAGGTTCCGACGCCGCGCCCGCAGACCGTTGTTCCGGCCAAAAGCTCTTACGAACCGCGCAGTGCCGTGCCGATCTACCACTCGCCCGAGGACGAATACGAGCTGCCCCCGCTGGATCTGCTGACCCGTCCCGACAGTGTGGAGCGCTACACCCTGTCCAACGACGCGCTCGAAGAGAACGCGCGGATGCTGGAAAACGTGCTGGATGACTACGGTATCAAAGGCGAAATCGTCAGTGTTCGCCCTGGTCCTGTTGTCACCATGTATGAATTGGAGCCTGCGCCCGGCCTCAAGGCCAGCAGGGTGATTGGCCTAGCGGACGATATCGCGCGCTCGATGTCGGCCCTGTCGGCCCGTGTATCCACCGTGCCCGGTCGCAGCGTCATCGGCATCGAACTGCCGAACGAAAAGCGCGAGATGGTTGTCTTCCGCGAGATCCTGTCGAGCCGCGCGTTCGACGATCACAAGCTGAAGCTGCCCCTTGCTTTGGGCAAGGATATCGGCGGTGATCCGATTGTCGCGAACCTGGCCAAGATGCCTCACCTCCTGATCGCGGGTACCACGGGTTCGGGTAAGTCGGTGGCGATCAACACCATGATCCTGTCGCTGCTGTACCGACTGACCCCGGACGAGTGCCGCCTGATCATGATCGACCCCAAGATGCTGGAACTGTCGGTCTATGACGGCATCCCGCACCTGCTGTCGCCCGTTGTGACCGACCCGAAAAAGGCTGTCGTCGCCCTGAAATGGGTCGTGGCCGAGATGGAAGAGCGCTACCGCAAGATGTCCAAGATGGGCGTGCGGAACATCGACGGCTACAATGGCCGCGTTAAGGATGCCCTGTCCAAGGGCGAGATGTTCAGCCGCACCGTTCAGACCGGCTTTGACGATGACACCGGCGATCCCGTCTTCGAGACCGAGGAATTCGCACCCGAGGCGATGCCCTATATCGTCGTCATCGTCGACGAGATGGCCGATCTGATGATGGTCGCGGGCAAAGAGATCGAAGCCTGCATCCAGCGTCTGGCGCAGATGGCCCGAGCATCCGGTATCCACCTGATCATGGCGACCCAGCGTCCGTCTGTGGACGTGATCACCGGTACGATCAAGGCGAACTTCCCGACGCGTATTTCCTTCCAGGTGACGTCGAAAATCGACAGCCGCACCATTCTAGGCGAGCAGGGCGCCGAGCAGCTGCTGGGGATGGGTGACATGCTGTACATGGCAGGTGGCGGCCGTATCCAGCGTTGCCACGGCCCCTTTGTCAGCGACGAGGAAGTCGAAGAAATCGTCAACCACCTCAAGGCTTACGGCCCGCCGGAATACGTCAGTGGCGTGCAGTCCGGCCCCGATGCCGAGAAAGAATCAGAACTCGACGCGGTTCTGGGTCTGAACACCGGCGGGAACACGGGGGGCGAGGATGCCTTGTACGACCAAGCGGTGCAGATCGTGATCAAAGACCGCAAATGCTCGACCAGCTACATCCAGCGGAAACTGGGCATCGGCTACAACAAAGCCGCGCGTCTGGTCGAACAAATGGAAGAAAACCAGCTCGTCAGTCCCGCCAACCACGTGGGCAAGCGCGAAATTCTGGTGCCAGAGCAAGAATAGCGATTGTGACAGGCAACTTACTGCCTTGTGAAAACGTTGGGGGCTGTATGAAACACATACAGCCCTTATTTATTGCCTTATGAAAAGACGTGCCTTTGTCATCGCGCCGCTGGTCGGCGCCCTCCTGAGTATCGCTGCGCCAGCATTCGCGGCCCCGATCTCTTTGAACCGTTTGTCGGCCTACCTGAATGACCTTCAGACCGTGCAGGGCGACTTCACCCAAGTGAACGCCGATGGCAGCATCGATACGGGAACGATTTATATCCGGCGTCCCGGTCGTGCGCGGTTCGAATACAATCCGCCGAACAATGCGCTTGTTATGGCTGGGGGGAGCCAAGTCGCTGTGTTTGACCCCGTGTCACCGGATAACGCGAACATTTATCCCCTACGCCGTACGCCGCTGAGCATCATTCTGGCCAAGAATGTGAATTTGGGGCAGGCACGAATGGTCACCGGGCACCGCCAAGTGGACAACACCACTGTTGTTACGGCTCAAGATCCCGAGCATCCCGAATATGGAAACATTCAGCTCGTGTTTACCGATAACCCTGTTGAGCTGCGCCAGTGGGTGATCACGGACGACAGCGGCAATCAGACGACGATGATCCTTGGGGATACGAAGACAGGCATGAGCCTGAGCAACGCGCTCTTCAACATTGAGCACGAACGCCTGCGCCGTCAGTAAAGCGCAGGCTGTGGCCGCCGCTGCTTAGTAGCGGCGGCAGGCAATAAGTTGTGCTTGGTAAGTTTGGGCGCGCGATGCAACGCGGTTCGCAACGTTCACAAGCCAGCCTTTGCTGCGATAGGATCCGCGGCGGAAGCCTGCGTGTCCCTCGTGGTAGGCTAGATATTGGTTGCGGGCGTCGTACATCGGGATGCCATTTTTTTGGACCGTCTTGGTCATGTACCAGCCCATAAAATCTGTCGCGTCGTCGATGTCATCACGGCGCGCGCGGCGATTGCGAGTTTCTTTTTGGTACTCTTCCCAAGTGCCATCCAGCGCTTGCGAGTAGCCGTAAGCCGAACTGATGCGGCCCATCGGGATCACGCCTAGCGCGTAACTACGTGGCGTTTTGGCGTTGCCGATAAATTTGCTCTCTTGATGGATCATGGCCATCAGGACGGGAACGGGGGCGCCATACTTCCGCTCTGTACGCTGCATGGCCCGCAGATAATGGGGCCGTTCTTTGACGATCGCACAGGCATTTTCCAAATCGCGCGGAGCGCGATAATCGGAGCTGCCGCACGAAGCCAACAGCAGAAGTAACATCAGGGCGCGGAAGGGTCTGCTCATCTGCCTCTCTCGCTTTTCTTTGTGTTCACTATAAGGAATATGCGGTCTCACAGCAAATCACACTATGTAAGAAATCGTGTTTGCCCCATTGAAAGATAGGCCAACATAGCCATTTAGTGCGGGCTGGTGAAAAATCCGGATAGAGTGCGGAATCACCCTTGGCCCCTTGCGGGCTTTGAAAGAGACAGTTAGGCCGCAGGTATGGAAACGTTTCTCGCCAAATATCATCTGGGACAGGTTGTCCGTCACCGCAAGCATCCTTTTCGCGGTGTTATCTTTGACGTGGACCCCGAATTCTCGAACACCGAAGAGTGGTACGAGGCGATCCCAGAGGACAGTCGCCCCGAGCGCGATCAGCCTTACTACCATCTCTTTGCCGAGAACGAGACCACCTATTATGTGGCCTATGTGTCCGAACAGAACCTCATGATGGATACCTCGGGCGAGCCTGTGGACCATCCCGATATCGCAGAGATGTTCGGTCCGTATTCCGACGGCTTCTACCCGCTCGAAGTTCAACTGAATTAAAAGCCCCGCCAGATGGGCAAGGCTTTGATCGGTTAGTAGCCGAGAGCGCATCCGTCTTTGCGCGGGTCCGAGCCGGCTTCTAGCAAACCATCCTCTCGCAAAATGATCGCCTGTCCGCCGCCCAAGGGCGTCTCGGGCACAACGACATTATGGCCGCGCTGTGCTAGATCGGCTCTTACCTCTTCTGAATAGCCGCGTTCGACCTGCATGGTTTGCCCGTCCGCGAAACTGCGTGGTGCGTCTAATGCTTCTTGGACGTCCAAGCCAAAGTCATGAAGGTTCGTGATCAGGCGCGTATGCCCGTTCGGTTGATAGGCCCCGCCCATGACGCCAAAGGGCATCAGGACCTTGCCATTGCGGCGGAGCATTCCAGGAATAATGGTGTGCAGCGGGCGCTTACCTGGCGCAAGTTCGTTCGGGTGGCCCTCTTCCAACGTGAAACCCGCACCACGGTTCTGGAGCAAAATCCCGAATTTATCGCTCGCGAGTCCCGAGCCGAAGCCGTGAAAAATTGAGTAGATCAAGGACACCGCCATCCGGTCTTTGTCGACGACAGTGATGTAGATCGTGTCTTTATGGATCGCTTCGGCGCTAGGGGCGGGCATGGGCAGAGCTTGATCCATCTGGATCAGGGCCCCCAATTTATCCGCCGTCTTAATCGAAAGCATGTGGTCCAGTCGCGCGCAGTGGTCAGGGTCCGCGATCACGCGATTGCGGGTGTCGTAGGCCAGTTTCGCGGCTTCGGCTTCGACGTGAGCGCGATCGGCGCTGAGCAGGCCCATCGACGGCAAATCGAACTTGGACAGGATGTTCAGCATCAGCATCGCGGTCGCGCCATGGCCGTTTGGCGGATGCTCTAGCAGCTCGATTCCTTGGTACGCGCTGCTGATCGGTGTGGTGTAATTTGCCTCGGCGTTGGCGAAATCATCCAGCGTGTGGCATCCACCGGCGGCGCGCAGAGTGTTGACCATATCCTCAGCGACTTCGCCTGTGTAGAAGCCGTCGCGACCCTGTTGTGCGACCTTGCGCAGGACTTCTGCCTGACCGGGTGCGCGGAAGATTTGGCCAGCGCGTGGGGGCTCTCCGTTGATCAAATAGTGGCGCCGACCCGATTCGCTGAGGCGTGGCGCATCCTTGGCGAGGTCGAACGCAACGCGCGGCGCGATCGGAATCCCGTCGTCGGCATAGCGAATGGCGGGGGCCAGAACATCGCCAAGCGTCATGCGGCCCCAGTCTGCATTCAGCCGGCAAAAGGCGTCCATTGCGGTAGGAATTGTAACCGGATCTGCGCCTTCGGTGGGGACCGTGCTCAGGCCCCTCTCGCGAAAGGCGGCGGCACTTGCACCTGCCGGGGCGCGGCCCGATCCGTTGAGCGCTAGCACATCTTCGGAGCCAGAGGGTTTAAAGAGGACAAAGCAGTCGCCGCCGATGCCGGTCATCTGCGGCTCGGCAATGCCGAGCAGAACTGCTGCCGATAGCGCAGCGTCCATCGCATTACCGCCAGCTTGCAGCGTGCTGATGGCAGTTTGAGCCGCGATCGGATGCGATGTTGCGCACATCCCGTTCGCGGCGATCACCATGGACCGGCCGGGTTGATGAAAATCGCGCATGATACCTCCCTGATATTGGGGCAAGAGTACCTTGCGTGTTTCAGAAGCCAAGCTGTCCGAGCCTAGATTTCCACCTGTTGGAAAACCATGGTCAGTTCGTTGGCACCTTGGACCCGTTCGTAGTGCAGACCGTCGCAACAGGCGTGGATCAAGCTCCAGCCCCAGCCGCCCTCGGGGAGGGTTTCCGGTGCGGGCATAGATCCAACGGGAACGGCGCCGTCAGGCATGGCGACACCGCGGTCAGACAACGCGATCGAGACGCCCTCGGGCAACAATTCCAGATCCAGCCGGATACGGCCGGTGGGATTGTCCGCGTAGGCATGCTCAACGATGTTGTTCATCGCTTCTGCCACGGCCAGTTCGACCCGCGGGTCAGGCGGCACGGCCCAATCCGCAAGCCGCCCCGTCAACTCTTCCAGCGTGTGGCGCACTGCGAGTGCTGTGGCCTCGCAACTGAACTGCGCACTATGCCTAGATCCCATTGGGAGCCACCGCCGTATCCAGAGCTTCGTGAATGACAAAGACCTTGTCCATACGGGTCAAGCGCAGAACGCGCGCGACGTCCGACTGTAGATCGGCCAGATCCAGTCGAATGCCTGATGGCATCTGCTTCATCGATGCAACGATCGCCCCTAGCCCGCTCGAGTCGATAAATTTGACGTTTCGCAGGTCCAAAACGGCCCGATAGTCCAAGTCGTGGGTCAATTCGCGCATCTGATCCTTGAACTGGATGGCTGCTGCGGAATCGATCCGACCCGCCGCCACGTGAATCACGCGCAGACCGGGGTAATCAGTATGAGTCAGGTCCAATGTCCCCTCCATGAGTGGTTCCTCGGTCAAGCTACGGGCGGTTCGTTAATCAATTCAGAACCGGCGGCAGGGCTTTTCCAAACGATTTGAGGCAAATGCACCACGAGCAAGGCGCCCGACGCGATGGCTGGCGATTCTTGCCAAATCGCGATATCGGGTCCGGATATTAGAGATCACAGTCAAATCCGCGTGCCATCACACGGCGCGCGACGGATCGGAGGCCCAATGCGCGCAGATTACGAGACTCTGGCCAAGACTATCGCTGCCCTCACCAGCGGCGAAACCGACGAGGTTGCGCTGATGGCGACTCTTGCCTGCGAGTTGCATCACGCAGATGACCGTTTTGATTGGACGGGGTTTTACCGCGTTACAGAGCCGGACCTGATGAAAATCGGGCCGTACCAAGGCGGTCACGGATGTCTGGTGATTCCATTCTCGCGCGGCGTATGCGGTGCGGCGGCCCGGACTCAGCAAACCCAACTGGTCGCGGATGTCGAAGCATTCCCCGGACATATCGCGTGTTCGACCAGCACGCGGTCAGAGATTGTCCTGCCGGTCTTCAATAAGGCTGGCGACGTGATAGGCGTACTGGATATCGACAGCAATCAGCCAGATGCCTTTGATCAGCAGGACGCTGACCAACTGGCAGCGATTCTTGCCGCGACTTTCGGGCATCTGTGATGAGTGACGCCTACAATCCGCCTTCTGAACCGCTCGAGATCCTGCACGAAGACGCGCATATCATCCTGGTGAATAAACCCAGCGGCCTGCTGTCCGTGCCCGGAAAGGGTGAGCATCTGGCAGACTGTCTGATCAGCCGCTTGCAGGCGGTCTTTCCGACGGCGCTGCTGGTGCATCGGTTGGATCGAGATACCTCGGGTGTGATGGTCTTTGCTCAGACGCCCGCAGCGCAACGGCACTTGGGTCTGCAATTCGAGAAGCGGATGACCAAGAAAACCTACGTTGCCCGCGTTTATGGCGATGTTGAGGGCGACGAAGGCACTGTCGACCTGCCGCTGATTGTGGATTGGCCGAACCGTCCCAAGCAGATGGTGGACCACGAGAACGGCAAACCAGCGGTCACGGAATGGAAGGTAATCAAGCGCGGCGACAACGAAACCCGTATGCGGTTGATGCCAAAAACTGGCCGGAGTCACCAGTTGCGCGTGCATATGCTGGCGCTCGGACATCCGATCTTGGGGGATCCCTTCTATGCTGAGGGGGAGGCGCTGGCGTTTCCGCGTCTGATGCTCCACTCCGAGGAGCTCAAGCTCAAGCACCCCGAAGACGGGCGCGGGCTGAAATTCCGCGCCAAAGCAACATTCTAGGCGTTACGATCCGCGCAGTTGTCGGTCCGTCAGATTTAGGCGTTCATTGACGATTGGGCGCAGGGTTTCGGCCAAGGCTGAGTCCTGCTCCATCACCATCTGAAGCTCTTCGGCGCGGTTCATGGCGACCAGTTGCAGGATGTCGCTGCGGATAGATCCATCCATGCCTCGCGGCAGTCGCATGACGGCCTGCAGATGCTCAACCCGCTTCTCGGGGATGAAACTGCGCACGATCGACTGATCCAGATCCGTCTCGACAAAGCCATAAAGACCGACGCCGCGTGCGGGCAGAGCAAAGGTCGCGAAGGCGACTTCTTGTACGCGCGGATGGGACATCAGCTCTTCGCGCAGGGCGGGGCCCTCTTTGGCGACACGGTTTTCGGTGCCCTCGCCATCGGACCAATTCATTAGTTTGCGGGTCACGAAATTATAGAGCGGCTTTGCCGTCGCCATCCAGATGCGTGACGGCAGCGCGCGGCGCTCTAGCATCTTCTTCTCGGCAGGGGTCAGAAGGGATTTCGCGTATTTCCGTTTCTGCTTCAGCAGGTGGCGCAGATCCTCGTAGGCCATAATTCGGTGCAATCGCCCACGGTTGCTATGAACAGCGGCTAGCTGGAAATCGATGACACTGGCGCGGCCATCGGGGGTCATCAACCAGTTCTGCGGCTTTGCAAGATCGTTATGGCTCACACCCCTCTTGCGCATCTCGCGCAGTAGGCGCTTGGCATCCTTGTACCATGCGGCGTCTTTGGGTTTGGCGAGCTGAAGGGGGGTGCCGTGGCTCCATGTCCGCAGAATGCCCTCGCGGTCCACACGTATCAATTGGGGGGTGCCCTCAATGCCAGCGACCGCTTTGAGCCCGCGGATTTCCTTGCGGGCCAGCGCCCATCCGATCCAGCGGGACCAGAGCGGCAGAGAGCCAAGGCGGCGCATGACCAGCTTTTCGCTCGGGTCATCGGCGGAATAGCCAGAGACGGTTTCCGAGAATGGGTCACGCTTGTGTACAGTTTCCTGCACAAACTGGGTATCGGCGGGCAAAGTTTTCATGCCCGCCTGAGTATTCTGCCTGCGCGGATCGCGCAACATCCGTTAGTCGGCGTAGGCGGTAATCACCTTCACTTCGCAGAAATCTTCCAGACCGTAGTGGCCACCCTCGCGCCCATTGCCCGACGCTTTGACGCCGCCAAAGGGCGCGCCCTTGGCGAGGCCCTGACCATTGGTCTGGATCATGCCCGCGTGCAGACGGCGCGCGACGCGCATCCGCTTGGCGTTGTCTTGGCTTTGGACGTAGTGGGTCAGGCCATAAGGTGAGTCGTTCGCGATCTCGATCGCTTCCTCTTCGGTGTCAAAGGGGATAATCGACAGCACTGGGCCAAAGATTTCGGTTTGCGCGATTGTCATGTCGTTGGTCACGTCCGCGAAAACGGTGGGACGCACGAAATACCCACGGTTCAGACCGGCGGGACGGCCTGTGCCACCAGCGGCCAGACGGGCGCCTTCGTCGATGCCATTTTGGATCAGGTCCTGAATTTTGTTGAACTGCAACTCGCTCACGACGGGCCCGATGTGGGTGCCGTGCTCGTGCGCCGACCCGACGCCACGGGTTTCAGCGGTCTTCACCGCATCCTCGACCGCCTGATCATAGCGCGAGCGTTCCACCAGCATACGGGTCGGCGCGTTGCACGACTGGCCCGAGTTGTTGAAACAGTGCATTGCGCCGCGAGTCACGGCGTTCTCGTCCGCATCTGCAAAGACGATGTTCGCGCCCTTGCCACCGAGTTCGAGGCTCACGCGCTTTAGCGTGTCGGCGGCGGCTTTGCTGATCTCGATGCCCGCGCGGGTAGAGCCGGTGAAGCTGATCATCGCGACGTCGGGGTGGGTCGACAACTGGGTGCCAACACCGGGGCCATCGCCGTTCACGAGGTTAAAGACGCCCGCGGGAACACCCGCCTCATGCAGCATTTCAGCGAACAGAACTCCAGAGAGAGGTGCGATTTCCGAAGGCTTCAGAACCATTGTGCAGCCGACCGCTAGCGCGGGGATCACTTTGAGGCAGATCTGGTTCATCGGCCAGTTCCAAGGGGTGATCAGACCGACCACACCGATGGGGTCCAGCACGTGCATCTCGGTGTCCGTATAGCGGCGTTCAAACTCGAACTTTTCCAACGCCTCAAGGAAGCCTTCGGTGTGCCACGTGCCTGCGCCGACCTGCTCTTCGAGTGCCCAATCCAGCGGCGCGCCCATCTCGGTTGTTATGGCGTCTGCCATTTCCTGAGCACGTGCGTTGTAAATTTCGAGGAATTTTTTGATCACTTTAACGCGCTCGGCAAGCGGCAGTGCCGACCACGCAGGGAAGGCACCCTTGGCAGCGGCGACCGCAGCGTCTGTATCCGACTGACTTCCCAACGAGATAACGGCTGCAATCTCTTCTGTCGAAGGGTCGATCACGTCGAAATCATTGGCCTGAACCGGAGACACCCACTGACCGTCGATATAGAATTCGCGTTTTTTGATCATAACTTTTCTCCTTAGAGTTGGCGGCAATGTGTCACTCATGACTGGTTCTGGCAAGAGAGGGGGTGACGCCGTGCGGGGAAATTCCTACGTAAGAGGCCAACAGTAATTTCCATGACCTAAGGAGGGTATTTCCATGGGCCTGCGCATTAATGATATTGTGCCTAACCTGACGCTGACAACCGATCAGGGCGAGTTCTCGTTCCACGACTGGATTGGAGATTCGTGGGCGATCCTGTTCTCGCACCCCAAAGACTTTACCCCCGTCTGCACTACTGAATTCGGCGCTGTTTCGCAGCTGGCCGACGAGTGGGAAAAGCGCGGCGTCAAAGTGATCGGCCTGTCGGTCGATGGCGTCGAAGAGCACAAGGCGTGGAAAGGCGACATTGAGACTTGGTCGGGCGCCAAGGCTGGCTTCCCGATCATCGCGGACAGCGACCTAGAGGTGTCCAAAGCGTTCGACATGCTGCCCGCAGATGCGTATCTGCCCGATGGCCGTACCCCTGCCGACAGCGCCACCGTGCGTTCGGTATTCATCATCAGCCCTGATAAGAAGCTGCAGCTATCGATGACCTATCCGATGTCCGTGGGGCGCAACTTTGCCGAGGTTCTGCGCGCGGTTGACGCTCTGCAGAAGACTTGGGGCGCGCCTCTGGCGACTCCTGCGAACTGGACCGAAGGTCAGGACGTGATCATCGCCCTGTCGCTGAACGACGAGCAGGCGAAAGAAAAGTTCGGCGAGTTCGAACAGAAGCTGCCCTACATCCGGACCACCAAAGTCTGATTTCGACTGGCTGAATTTGCAAAGGGGCCTCGCAGTGATGCGGGGCCCTTTTTCATGCGAGCGCCGCAACGAAAAAGGCCCCGCCGAAGCGGAGCCCTCTAACTCTTGGAAGAACAAACCGATTAGTCGGCTTTTTCTTCCTTGGCGATTTCTTCACCAGTTTCCTGATCAACATCGCGCATTGCCAGACGGACTTTACCGCGGTCGTCGAAGCCAAGCAGCTTGACCCATACTTCCTGACCTTCCTTCACAACGTCCGAAGGATGGTTCACGCGGCGTGCTTCCAGCTGGCTGACGTGGACGAGGCCGTCACGCTTGCCGAAGAAGTTCACGAAGGCGCCGAAGTCGACGATCTTCACGACTTTGCCTTTGTAGATCTTGCCAACTTCGGGCTCTGCCACGATCGAGTAGATCATGTCGTATGCCTTTTTGATGGCTTCGCCGTTCGACGATGCGATCTTGACGGTGCCGTCGTCGTTGATGTCGACTTTCGCGCCCGACACTTCGACGATTTCACGGATGACCTTGCCGCCCGAACCGATGACTTCACGGATCTTGTCGGTGGGTACCTGCATGGTTTCGATGCGCGGTGCGTGGACCGAGAATTCGCCAGCCGAGGTCAGGGCCTTCGACATCTCACCCAGGATGTGCATGCGGCCGTCTTTGGCCTGAGCCAGAGCCTGCTTCATGATCTCGGCGGTGATGCCTGCAACCTTGATGTCCATCTGCAGCGAGGTGATGCCGTTTTCGGTACCTGCTACTTTGAAGTCCATGTCGCCAAGGTGGTCTTCGTCACCCAGAATGTCGGTCAGAACCGCAAAGCGGCCGTCTTCTTCCAGGATCAGACCCATCGCAACGCCAGCAACCGGAGCGGTCAGCGGAACGCCTGCGTCCATCATCGACAGCGAGCCACCACAGACCGACGCCATCGAGGACGAGCCGTTCGATTCGGTGATCTCAGAGACAACGCGGATGGTGTAGGGGAAGTCGGTTGCCGCGGGCAGAACCGCCTGCAGCGCGCGCCATGCCAGCTTGCCGTGGCCGATTTCGCGGCGACCTGGCGAACCAACGCGGCCGACTTCACCAACCGAGTAGGGAGGGAAGTTGTAGTGCAGCAGGAAGTTCGAACGCGAGTTGCCGTGCAGGGCGTCAATGATCTGCTCGTCGTCGCCGGTGCCTAGAGTGGTCACAACCAGCCCCTGAGTTTCGCCGCGGGTGAACAGAGCCGAACCGTGGGTACGGGGCAGGATGCCAACTTCGGACGAGATCGCGCGAACGTCGGTGTTCGAACGGCCGTCGATACGTGCGCCGCCATTGATGACGTCGCCGCGCAGGATCGAGCTTTCCAGTTTCTTGAACGCGGAACCCAGGTTGCTGTCTTCCAGCTCTTCCTCGGTCAGGGTTGCTTTCACAGCGTCACGTGCCGCAGCCACTGCGTTTACGCGCTCTTGCTTGTCCTTGATCGCGAAGGCTGCGCGCATCTGGTCTTCGCCAGCGGCTTTGACCTTGGCGTACAGCTCGCTGTAGTCGGGCGCGACGAAGTTGAAGGGCTCTTTCGCGCACTCTTCGGCCAGGCTGATGATCAGATCAACAACAGGCTTGATCGCGTCGTGGCCGAACTGGACAGCACCCAGCATTTCTTCTTCGGTCAGCTCGTAAGCTTCGGATTCCACCATCATCACGGCGTCTTTGGTGCCAGCGATGACCAGGTCCAGACGCTGCTCGGGGTTCGAACGCAGGTGATCCATATCCTCGACCGAGGGGTTCAGGACGTATTCGCCGTTCGAGAAGCCAACGCGTGCGCCGGCGATCGGACCCATGAAGGGAACGCCCGAAATGGTCAGAGCAGCCGAAGCAGCGATCATTGCAACGACATCGGGGTCATTAACCAGATCGTGGCTCAGTACGGTGCACATCACCAGAACTTCGTGCTTGAAGCCCGAGACGAACAGCGGGCGGATCGGACGATCGATCAGACGCGCGGTCAGGGTCTCTTTTTCCGAGGGACGCGCTTCGCGCTTGAAGAAGCCACCGGGGATCTTACCGGCTGCGTAGTATTTTTCCTGATAGTGGACGGTCAGGGGAAAGAAGTCCTGACCCGGCTTTGCCTCTTTGGCAAAGGTCACGTTCGCCATAACCGAGGTCTCACCCAAGGTGGCGATCACGGTACCATCTGCCTGGCGGGCAACCTTACCGGTTTCCAGCGTGAGGGTCTCTTCGCCCCACTGCATAGATTTTTTGAATTCGTTGAACATCAGCGTATCCTAGCTGGGAGCTCTTCCAAGCCCTCTTGGGGCTCCCGTTTGCATGGCGGCCCCATTGCCGCCGACCTCAATCATCATTCACTTTCACAGTGCGGAGGTCTGCGCACCACGTCTCAGATTGCGCCGCCTTACACGAATTCGGTCTTTGGGGAAAGAGATCGTTTGAACACCCCTGCGTCAGCAAACTTGGGTGCACGTCGCGTTTGTTGCTATCTGCATCTTTCCTGAGCGGTAAATCGTGGAAAGTCCGCAACAATCACAAAAATATCCAAATGGTCAGGAAAACTGACGACTCCTGTAGATAAATCTGTGTATATATAACGCAGGCTTACAGAGTAGTGATAATAAGAGTAAAATAATTATGGGTCAGAGTGCGTTTCAGCCAATTGCTGCAACTCAGAATATTGCGGCTATCTCCTATCCCCCTGCAGTCGTTCAGCTAGCGTTTTTGGATGGTGAAATCCTGCCTGTTTCGTCTTATACGGACGAAGTATTTTCGGAAGACGCCTGTTTTGCCCTGAAAAACTTGGAAAAAGCATCCGCAGAGATTGTCCATGAAATTCAGAAACGTATGTGGCAGGCAGCATGCGAGAGCCTAGAAGCATCGTTCTCTCAATTCGCAACACTTCAGGATCTTTGCGATAGTGAGGCGCTGATGAATCGTAAGTTTGTCGGGCAGCGCGCGCCGACCGGCCCGGCCAACGTGATGAATGCCGTGAGGATGAAGGAAGTTCAGATCGTGCGTGCGTCGAATGCAGACGGCGAATCGCGCCTGATGGTCGGCGTTTTCGGAGAGTGTGCGTGGGATACCGAGTTCGGTGTGGCCATCCTTTTCGACGCAGATGGCACTTTGATTGCTTCTGGCGGCGCATAGTCTGCGTGCCACCAAAGTTGTAGGAAGCGCGCCATACGGCGCGCTTTTTTGTTTCAGACCGAGACGAGGTCGAGAACTTGCTGACGTGTCGTGTTGGTCTTGCGCTCTGATAGAATGACTTCGCCGCGGCGAAGGGCCACGAACTGATCGGCCAGATCCCAAGCAAAGTCGAAATACTGTTCGACCAGTACAATCGCCATCTGGCCTTGGGTACGCAGATGTTTGATGACTTCGCCGATGTGCTGGATGATGTTGGGCTGAATACCCTCGGTTGGTTCGTCCAACAGCAGGAGCTTCGGCTTGGTGATCAGCGCGCGTGCGATGGCCAGCTGCTGCTGCTGACCGCCTGACAGGTCGCCGCCGCGACGGGCCGTCATCTTTTGCAGCACAGGGAACAGCTCGTAGATTTCGTCGGGGACGAAGTGCTCTTCCTTGGGCAGGCAGGCAAAACCGGTTTCCAGATTTTCCTTTACCGTGAGCAAGGGAAAGATGTCGCGGCCCTGCGGGACAATCGCGACGCCCTTTTGTGCCAAGGCGTGTGCGGGCAGGACCGACAAATCCTCTCCATCCACAGACACAGTGCCACCAGAGCGCGGATGCGTGCCCGAGATCGCTTTGATCAGGCTGGTTTTGCCGACACCGTTCGGACCCATGACGCAGGTGATTTCGCCAGTCTGGGCCGTCATCGAAATGCCATTCAGGATTTTGCTGTGCCCGTAGTGCAGGGTCAGATCATTCACATTCAGCATCGTTTAGCGCCCCAGATATACGTCTATGACTTCTTGGTTCGAGGTCACGTGGTCCAAGCTGCCCTCGGCCAGAACTGAGCCTTCGTGCAGCACGGTGACCTTGCAGTTCAGGCGGCGGATGAATTCCATATCGTGCTCAACCACGACAACCGCGCGGGTTTTGGCAGCTTCGACCAACAGATTGGTAGTGTGTTCCCGCTCTGCCGGTGTCATGCCCGCAGCTGGTTCGTCCACCAACAAGAGTTGCGGGTCTTGAGCCAGCAGCATCCCGATTTCGAGCCACTGCTTTTGCCCGTGGCTGAGTTCGCCGGACGGACGCGAGAATTCACTTAGCAATCCGATTTCGTCCGCCAGCTGCTCTAGCCGCGCGTTGTCCGCGCCAGGGCGGTACTTCAGTACGTCCCAGACAGAGCGGCCGCGTTTTAGGGCCATCATCAGATTGTCGCGGACGCTTTGGTCTTCGAACACTGTGGGTTTTTGGAATTTTCGGCAGACGCCTTCTTGGGCGATCTTGGCTTCGGACATCCCGAGCAAGGAGATCGAGCGATCCCCCCAGATCACGCGGCCCTCGTCGGGCTTGGTTTTGCCGGTGATGATGTCCATGAACGTGGTTTTACCCGCGCCGTTGGGGCCGATCACCGCCCGCAGTTCGGCCTTGCCGATCTGGAAGGACAGGTTATTGATCGCCTTGAAGCCATCAAAACTGACCGAGACGCCGGAGACTTCGAGAAGGGTGCTCATTTCTGCACCTCCTTGCGTTTCAGCAGGTCAAACAGACCGCCGATGCCTTTGGGCGCGTAAAGCGTGACTAGCACAAAGCTGACCCCCAGCAGGACCTGCCACCAGTCCACCCAAGAGATGGTGTAGAAACCCAGCGGGATGTCGGGGGCCTGACCACCAGTGAACCAAGTGGACAGCAGGCTGACGAACGCCGCGCCAATCACCGCGCCGTACAGACGTCCACGGCCACCAATCGCTACCCAAACGGCCAAATAGATCGAGGCAATGGGCATAATCTCGGCAGGGTTAATGATACCAGCTTGGGGGTAATATAGGGCACCCGCCACAGCAGCCACAATCGCGGTCACGGTGAACAGGAACAGCTTGTAATGCTCGACCTCGTAGCCAAGGAACCGCACGCGCTGTTCGTTGTCGCGGATGCCTTTGACGACCATGCCGAACTTGCCCGACAGCATCATGGTAAAGAACACATAGCCAAAGCCAAGCGCTGCCGCAGAGGCCCAGAGGAACCACATCGAAATCTCGGACTGAGGCGCAGTGACATGGGGCAGGTTCTGCAGGCCGGACAGGCCGTTGTTGCCGCGCAAGCCGCTGTCGTTTTGGAAGAGGTACAGTGCCAGCGCCAAGGTCATCGCTTGGGTCAGGATCGACAGGTAAACGCCTGTGACACGGCTGCGGAACGCCAGCCAGCCAAAGACCAGCGCCAGGATGCCAGGGACGGCCACGACGAGGATCAGTTGCAGCGTCAGGCTGTGTGCAAAGCTCCAGATCAGCGGGAAGTCAGAGCTGCCGACCACGCCGAAAATCTGCGTGGCGATGGCGTCGCTGATCTCCGCCTCGGTTGGCGGGATGGTCTGGTTTTCAAGGCTGCGCAGGACGACCTCTTTGGTGCGTTCGTACATCAGCCACATGCCGATCATGTAGCCGCCAAGGCCAAAGAAGGCGAAGTGCCCAAGGCTCAGGATGCCCGCATAGCCCCAGATCACGTCCATCGCGATGGCAACGAGGCACAGGCACAGGGTCTTGCCCAAGGTCTTGACGAAGCTGGTCGAGACGAGACCCGAACCGTACGCTTCGGAGAAGACCGTAATTGCCAACGTGAAGAGGGCAAGCAGGGCCAGAAAGACCAGCATGGTCGGGTGGTTTTTGAGGAAAGACTTACCCATCGGATCAATCTCCTGCGGCGCGACCCTTGAGGGCAACGATCCCTCGGGGGCGGAACTGGATGAAGATGATGATAAAGATGATCATAAAGGTCTGGGCCGCCAGCGTGTTGGACGGGTTCAGCCATTCGATCCCCTTTTGCAGCGTGCCGATCATGGCGGCGCCCGCAAGGGTGCCCCAGATGTTGCCGACGCCGCCGACCACAACGGTCATGAAGCTTTGGACGATGTAGTCGTTGCCAAGCTCGGAGGTGACTTTGGCAAACAGACCAATCGCGACACCCGCGATGCCAGCAATGCCGGAACCAAGGCCGAAGGTCAGCATATTCACCTTGTCAGGGTTAATCCCCATAGAAGATGCCATGCGTGGGTTCTGCGTTACGGCGCGGGTCTCCAGACCCAAGCGGGTCTTCTTCATGATGAAGAGGAACAAGAACAGGAAGCACAGAGCCAAGACGAAAATTGCGATACGGATGTAGCTGATGGACACCACGTCGTTCAGCACCCATGCGCCATCCAGCCAACCGGGGGCGGTCAGGGGGCGGGCCTGTGTGCCAAAGATGTTCTTGGCCAACTGCTGCAGCGCGATCGAAATACCAAAGGTCGCGAGCAGGGTTTCCAAGGGGCGGTGATAGAGTTTGCGGATGACCAGACGCTCCATCGCGACACCGGCGGCAAAGGTGATGACGAATGCCAGCGGCAGCGCCACAACCAACGACAGGGTGTGGTTCGGGATGACCTGTTGAACAACGTAGCCTGTATAGGCGCCCATCATGATGAATTCGCCATGGGCCATGTTGATCACGCCCATCACACCAAAGGTGATGGCCAGACCGATGGCAGCAAGGAAGTAGATCGACGCCAGTGATAGCGCGTCCAGCCCAAGGTCCGCGGCTTGGTTCAGGCCGACGTTCAGATCGATGGCCTTGAGTGCGGATTGAGCGGCTTTGGTCACATCGCCGTTGGGCTCGTTGTAGGCGTCGTAGATAACATGGGTGCGCAGTTTCTCGTCCACCTCTTCGGCAGAAACGAAGGGGGGCACGGTGCCTGCGGCAGCCAGAGCGCGATAGGCTTCGTCGCGGGCTTCAGGTGTATCGAGATCCGCAACGGGTACGCCGCCGACCTGACCATCCACGATGTTCGCCGCAAGGATATCTTTGATCGCAGCGGGGGTCAGGCGCTTCGTTGCATAGCCAGCCTCGACCAGCGCGGCATAGGCCTCATCGCGCGAGATATCTTCGCCAAGGCGCATGACGTGGGCCACATTTTCGCCTGCGGGGATCACGTCGCTGACCTTGCGGGTCGTCGCAAGCAAGGGGTTCAGTGCCGCACGTACTTCGAGGTTCAGATCGCCTGAAACGCCTTCGATCGCTTCGATTTGCGCTTCGGGCGTGTCGGCAAAGGCAATCGAAAGTAGCTTGACCAGACGCTCTTTGCGAGCGCGAATGGCGCGGTTCTCTTCGCCCTCGATCGAGGCTTGGAGCGGCGCAAGATGACTTTCTTCGGGGCGGCGTGCGATCGATTCCAGCGCCTCAAGGCGGCGAGTCTCGTTCGGGTCGGACAGCTGAAACTGGACCAGTGCGCTAGAAATCAGACGGCGGACGCCTGCGTTGGGCTTTAACTGATCAGCGGCGGATTTGTCTGTCTCGGGCAGCTCTTCGCCAGTGTCTACGTCGATCAGCGTCAGGGCGTCGCCGCTGGTGGTGCCGATATAGAACAGGCCATCTTCGGTGCGCTGCCAAAGGTTCTTGGCTTCCCAAGCCTGCAACATGCGCTGGGCCTGATCCAGGCCACTGGCTGCGATATCGTCAATCGCCGGAGAGATGGTTTTGCGAGAAGGTTTTTCGATCAGGGCGCGGTGCTCTTGCAGGATGTCTTGCAAAGGCCCCTCGGCATGACCGACCGAGGCCCAAGCCAGCACGGCAAGGCACGCAAAGAACAGTCGTTTCATGGAAAAAGCCGCCGGTATTTGAGGAGGGCGTAAGGGGTCAGAGGGGGCGCGTGACCCCCTCTGGTTGGTTCGATCAGATTAGTAGTTCGATTCGATCTGAACGCAGGTCTGGGTCTCGGTGTTGTACATGCCGCACTCCAGATCTTTCCAATCCGATTCCAGAACAGCCGAAGCGGGCAGGAAGTCGGTCCATGCGTCGCCAGCAACCGGCTCGGTCTGGCTGATGATGTCAAACTGGCCGTCTGCGCGGATTTCGCCGATCAGAACAGGCTTCGCGAGGTGGTGGTTGGTGCCCATGACTGCGGTGCCGCCAGTCAGGTTCGGGAACTCTTGGCCCCACATTGCTTCGCGCACGGCGTCAACGTCGGTAGTGCCAGCGTCGGTCACAGCGTTCACCCACATGTTGAAGCCGATATAGTGTGCTTCCATGGGGTCGTTGGTGACGCGTGCTTCGTCGCCGATAAAGGCGTGCCACTGCTTGATGAACTCTGCGTTGGCTTCGGTTTCTGCCGACATGAAGTAGTTCCATGCTGCCAGGTGACCAACGAGGTTCGAAGTGTCGAGACCCGACAGTTCTTCCTCGCCAACCGAGAATGCAACGACGGGGATGTCGTCAGCCGAAACGCCAGCCGCTGCCAGTTCTTTGTAGAAGCCGATGTTCGCGTCGCCGTTGATGGTCGAGATCACGCCAACCTGCTTGCCGTCTGCACCCAGCGCGACAACGTCGGAAACTATCTTGGACCAGTCCGAGTGACCGAAGGGGGTGTAGTTGACGAAGATGTCTTCGGCCGCGATGCCCTTACCTTCGAGATAGGACTCGAGGATGTTGTTTGTGGTGCGGGGGTAGACGTAGTCGGTGCCGAGTAGAGCGAACTTCTCTACACCCAGTTCGTCGAGGAAGTAGTCAACCGCAGGGATCGCCTGCTGGTTCGGAGCCGCACCGGTGTAGAACACGTTCTTCGAGGACTCTTCGCCTTCGTACTGAACGGGGTAGAACAGCAGGCCGTTCAGTTCTTCGATGACGGGCAGAACCGATTTACGCGAAACCGAGGTCCAGTTGCCAAAGATGACGTCAACTTCGTGCACGGTCAGCAGCTCGCGCGCTTTTTCAGCGAACAGGGGCCAGTCGGACGCAGGGTCAACGACGACCGCTTCGAGTTCACAACCCAAGACGCCGCCTTTTTCGTTCTGAGCCGCCACCAGCATTTCCATGGTGTCTTTCAGAGTGGTCTCCGAAATGGCCATGGTGCCCGAGAGCGAGTGCAGAACGCCAACCTTGATCGGGCCGTCCGCGGGGCAATCCTGTGCCAGAGCGGGCGAAGCGATGGTGCTGGCCAGAAGTACAGTACGCAGGGCGGTTTTGATGTTCATCATACCTTTTCTCCAGCAGAGCACGGCTGACGGCCTTGTTTGATGTGGCCGGTTCCCTTAGCGATGCCCTGCAACTTGAGTTGCACTAAGTGTGGCGGTTGTTTGATTGCAGTCGTTCGGCCGCCACACACCCTTGTGAGAAGTCTCACCTGTTGGTGTCGGAATTGGTTGCCGCTTGGTCGCTTGATTGAAAGTGCTGGTTCCCAACTTCGTGAGGGAACGCGGTTATTTGATTAATTCGTGTGCGATTATGTTACTGATTGCACATTTATTAATCTAAAAGAATGAGAATCATGCTGATTTGACGTGCACATCTGGCATCTTGTCGGTCAAACTGCCTATCCAGAGAGCAAGTTTTTTACCGGAAGAAAAAAGATCACCTGTCTCGACTCCATATCCAACACGCAGCCTCGGTCGCACGGGACGTTGCAGATTACCTCCAAGGCATTGGGGCGCGGGGCTTCTTCTTTGGGAACCCTGCGTCAGCAGGGCTCTGCCAAGTTTCTATCGGTCTCGCGACGTGATGCCGTCGAAGGCGTCGTCATTAATACGTCGGGTGGGATCACGGGCGGGGATACGCTGCGGATCGATGCGCACGCAGGTGCCGATTCGACGCTGCGGCTCACCACACAAGCTGCAGAGCGAATCTATCGCAGCAGTGACCAGACCGCTGGGTCCGTGACCACGCGCTTGAGTGCAGAGCCTGGATCCAGGCTGGATTGGCTGCCGCAAGAGACCATTCTGTTCGACAATGCTTATCTGCGCCGAAGTCTAGAGGCGTCCATTACCAGCGACAGTCGCTTCCTTATGGTAGAGCCCGTGCTATTCGGTCGTCTCGCGATGGGTGAGACGGTGCAGCAGGCGCAACTGTCCGACCGCATCACCATCACCCGAGACGATAAAGTGCTGTTCCGTGATGCAACTCTGTTGCGCGGGGACATCGCGAGCCAGCTTGACCGGCCCGGTGTTGGAAATGGCGCTCGCGCGATGGCCTTTGTCCTGTACGCTGCCCCCGATGCCGAAGCTTACCTTGACCGGATTCGTGATCTGCTGCCGAACACTGCTGGTGTCTCTTTGGTTACCGAGGGGGCGCTCGTTATGCGCTTTCTGGCCGCCGACGGTTTTGGCCTGCGCCAATCGCTTTTGCCTGTTCTCGATTTATTGACGGGTAACGATCTTCCACGTTCATGGAGACTATAGAATGAACCTCACGCCTCGCGAAAAAGACAAGCTGCTGGTGGCTATGGCCGCCGAGGTCGCGCGCAAGCGTCTATCCCGCGGTGTTAAACTGAATCACCCCGAAGCGATTGCCCTGATCACCGACGCGGTGGTCGAAGGCGCGCGCGATGGCCGCTCGGTCGCAGATTTGATGCAAGCCGGTGCCGAAGTCATCACCCGCGAGCAGTGCATGGATGGGATCGCCGAGATGATCCACGAAGTGCAGGTCGAGGCCACCTTTCCTGACGGGACCAAGCTGGTCACCGTCCACAACCCTATTCGCTAACTTCCCGATCAGAGGACATTTATCATGAAACGTTTTGTTGCTCCCTTGGCCGTTCTTCTGACCGCGACTGCTGCTCAGGCTCACAACGATGGTATCCACATGCATCCCCACGGCACCGAAAACTGGCTGCCCGTGGCGGTCGCGTTGGGCATCATCGCGCTGGCAGCGGTTGCATGGAAGGCGCGCCAATGATCCCCGGCGAACTCTTCCCCGCCGAAGGGGACCTGACCCTGAACGCAGATCGCGAGGCGATCACCCTGATGGTTGCAAACACGGGTGACCGCCCCGTTCAGGTCGGCAGCCACTACCATTTTGCGGAAACCAATCCTGCGCTCGACTTCGACCGAGCCGCTGCGCGCGGAATGCGTCTGGACATCGCAGCGGGGACCGCCGTCCGTTTCGAGCCGGGCCAGCGCCGCGAAGTGCAGCTGATCCCAGTGGGCGGTGCCCGCAAGATTTACGGCTTCAATCAGCAGATCATGGGCGAGCTTGAATGAACAACCCCTTCCCGGACCCGTTCAAATTATTCAGTGCACAGATGTATGTCACCGCCATGGCCATTGAGGCCTCGGCCGTGATTGGAATGCGAATGCTGGGTATGTCGGGTCTGTGGGCCGTTCCAAGCAGCGAAAACAGCCGCATGATCAGCGAAAAACAAGTCGCTTTTGCCAAGTCCAGCCAAAAGGCCTTTATCGCGGCCATGAGCGGTAAAACCGCGGACGTCGTGATGATGGAAGCCGCGAAGCCTTTGCGCCGCCGGACCTCTGCCAACCACAAACGCCTGACCCGCCTCGGTCCGAAGACTTTCTAGGAGTTTCCTATGCCCGCAACGATTAAACGCTCCGATTACGCAGCGATGTTCGGCCCGACCACGGGCGACCGCCTGCGCCTTGCCGACACTGACCTGATCATCGAGGTCGAGCGCGACCTGACCGCCGAGGCGGTGGGTAAAGCCCGCACTGGCGGCGAAGGGCCGAACGCCGCCATCTACGGCGAAGAGGTGAAATTTGGCGGCGGCAAAGTGATCCGCGACGGCATGGGCCAAGCCCAGACCACCCGCGCCGATGGGGCGGTGGATACCGTGATCACCAACGCGCTGATCGTGGACTGGACCGGTATCTACAAGGCCGACGTGGGTCTGAAAGACGGCCGCATTCACAAGATCGGCAAAGCGGGCAACCCCGACACCCAACCCGGCGTCGACATCATCGTTGGTCCCGGCACCGAAGCCATCGCTGGCGAAGGCCGCATCCTGACCGCTGGCGGCTTTGACAGCCACATCCACTACATCTGCCCTCAGCAGATCGAGGACGCGCTGCATTCCGGCTTGACCACCATGCTTGGCGGCGGCACTGGCCCCGCGCACGGCACGCTGGCGACCACCTGTACTCCCGGCCCTTGGCACATAGGTCGGATGCTACAGTCGGCGGATGCCTTCCCGATGAACCTTGCCTTCGCGGGCAAGGGCAACGCCTCGCTCCCCGCAGCCTTGGAAGAGCAGATTAAGGCGGGCGCCTGTGCCCTGAAACTGCACGAGGACTGGGGCACAACCCCCGGCGCGATCGACTGCTGCCTTGGCGTGGCGGACGCGATGGACGTTCAGGTGATGATCCACACGGACACCCTGAACGAGTCCGGCTTTGTTGAGCATACCGTTAAAGCCATGAAGGGTCGCACCATCCACGCCTTCCACACCGAAGGCGCGGGCGGTGGTCACGCCCCCGACATCATCAAAATCTGCGGCGAAGAGCATGTTCTGCCCTCGTCCACGAACCCGACCCGTCCTTTCACCGTGAACACGCTCGAGGAACACCTCGACATGCTCATGGTCTGCCACCACCTTGATAAATCGATCCCCGAAGACATCGCCTTTGCCGAAAGCCGCATCCGCCGCGAAACCATCGCCGCCGAGGACATCCTGCACGACATGGGCGCGTTTTCGATCATCGCGTCCGACAGTCAGGCCATGGGGCGCGTCGGCGAGGTGCTGATCCGCACATGGCAAACCGCTGACAAGATGAAGAAGCAGCGTGGTCGCCTGCCCGAAGAAACCGGCGACAACGACAACTTCCGTGTCCGCCGCTACATCGCCAAGTACACTATCAACCCTGCGATTGCGCATGGCATCGGCCACCAGATCGGCAGCATCGAAGAAGGCAAGCGCGCCGACCTCGTGCTGTGGAACCCCGCATTCTTTGGCGTGAAGCCGGAGATGGTCTTGATCGGTGGGAGCATTGCGATGGCCCAGATGGGCGACCCCAACGCCTCGATCCCGACGCCGCAGCCCGTCTATTCGCGGCCGATGTTCGGCGCCTATGGCCGTGCGGTCGAAAACTCTGCTGTCATCTTCGTGTCCGAGGCCGCACAAGCCGACGACATCGGCAAGAAGCTGGGGATCTTCAAGCAGACCGTCGCCGTGCAAAACACCCGCGGCATCGGCAAGAGCGATCTGAAGCTGAACACTGCCCTGCCCAAGGTCGAGGTGAACCCCGAAACCTACGAAGTCCGCGCGGATGGCGAACTGCTAACCTGCCAGCCCGCCGAGACCCTGCCGATGGCTCAACGTTACTTCCTGTTCTAAGATCATGATCGTCGCAAACCACTACCATAACCACATCCACGGCACCCCTGCGGCCCGCATTTCCCTGACCTACGAGGCGCGTTTCCTGCGCCGGCGCGTGTTGGTCACGGATGATGGCCTCGAGTTCCTGCTGGACCTCGAGCAAACCACCTCTCTGGATCACGGCGGCGCCTTGATCCTTGAGGACGGTCGCGAGATCGAAGTCGTTGCCGCCCCCGAAACCCTGCTCCAAGTGCGTGGGGACCATCTGGTGCGACTGGCGTGGCACATCGGCAACCGCCACACGCCCTGCCAGATCGAAGAGGATCGCCTGCTGATCCAGCCCGACCACGTGATCCGCGACATGCTGGGAAAACTGGGGGCCGATGTGGCCGAAGTCACCGAACCCTTCACCCCCGAAGGCGGGGCGTATGGCCACGGGCGCACCCATTCCCATGCGCACTGACGCCACGATCCTGCTGGCCCAATGGCTCTCGCCCGCCTTTCCGGTGGGCGCGTTCGCCTATTCCAGCGGGCTCGAGGCGGCAGTGTCGGGTGGGCTGCCCGTCGATGCATTGCAGGACTGGCTGGCAGATTTTCTGGTCCACGGCACGGGGCGGTCGGACGCGATCCTGATCCGAGCCTCTGCCGAAACCGATGATCCTGCCGAGGTGGACGAAACCGCCCGCGCCTTTTGCGCCAGCCGCGAACGGTTGCTAGAGACCGAATCCATCGGTCGCGCGTTCTGCCTGCAGCTGGCGAATGTCTGGGATTTGCCCGTGGCGAACCTGACCTATCCGGTTGCTTTGGGGCAGGGCTTGCGGGCGCTGGACCTGCCGGTTGATCTGGCGATCCAGATGTACCTGCACGCCTATGTGTCCAACATGATCGCGGCGGCGCAACGCCTGATGCCCTTGGGGCACACTAACGGCCAGCGCATCCTGACGGCCCTGACGCCGCTCTGCGCCGAGGTTGCCGAAGAAACCAAAGGCTTGGGGTGCGATGACATCACCAGTCAATGCTTTGCCGCCGACATCGCGGCCATGCAGCACGAAGTACTAAGTCCAAGGATTTTCCGCACATGAGCAAACGGAATGGCCCCCTGCGGGTCGGGATCGGTGGTCCTGTCGGCGCCGGCAAGACCAGTCTGACCGCCGCCCTGTCTAAGCGCCTGAAAGATACGCATTCGATCGGGGTGATCACCAACGACATCTACACCCAAGAGGATGCCGAGGCCCTGATGCGCATGCAGATCCTGCCGCAGGACCGCATCATCGGCGTGGAAACGGGCGGCTGCCCGCACACGGCGATCCGCGAGGATGCGTCGATCAACCTTGCCGCGGTGGCGGAGATGCAGGAACGCCATCCCGACGTGGAAATCGTTCTGATCGAGAGCGGTGGCGATAACCTGTCGGCGACCTTCAGCCCCGAATTGGCGGACGTGACCATCTATGTAATCGATGTCGCCGCGGGCGAGGAAATTCCGCGCAAAGGTGGCCCCGCCATCACACGCTCGGACATCCTTGTGATCAACAAGACCGATCTGGCGCCTTATGTCGGTGCCTCGCTTGAGGTCATGGACCGCGATGCCACCCGCGTTCGCAAGGGACTGCCGTTCGTCTTTGCTTCTGTCCGAAAAGAAGAGGGCGTGGATCAGGTCATTGACCTGCTGTCGAAAATCGGCGGGTTCTAAAAAACGAAAAAGGGCCGCCCGCGGGCGACCCTTTCGAAACCTGTCGAGGTTCCTGAATTAGCGACGGATGCCCAGACGCTTGATCAGGTCCTGGTAACGTGCTTCTTCTTTGCCCTTCAGGTAGTCCAGCAGCTTGCGGCGCTGAGCAACCATCATCAACAGACCACGACGCGAGTGGTTGTCTTTCTTGTGGGTTTTGAAGTGCTCGGTCAGGGTGGTGATACGCGAGGTCAGGATAGCAACCTGTACTTCGGGCGAACCGGTGTCGCCTTCTTTGGTTGCGAATTCTTTGAGAATGCGTGCTTTTTCTTCAACAGTGATCGACATCGGGGTCTCCTGTTAGGTTAAGGGTTATGGCGCAGGCCGGGATGTCGTCCAGCAAGGCCCTTGGAGATATCCGCAACAGCGGATGCGCGTTGTTACGCGATTCTGTCTGAAAAATAAAGGCTCTTTGTCAGGCGAATGCATGAAGCCCGAAAGACGCCGCTTCGCGCGCGCTAAGCAGGATCACGTCATCCTCTGTCAGACTGGTGCAATCTGTCTTTGCCACCACTGTACCGTCAACGCGAATGCACCGCATTCCATCTTCGCCTAGGTCTTGATCCAGACTGAGGGTTGGCGTGTCTTCGTCCATGCTATCGTCGTACAGCACAAAGAGATCGTCCTCTTTCGCGTCGAAATCTTGAATGATGGCGGGTGCTGTTTCGTCACTGATTTCCTCGGACAGCTCTATTGCGTAGATGTCGCTGCCGTCTCCGCCATGGAAGTAGTCGCCCATGCCGCCGATCAGCGTATCATCCCCAAGGCCCCCATTCAGAAAATCCAGATCATTGCTGCGATCGACGATCACATCGTTGCCTTGGCCGCCAAAGAGTGCATCGCTCCCGCCGCCGCCAACCAGAGTATCATCCCCCAAGCAGCCGGACAGTTGATCGTCGCCTCCTGAGCCGCGGAGCAGGTCGTTATCTGGGCCACCGTTTAGGCTGTCGGTCCCCGAACCACCCACCAACGTGTCGCCGCCTGTCATACCACTCAGGACATCTTCGTCCTGACCGCCATCAAGCAAGTCGTCTCCGTCGCCGCCAGAGAGTGTGTCGGTGCCATCGCCCCCAAACAAGCTATCTGCGCCTGATTGCCCGTTCAGGCTGTCGTTCCCAGCGTGGCCGGACATCAGATCGTCGCCGTCAGAGCCAACCAGTTGCTCAGAGGCACTGCCGCCATCCAGCGTGTCGTTATCTGCGCTGCCGGTCAGAATATCGCCGGACTCTGGCGTTTCGGCGCGTAATTCTTCGGTTTCGTCTTCGGTGCTATCATCCGGCTCTGCATCGACCTGACCGGTCTCGGGCATTACCGTCATGGCCCCGACCATCAGGGCACCAAGTAAACTGGCCAGCATCAGCATTTCGGCCTCCTACACATGAACAGTGTTGAAGCTACTCTGGAACGCTATGGAATCGCAGTGTTTTTCGAGAAACCGGTTAACGGTTGATTAGTTGCGAGAGTCTTCAGGCATTTCTTGCATGATCTCTGTCGCGATCTGCGCGGCATAGTCCCCGATCAGTGGGACGAATTCGATCTTGGACAGCCAGAAGCCAACAAAGGAAACAAGAATCGTCGCCCCCATGACCGAACCAAGCCCAAACGAAATCCCGCGCAAAAACTGGTAAAACATCATTTTGCGGTAGCTGTCGTGGACGCGCAGGAACTTGTGGTTGTTCAGGCGCTCGATCTCTTGGCGCAGCTGTGCGGTTTCTGTCTGACTCATGTCTGGCTCCAAAGAACGGGCTGTACGTTATATGCAATATACAAGGGGTGCTTGGGGTGGCCAGCTTTGCTAAGTCCTAGGTGGAACAGGGGCCGACCTGTTGCGCGAAGTAGACGCTCGACTTCGGGGCCTCTGTTCAAATGGGCGCCATGTGTCCCCCAAGCGCAGACGATCTGGTCCGCCTGTAGGGCGCCGTCATGGATTGCTTGGTCATTGTAAGGGCCTATTGGGTCTTCTGCGGCTCGCATCGCCTTGGGGTCGGTATCACGCCACGCAAAGATGTTAGTGACTTCAAAGCTGCCAAAGCCCAGAGTGCGCGCGCGCCGTTCGCAGCGTTCGACCGTGGGGTCGTTTTGAACCTCGGTGGCGGTAGAGGGGTTCAGCATGACGAAAAGAGCGCGTTTGCCGTCAGGGTCCCACGTCCGAGTCAGGCTGTAGCGATAGTGTTCGCAATCTGAATATGTGGCGACCGAAGGTGCGTCGTCTTTGATATGGGTCCGTGTCAGCATGGCGCTGTAGTGCAGGCAAACGCGCAGAAATTGCAACGTGAATGTTGTTTTGTGCCTCTGGGCGCAAAGTGACTCGGATTTCCGCTTTTTTGAAATGTCTCCCTAAAAAGCGGGATCAGCGTGCCGATTACATTGATGGGCCGACTCACGCCCATGGAGTAATGGATGGAACTTTTGATGCTGCTTGGTTTAGGCGGCGCTCTTTCGGGCTTAGTGCTCGGGTGGGACGGCGGCCTGAGCATGCTCGCGCGAACTGGTCTGCGCGAGGCAGATGAGGAGTCCCTGAACGAAGGCGAAGACACGCAAGATGTCGAGCCCGTTGGGCCGTTCGAAGTCTCCAGCATGGAAGATTTCCTGTCTGGGGCCCATGACGACGAAATATATGTCACAGCCGAAGATGATGCGACAGGCAATTGGACCTACGCTGCCCGCACGGACTTGGACAACTTGCTGTCTGGCCAAGATGAAATGGCGTGGTTCTACGAGTCGGATGACCGCTCTGATCCCGAAAACGGCTTTGCTGCGGCCAAGGACAGCGATGCTCTGCTGCAGGTCGATAGCGGTGATGGCGACGATTATATTGAGGTCTGGGGCCATGCCGCGACAGAGATCGTCACAGGCGCTGGCGCTGACACCGTCTATATTTGCGACGGCTCAGGATACACCGTTCTTCACGTCGAGGATGATGACACGGCCTATCTCTGCGACGACTGGACAGGCTATGTGATGGGAACGGGCAATGCCTCGGTCTATGGCGGCGCTGGTGTCGATGTGATCCGAATGGCAGGCGACTCAAGCGGTTCGAATGTGCAGGCAGGTGACGGGAATGACGACCTGATAACCGGGGGTGGTGGCATCCTGAACGGAAACCAAGGGGACGACACTCTCGTTGCGAACGGCGATAATGCGGTTCTGCGCGGCGGTACCGGGAATGACCACATCACGTCTTATGGGGCGAATACCATCATCAGTGGCGCTGGCAACGACAACGTCATGCTTGGCAATGACTTTGTCGAGCACAGCTATATCGGTGACGATATGGGCGTGACTACCTACACTCGTGTCGCGGATGTGAGCTTGGGCGGGAACGGCGCTGCCGATGATGCCCACGGCGATGATGGTGATGATATCATCAACTATATCGACGCTGGTGATACGATCACCGGCGGGCACGGGACGGACACATTTAGCGCGATTGCGGGTGACGAAGCGTCGGTGATTACGGATTTCCGGCCCGGGCAAGAGACCCTGACGATCTACGGCACGGATGGGACTATGATAACTCACGGGAGCGGTACGCTGGTGGGTAAGCTCTCTGACGCCGAGCTGGATCAGATGATGCAGGAGGACGACACGTATGACCTAAGCGGTCGTGTGTCCTCGGCCTTTGATGAGGAGAGCGGTGCGACGACCATCCTGATCGATGATCAGCCCGCTGTCGTTCTGGAAAACTGCAGCTGGGTGACGGTCGGCTACGTGAATGGCGGTGACGACACCGTTTACGGGCTGGATGGGCAGCCCTTGGCCGAGGGTCTCCGGGCGAATGTGATTGTGGAAGTCCACGAAAACATCACCCAGATTTCCCAGATCGGCTGACGCTTAGTCCAGATTGAACACGCGCACGGGATGCAGGTTGCCGGACTTGAAGGTGCCGACGGCCAGCGCCTTGCCTTCGTAGCTGGCCCAAACCTCTTCGCCGTATTCAACGCCCGATGCGATCACCATGCCGGGGTTGCCATTCTTCAGACGCACCGCGCCTTCGGGGGTGGCCGTGACTTCGGTCATGTCATCAAGGCCCGCCTCAACCGGCAGCAAGAAGTCGTCCAGTTCGGGCGTGCGGGCTTTCTCTTCGATCTGCTCCAGCGTTACCCCGTCTTCGGCAGCGTCAAAGGGGCCGGACCAAATGCGGCGCAGGCGTTGGACGTGCCCGTGGCAGCCCAGCCTTTCGCCCAAATCGCGTGCGATCGAGCGCACGTAGCCGCCCTTGCCGCAGGTCATTTCCAGAACCACGTGGTCCGCGTCGGGGCGGTCCACCAGCAGCAGTTCCTCTACGAATAGGGGGCGGGCAGCCAACTCCACATCCTCGCCATCGCGGGCCAGTTTATAGGCGCGCTGGCCGTCGATCTTCACAGCGCTGAATTTGGGCGGGACCTGCATGATGTCGCCGACAAAGCCGAACAGCGCTTCTTTGATCTCGTCATCGGTGGGACGGTTCGGCGAGGTCGCAATCACTTCGCCTTCTTCGTCGTCGGTATTGGTGGCCGCGCCAAGGGTGACGGTGAATTCATACGCCTTCATGGCGTCGGTGATGTAGGGAACGGTCTTGGTCGCTTCGCCCAACGCCACGGCCAGAACGCCGGTCGCATCGGGATCAAGGGTACCCGCATGGCCCGCCTTGTTCGCGTTAAAGGCCCATTTGACCTTGTTCACCACAGCGGTCGAGGTCATGCCTGCCGGCTTGTCGATCACCAGCCAGCCCGAAATATCGCGGCCTTTTTTCTTGCGTGCCATAGTGGTCCCTACTGTCTGCCAAGGTCGGCGGACCTACCCCAGCGACCGGCTTTGGTCAATCGTCTGCTGGCACCACTGTGCCGACAATTGGTCCCATCGGGAACCCCCCGTCGTGCCGGTTCAATTCCGGCGCGTACAGGCGCGAGATATTCCCGTCAAAGTACAAGGCATTGGGGGTTTTCAGCGCATCGCGAAACAGGGTGCCGAATTCGTGGAAGGTCACGATGTTGTTCGAGATGACGAAATACGCGGTTTTGCCATCCTCGGTCGTGCCGACGCCGTTGCGGATGTAGCGCGAATCCGAGTCCCTCAGGAAACGGGGGTGCAGCGCGCCGTCGATCACCAGCATCGGGCCGGATTGGTTGGCATCGCGGCAGATCGGCTTTTCCTCGGCGTAGCGCAGGGTTTCATAGACCTGAGCGCTGCCATCGTTCAGGCAGAGCACACCGTTTGGCAGCATCCCGAAATTGCCCGGTCCCGCGTTGGGGATCACACGCATCTCTTCTTTGCCGTTCTCGACGTAGTGGCCGACTGGCGCACGGTTGGGGTGGTACATGCCCGCATTCATAGCAAAGCCAAGTTGCATCCCCTTGGCCTTGAGTCCGTTGTCCAGTTTGCGGAACTGGCCCCAGATGTCGCCGTCCCCGTCATTCAGGAACAGGCGCACGTCTTCTTGGGTCAGATCGACCGCGCAAACGGTATAGTCATTGCCCTGATATTCTAGATCACGGCAATCAGAGGCAGGGGCCGCAATCGCGCTGCCCGTCAGGATCGCGGCTGCAAGCAGCAGTCGGCGCATCACTCCTCCAGATCGCGGCGGACGGTGTCCTGATCGAACAGGCGGCGCGTCTCGTCCATCTGGTCAAAGGTTTCGTCCAGACGGAAGCGCAGGTCGGGCGTGTATTTTAGGTTGGTGACCTTGCCGATGGCGCGGCGCAACTCGTTCTTGTTGCGGGCCAACAGTTCGACCACTTGATCCTGCCCCTGTCCGCCCAAGGGCATGACATAAGCGGTCGCTATCTTCAGATCGGGCGAGGTACGCACTTCGCCCACGCTGACCGACAAACGGTTCAGGTCAGGGTCATGGATATCGCCCCGTTGCAGCACCTCTGACAGGGTGCGTCGGATGAGTTCGCCCACGCGCAGCTGACGCTGCGAAGGTCCGGGGCCTTCGGAGAATTTGTTCTTAGCCATAGTGCGCATCTAATCCTTTGACCGCGCCATGCCAAGCAGCCTTTGCCAAAGCAGCAACTCTCGGCTAGTCACACCCGGATCATATCAGAAAAGGACGCGGGTTATGTCGGAAAGCATCGGTATTGTCATCACAGGCGCATCGGGCCGTATGGGGCAGATGCTGGTCAAAACCGTGAACGAACGTGGCGGCGTCCATCTGGCGGGTGTTGTCGAACGTGCGGGCCATGACTGGGTCGGTCAGGATCTGGGCGTTCTTATGGGCGGCACCGAAAGCGGTGTGATCGTGTCTGACGATCCTGCAGCGGCCTTTGCTGGGGCTCAGGCTGTGATCGATTTCACCGCTCCGGCTGCGACAATTTCCTTTGCCAAAACAGCGGCAGAGGCGGCTGCGGCCCACATCATCGGCACCACCGGCTTCACCGAGGACGACCTGAAGGCGCTGGCCGAAGCTGGGCAGGGCGGCGTCACCATCCGCGCGGGCAACATGAGCCTTGGCGTGAACCTGCTCGTGCAGCTGACCAAGAAAGTCGCGGCTGCCCTAGACGAAGATTTCGACATCGAAGTGATCGAGGCGCACCACCGCCGCAAAGTCGACGCGCCCTCGGGCACCGCACTGATGCTCGGGGAGGCCGCCGCCGAAGGCCGCGGCGTGGCGCTGAAAGACGTCGAGGACCGCGCCCGTGACGGCATCACCGGAGAGCGTAAGCGCGGCGACATCGGTTTCAGTGTGATTCGCGGCGGCGACATCGTGGGCGAGCATGACGTGCTATTCGCAGCGGATGGCGAGCGCATCACCCTGCGCCACGTTGCCACTGACCGCGGTGTTTTCGCCCGCGGTGCGATCAAAGCGGCGCTCTGGGCACAGGGGAAAGATGCTGGCGATTATGATATGCTGGACGTGCTGGGGCTGTGAATCGCCTGTTCACCGAATGGTGAACCCGATGTGAAAACCAAAGCGGCCTCTGAGACGTTTCCTTATCAACAGGTGAACGGAGGCCGCGATGAAGACCAAAGCCATACTCTCTGCTCTTGCCCTCTGCATGATGGCAACGGGCGCCTCTGCGGAACTGCAGGTGGTCAAAGACCAGAGCGCATTCCTGAATTTGGTCAAAGGGCGTGATCTGACCCGTCTGGGGATTACGCTACAAGTCTCTGAAAACGGTGAAATCACAGGCCGCGCCTTTGGAAAACAGGTGTCTGGCGCGTGGCAATGGCACGACAGTTATTTCTGTCGCAGCCTGTTCTGGGGGCAGCAAGACTTAGGCAATAACTGCCAGCAGGTCGCCATGGACGGCAACGATATCCGCTTCACCTCGGATCGAGGCGCGGGCAATCACGCCAACTTCGGGCTGAAGTAATCGCGGTCAGAAATCGACCGCGATCCCTTTCTTTTCCCAGTCGCCATAGCGCACGGGCTCTGGGCCATCGCGGCCTCCTAGTTCGGGTGGCAGGTCCAACCCTTGGTCCTTTTTGCGGCGCTCTTCGGCCTCGGCTAGGGCGCGCTGTGCGGCGGGCGGCAAGTCTCGCTTTTGCTCTTCGCTCATCTTGGTTCCTTTCCGGCTATTGTCTTGATATACGCAGCATCTGCCCACGGGCAAGATGACGGAGTGTTTCATGGATAAGAGCGGCCTCGCACCGCGCCGTACGGCGCTGTACCTGCTAGATCAGATCACCGGCGAAGGACGCCTGATGGCCGAGATGGTCTCCAGCGGCGTGTTGGACCGTTTGGAGCCAGAAGAGCGTGCCCGCGCCCAAGGTTTGGTCATGGACACCCTGCGCGGGATGGAGCGTGCGGACCGCATGCTGCAAAAGCATCTGCGCAAAGATCCGTCCTTGACCGTGAAGAATGCGCTGCGCCTTGGCGTGATCGAAATCTGTGCCCGCCGCGAGGCAGGGCATGGGGTCGTGAACTCCTATGTCGAACTTATCTCGCGCAACAAACGCAACGCCATGCTCAAGGGGCTGGTGAACGCGGTTCTGCGCAAGTTTACCACCGACGGACCAGAGGCATGGGATGCCCTGCGCACCCCGCGCATGCCGAAATGGCTGCGCGATCCGCTGGCCGAGGCTTGGGGCGCCAAGCCCATCGCCGCGATGGAAGAGGTGCAGTTTGCAGGCGCTCCGCTAGATCTGACACCCAAAGGCGACGCTGCTGCGTTGGCAGAGCGTTTGGGGGGTGAACTGCTGCCGACTGGCTCCGTACGTCTGCGCGATCCAGGGCAGGTGACCGCTCTGGACGGCTACGAGGCTGGCGATTGGTGGGTACAGGACGCGGCGGCGGCAGTCCCCGCGAAAATCCTCAATGCCCAAGCGGGCGAGAAGGTGCTGGACCTTTGCTCTGCGCCCGGCGGTAAGACCCTGCAGATGGCCAACGCTGGCGCGAAGGTTACGGCGCTCGATATCTCCGAAGATCGCCTGAAGCGCGTCCACGAGAACCTGCAGCGTTGTGGGCTGAAAGCCAACGTCGTCCAAGGCGACGCGCTAGAACACGAAGGCAAATACGATGCGATCCTGCTGGATGCGCCGTGTTCGGCCACCGGCACCATCCGCCGTCACCCCGATCTACCCTATGCCAAAGATGGCAGCGGCTTTTTCTCTCTGATCGAGCTGCAAGAGGTCATGCTGGACCGCGCACTGACCCTGCTGAAACCCGGCGGGCGTCTGGTCTACTGCACCTGTTCGCTCCTGCCCGACGAGGGCGAAGTCCAGATCGAAGAGCTGCTCGCTCGTAATCCAAATGTTCAAGCTGATACTGCTGCGATGGACCTGCCGTGGGTTGAGGACGCTTGGCGCTCGCCCGAGGGCGGATTGCGCCTTCGCCCTGATTATTGGGCAGATCGGGGCGGTATGGACGGGTTCTACGTGGCGTGCCTGCGCTTGAATGCGTGACTTTGATCTCTACCGGATGTAGAGTCTGACTTAAAAATAGGGACGTCGAAACGGCGCCCGCATTTGCAGGCAGGCTTACAAATGGCAGAGCACCTTAGTTTGCAGGAACGACGCACGCGGACCGTGAACCACATTCACGCCCGGTTGGCTGGTTTTGGGGCCAAGGCAAACGCGTTCACAACTAGCCCCGAACCGCGCACGATCGGCGCTGTTGCGCGGGGGCGGCAGTTGCTGGCTGGGAATTTTCTGTTCGCGGGGCGTTTGATCGAAGCGCCAGACACCTCGATCTGGAAAATCCGCATGCCCACAGGGCGCTTTGCGATGGAAGTGCACGGGTGCGCCTGGCTCGATGATCTGGCGGCGCTCGGCTCGCCAGAGGCGCGCGCTGCAGCCCAGACATGGGTGCTGGAATGGATCGCGCTTTATGGCGCGGGCAAAGGAGAAGGCTGGTCGCCTGATCTAACGGGTCGCCGGATTATCCGCTGGATCAACCATGCGTTGGTCATCTTGCGCGGGGCGGAACCCAAACAGTCTCAGAAATTTTACGCAGCGCTTGCCCGACAGACGACGTTTCTGTCCCGCAGATGGCGCGCCGCAGGCGCTGGTCTGCCGCGTACCGAAGCGCTGGCGGGCCTTGTCTACGCAGGTCTCGCGCTTGAAGGCATGGAGAAGTTGGTCGGCCCTGCTGTTGATGCTTTGGCGGGGCACTGTGACAGTCAAATCGATTCGAGCGGTGGTATTGCCTCGCGTAATCCCGAAGAGTTGCTCGAAGTCTTCAACCTGCTGGCTTGGGTCAAGGTTGCGCTCAAAGACTCCGGCCATCGCGTGCCGCCGTCGCTTCACGATGCGCTAGAGCGAGTCGCGCCGACCCTACGGGCCTTGCGCCACGCAGACGGAGATTTGGCGCGGTTTCACGGTGGCGGTCGCGGCGTCGAAGGGCGCTTGGACCGCGCACTGGCGAACGCAAGGATTAAGGCCACGCCGCGTTCGGGTCTTGCTATGGGCTATGCGCGCCTGTCTGCGGGCCGAACCAGCGTGGTGATCGATGCCGCTGCGCCAGATGCCGCGCCGACCGGATTTGCCGCGCATGCCTCAACACTGGCGTTCGAACTGACTTCAGGGCGCCGGCCTATCGTGGTGAACTGCGGATCAGGCCGCGATTTTGGCGCGGACTGGCGTCGGGCAGGGCGGGCGACGCCCTCTCATTCGACGCTCAGCCTGACCGGCCTGTCCTCGTCGCAACTTGGGCCAGAGACGTGGCGCGGCGGTATCCTGCGCGAATATTTGGTCAACGCGCCCGATGATGTGCGTGCACAGATCACCCGATCGCCAGAGGGGATGCAGTTCGAGGGGGGCCACAACGGATATGCCGACAGTCATGGCCTGACGCACGCCCGCATGATGGACCTGAGCTTTGACGGGCGCGCTTTGGTCGGAGAGGACTTGTTGGCGACGATCGACCCCAAATCGCGCCGCCAATTCGACGCGGCGCTTGATGATACCGCGCTGACTGGGGTGCCGTTCAACATCCGCTTCCACCTGCACCCGGAGGTGGAGCCGACTCTGGACATGGGCGGGACGGCTGTGTCCATGACACTCAAAAGTGGTGAGGTTTGGGTCTTCCGCCACGATGGCGTGGGTGAATTGGCCTTACAGCCGAGTGTTTATCTGGAAAAAGGTCGGATTCGGCCCCGAACGACGAAACAGATCGTTTTATCTGCCCGCGCGATAGATTATGCGACCCGCATCCGCTGGTCTTTTGCCAAAGCACAGGATAGCGAAGGCGCGATCCGTGATCTCGCCCCTGCCACGGCCGAGACCGACTGACCGAACGCGACCTTAGGAGACCCCTCGATGCAAGACCTCGCACCCATGCGCCGTGCGCTCATTTCCGTATCCGATAAAACCGGCCTCGTAGATCTGGGCAAAGCGCTGGCCGCACGCGGCGTCGAGCTGCTGTCCACCGGCGGCACGTCCAAGGCCCTGCGCGACGCAGGTCTCGAGGTCAAAGACGTCTCCGAGATCACCAACTTCCCCGAAATGATGGATGGCCGCGTCAAGACCCTGCACCCCATGGTCCACGGCGGCCTACTGGCGCTGCGCGACAACGGCACCCACGTTCAGGCGATGCAGGAACACGGCATCCCCGAGATTGACCTGCTGGTCGTGAACCTCTACCCGTTCGAGGCGGCTCTGGCCCGCGGCGCCGAGTATGACGAGATGATCGAGAACATCGACATCGGCGGCCCCGCGATGATCCGCGCCTCGGCCAAGAACCACGGCTTCACCACCACCATCGTTGATGTCGAAGATTACGACGCGCTGCTGGCAGAGCTGGAAGCCAACGACGGCAAAACCACCTACGGCTTCCGTCAGAAGATGGCGCAAAACGCATACGCCCGCACCGCGGCCTACGACGCGGCTGTGTCGAACTGGATGGCTGGCGCTGCTGGCGTCGAAACCCCGCGCCGCCGTACCTTTGCTGGCGAAATCAAGCAGACCCTGCGTTACGGTGAAAACCCCCATCAGCAAGCGGCGTTCTATGTGGATGGCGGCAACCGCCCCGGCGTTTCGAACTTCGAGCAGCATCAGGGCAAAGAGCTGTCGTACAACAACATCAACGACACCGATGCGGCCTTCGAACTGGTTTCGGAATTCCTTCCCAAGGACGGCCCCGCCTGTGCGATTATCAAGCACGCCAACCCCTGCGGCGTGTCGCGCGGCGAGACCCTGAAAGAGGCATACCAGCGCGCGTTTGACTGTGACCGCACCAGCGCGTTCGGCGGCATCATCGCCCTGAACCAGATTCTGGACGCAGAAACCGCACTCGCGATCACCGAGATCTTCACCGAGGTTGTGATCGCCCCCGGCGCAGACGACGCGGCCAAAGAAATCTTTGCCAAGAAGAAAAACCTGCGTCTTCTGACCACCCCCGGTCTGGCAAATGCGGCGTCAGCCGGTTTGGCGTTCAAACAGGTGTCTGGCGGGCTGCTGGTTCAAGACCGCGACAATGGCATGATGACCTTCGAAGATCTGAAGGTTGTGACCAAGGTTGCGCCCACCCAGCAAGAGCTCGAAGATCTGCTGTTCGCGTGGAAAGTCGCCAAGCACGTGAAGTCGAACGCCATCGTTTACGCGAAAAATGGCGCGACCGTCGGAATCGGCGCTGGCCAGATGAGCCGCGTGGACTCGACCCGTATCGCAGCGCGTAAGAGCCAGGACATGGCCGACGTTCTGGGCCTGAAAGAGCCGACCGTGATGGGGTCTGTTGTGGCATCGGACGCGTTTTTCCCCTTCCCCGATGGTCTGCTGACTGCTGCCGAAGCGGGCGCAACGGCTGTGATCCAGCCCGGTGGCTCCATGCGTGACGACGAAGTGATTAAGGCCGCTGACGAGGCAGGCCTCGCGATGGTCTTTACCGGCCAGCGTCACTTCCGCCACTAAGAGGACGGCCATGACCCGCGCGGTAGCACAACTCTTCTGGCCTGCCTTCTGGGTGTTTCTGGCGGACCAAGCCAGCAAATACATCGTGGTCCACATGATGGAACTGCGCACCCTTGGGCAGATCGACGTGCTGCCGCCGTTCTTGCAATTCCACATGGCGTGGAACCGCGGGATCAACTTCGGCCTCTTTACCTCGGACGGGGACATGGGGCGCTGGATTCTGATCGCGATTGCGCTGGTGATCAGCATCGGCGTGATCCTTTGGACCCTGCGCACCAAGCCCGGTCGTTGGGCAACTCTGTCTGCTGGCGTGCTGGTGGGCGGTGCTCTCGCAAATGTGGTGGATCGCGTTCTTTATGGCGCGGTCGCCGATTTCCTGAACATGTCATGCTGCGGGATCAGCAATCCCTATGCGTTTAATATTGCAGATATTGCTATTTTTGCTGGGGCGATCGGACTTGTGATCTTTGAGCCGAGCAAAGCACGGAAAAAGGGTGCGTGACGCCGCCCTTATCTGCTGTTAAGCGTGGAGCAAAGTAGCGGAGGTCTAGTTAGGCATGAAGCGTTTCGTGCTCGTCATTGCAGCGTTGGCTCTTGGGGCCTGCGATAACGGAAACCCCGATCGTCTGTCTCGGGGACCGGACGAATTTGCCATTGTTCCTGTGAAGCCTCTGGAAATACCTGACACAGCGGCCTTGCCCGTGCCCACCACTGGCAGTGCCAATCGGTCGGACCTGACCCCGCTCGCGGATGGTGTTGCTGCATTGGGCGGCCGGACCGAAGCCGTTGATGGTCAGTATCCTGCCGCTGATGGCGCGCTGGTCAGCTATGCTGCTCGTGGCGGCCTGTCGCCTGACATCCGCGCGGTTCTGGCCGAAGAAGACCAGATTTGGGTCAAACGTCGTCGCCGTCTGCTAGGGCCAGAGTTGCCCTACAACGAGATGCGTCTCGATCCATACGAGCTAATCGACTCGTATCGCGCGCGCGGCTACCGCGTCCCGACGCCGCCGCCTCTCGAAGACGAATAATCGCGACACGGTCGGTCACAGTCCTGTCAGCCCCCTTGAATGCCTGCGGTCTTCGCGTAGCTTCCTTTGGAAAAAGGGAGCTGCCATGAAAGCCATCCTGTCCCCATTGGGCCTGACCTTCGGATTATTTGCCACGACCGCGTTGGCGCAAGCTGACGACGTGACCACCTTTACCCTTGATAATGGGATGGACGTTGTTGTGATCGAAGATCACCGCTCGTCCGCCCTGACCAATATGGTTTGGTACAAAGTTGGTGCCGCAGACGAGCCAGCAGGCAAGTCTGGCATTGCGCACTTCCTTGAACATCTCATGTTCAAGGGGACCAAGGACATGGAAGCTGGCGAATTCTCGGCCACTGTGGCGGCGAATGGCGGCACAGACAACGCTTTCACTTCGCAGGATTACACGGCCTACTACCAGAACGTGGCGGCAGACCGCTTGGATCTGATGCTCGGGATGGAGGCGGACCGCATGGTCAATCTGCGCATGACCGAGGCAGAGGTTCTGACCGAGCGTGATGTGATTCTCGAAGAGCGGAATATGCGTATTGAGAACAGCCCGCAGGCTCTGTTCTCTGAGCAAGCCGATGCAGCCCAGTACCTCAATCACGCCTATGGGATCCCCGTTATTGGTTGGCGCCAAGAGATGGAGGGTTTGACCCAAGAGGATGCGCTGTCCTTCTACCATCAGTACTATGCGCCGAATAATGCGATCCTTGTTGTCGCGGGCGATGTCGTTCCATCGGACGTCCGCGATTTGGCAGAGAAGCATTTTGGTGATCTGGAGCCGAACCCCGAACTCGGCCCCCGCGTGCGCCCGCAAGAGCCCCCACAGCGTGCGGAGCGACGCCTTAGCTTTAGTGATCCGCGCATCAGTCAGCCCTACATGATCCGCGGCTATCTGGCGCCCGAACGGGACAGTGGCGATCAGCGAAAAGCGGCGGCTCTAACGCTGCTGTCTAACTTGCTAGGGGGAGATGGCACCACGTCGTATCTGGCGACCAAACTTCAGTTCGATACCCAGACCGCCGTATATACCAGCGCGTCGTATTCTGGGGCGACACTGGATGATACCAAATTCACTTTTGTCGTTGTGCCCGCTCCGGGTGTGGAGTTGGCCGAGGCTGAAGCGGCTATGGATGACGCTATCCAGGCCTTTATCGCCGAGGGACCAGACCCAGACGATCTAGAACGGATCAAGACACAGTTCCGCGCGTCCGAGATTTACGCAATGGACAGCACCAGCACCCGCGCGAACCGCTACGGGGCAGCCCTGTCGATCGGCTTGACCGTCGAGGACGTACAAAACTGGGTGCCGACGGTGCTCGACATCACCGAAGAAGAGATCATCGAAGTGGCGAAATCCGTGCTCAAGCGCAGCAGTTCGGTCACCGGTTATGTGACGGCGGGCAATACCCCTGAAGCCGGAACGGAGGGTTAATCATGAGATACCTTATCGCATTGTGTCTGGTCGCACTGTCGACTCTGCGCGCCGCCGCTGCCGTGGACATCCAAGAAGTCGAGAGCCCGAATGGTATCAAAGCCTGGCTCGTCGAAGAGCACTCCATCCCCTTTGTCGCGCTGGAACTGCGGTTCCGTGGTGGCGGCAATCTGGACGCCGAAGGCAAGCGCGGGGCTACGAACCTGATGATGGGTCTGTTAGAAGAGGGCACCGGCGACATGGACGCCCGCGCCTTTGCAAGGGCTCGGGATACACTGGCCGCCTCTTATCGGTTTAACACCAACGCGGATTCGGTCTCGATCTCGGCGCGGTTCCTAACCGAAAACAAAGAAGAGTCGATGGACCTGCTTCGTCAGGCGCTCGTCTCTCCCAGCTTCGACGAGACCGCAGTCGAGCGCGTGCGCCAGCAGGTGCTGACCGGCATCCGGAGCAGCCAAACAGATCCCAACGACATCGCCAGCCGCGCGTTTGCCGCCCAAGTTTATGGGGACCACCCCTATGCGACGGAATTTGAAGGTACCGCCGAAAGTGTTGCAGCCCTAACCCGCGACGATATCGCGCAGGCCCACCAGAATGCGCTAACCTTGGACCGCGTATATGTGTCTGCCGTGGGTGACATCACGGCCGAAGAACTGGGGCAAATGTTGGACGATCTGCTGACTGGTCTTCCGGAGAGTGGTCCAGAACTGCCGGGAGACGCGATCCTGACCTTTGACGGCGAAACAACTGTTGTGCCGTTCGAGACACCGCAGTCGGTCGCGCTGTTTGCGCAGCCGGGGATGAAACGGGACGATCCTGACTACTTTGCCGCGTACATCCTGAACCAAATCCTGGGTGGTTCGGGTTTTGACAGCCGCCTGATGACAGAAGTCCGCGAAAAGCGGGGCCTGACCTATGGCATCGGCAGCTATCTTGTCCCGCGCGATCATGCCGAGCTTTGGGTGGGCCAAGTCGCATCGGGCAACGACCGGATGGCAGACGCGATCAGTGTCGTGCGCGACGAGTGGGCTAAACTGGCGACCGAAGGCGTCACTGCAGAGGAATTGGAGCAGGCCAAGACCTATTTGACTGGCGCCTATCCCCTGCGATTCGACAGCAATGCCGCCATTGCACGGATCCTCGTGGGCATGCAGATGGATGATCTGCCGGTCTCCTACGTCGAGACCAGAAATGATCGGATGAACGCAGTGACGCTAGAGCAGATTAACCGCGTTGCTTCGGAGCTGATGCAGCCGGATAAGCTGACGTTTAGCGTGGTGGGTCAGCCTGCGGGCCTATGATCTGCCCTAGAGATTCGTAAGATCGCGTGCTAAGTCTTGGGGTATGACAATGAGCAGCCCCAAGATATCCACAGATCAGGTCTCTCGCCCTGTAATTCGCCAGCTTGACAGTGGCGCCATTAACCGCATCGCCGCTGGCGAAGTTGTCGAGCGGCCTGCATCGGCCGTGAAGGAGCTGGTCGAGAATGCAGTCGACGCTGGCGCGCGCCGGATTCAAGTCTGTGTGGCCGATGGTGGCAAGACCTTGATACGCGTGACGGATGACGGCTGTGGCATGTCTGCAGAGGACTTGCCATTGGCATTGTCGCGCCATGCCACCAGCAAGATCGACGGCTCTGATCTCTTGAATATTCACACCTTCGGTTTCCGAGGCGAGGCGCTGCCGTCCCTTGGCGCTGTTGGACGGTTGACGATCACCTCGCGCCCCTCTGGGGAAGACGCTGCGCAAATCACAGTCGCAGGTGGCGAAATGGGGCCGGTCAAACCCGCCGCTCTGACCAGCGGGACTGTGGTTGAGTTGCGTGATCTGTTCTACGCGACCCCTGCGCGCCTGAAGTTCATGCGCAGCGACCGCGCTGAGTCCCAAGCGATCAGCGATGTGGTGAAACGCTTGGCGATGGCCGAGCCGTCCATCGGCTTCACCCTGCGCGATGTTTCGGGCGGCGGTTCGGGGCGTGTGACCTTTCGCAGCGACCCAGAAACAGGCGATCTGTTCGACGCGCTTCGCGGGCGGCTGGCCGGAGTCCTCGGTGGAGAGTTCTCTGAAAATGCTCTGGCGATTGATGCCGAGCGCGAAGGCGTCCGCCTGACGGGCTACGCGGCTCTGCCCACCTATTCTCGCGGCGCGGCCGTCTCACAGTACCTGTTCGTGAACGGGCGGCCTGTGCGGGACAAACAGCTCACCGGCGCATTGCGCGCCGCTTACATGGACTTTCTGTCCCGTGACCGACATCCCGCAGCTGTTCTGTTCGTCGATTGTGACCCGCAAAAGGTCGACGTGAACGTCCACCCTGCCAAGTCAGAGGTTCGGTTCCGCGACCCTGGTCTGGTGCGCGGATTGATCGTCTCGTCCTTGCGCCACGCTTTGGCCGAAGCTGGGCATCGCGCTTCTAGCACCGTCGCGGGCGCTACCTTGGGGGCGATGCGAACCGAGCCGACCCAGCCGCGCGTGTTCCAATACCAGATGGATCGCCCGTCTGCTGCCGCGCGCAGTGCCAGCTACATGGGCCAAGCTCCTGCGATCCAGCCTGTTCCACCGCGTGACACTGGCTTTGCCGAGTTTTCGACCGCCTACAGCGGGCGCGTCGTGGAAACCCCGCCTGTCCCTGATACGCGTCCCGAACCTGAAACCGAAGCGCCGGAACCTGTGCATCTGCCTTTGGGCGTGGCGCGCGGGCAGGTGCACGAGAACTACATCATCGCGCAGACCCGTGATGGTATGGTGATCGTCGATCAGCATGCCGCTCACGAACGTCTGGTCTACGAAAAGCTGAAAAAGCAGATGGCTGAAAATGGCGTCGCGGCCCAAGCCCTGCTGATCCCCGAGGTCGTGGATTTGTCCGAAGGCGACAGCGCGCGGTTGCTAGAACACGCGGATGATCTGGCACGCATGGGGCTGAGCATTGAACCCTTTGGCGCTGGTGCTGTCGCAGTCCGCGAGACCCCAGCGATCCTCGGAAATGTGGACGCCAAGGCGATGGTTCTCGACATTCTGGATGAGTTGACGGATCAGGGCGAAAGCCTGTCCCTACAAGCGCGACTTGAAGCAATCCTGTCCCGTGTCGCCTGCCATGGCTCAATCCGATCCGGCCGCCGGATGCGGGCCGAAGAAATGGATGCCCTCCTGCGCGAGATGGAGGCCACGCCTCATTCCGGTCAGTGCAACCACGGACGCCCCACCTATGTGGAGCTGAAACTCTCTGACATCGAAAGGCTGTTCGGGCGCACATGACCGACGACACCGCACTTACTTTGACCCTTCAGAATCCTTTGGTTCTGGGTGCCCTCATCCTTGGTGGATTGGTGCTGCTTATGCTGTTCGCGGTCATGCGCTCTGCTGGAAAGTCTGCCCAGATGATGGAGCCGATGGCGCGCCAGATGTGGGCACTAGACCAGCGCGTTCAGTCTCTTTCTGATGGTCAGCAACAATTGGCGGGTGGATTGAACCATGTGTCAGAGGCGCAGGCCTCTAGTCAAAAGCACATGCTACAACTGATGGAGCAGCGTCTGGCGACGGTGACCGAGCAGATGAATGTGAACCTGCACGGATCGGCGCAGCGGACGGCAAAGTCGCTGGGGGAGTTGCAGCAGAGGCTCGTCGCGATCGACAAGGCGCAAGAGAACATCACCAAACTGTCCGGTGATGTTCTGAGCCTTCAGGATATTCTGTCGAACAAACAGACCCGTGGTGCATTCGGCGAGATCCAGTTGAATGACATTGTGGGCAAGGCGCTGCCTTCGGACAGCTACGTTCTCCAGCACACGCTGTCTAACGGGCGCAGGGCGGACTGTTTGATTCACCTGCCCAATCCGCCAGGACCAATTGTTATCGACAGTAAATTCCCGCTCGAGGCCTATGAGGCGCTGCGCAAGGCCGACACGCAATCCTTGCTGAACGAGGCGGCGCGGATGCTACGTCAGTCCGTGCGCAACCATATCAAGGCGATTTCCGAGAAGTACATCCTAGAAGGTGAGACGGCGGACGGCGCAATCATGTTTCTGCCGTCCGAGGCGGTGTACGCTGAACTTCACGCCAATTTCCCCGAACTGGTGCGTGAGGGTTTCGAAAAGCGGGTTTGGATCGTGTCTCCGACCACTTGCATGGCGACCCTGAACACCATGCGTGCGATCCTCAAGGATGCGCGGATGCGAGAGCAGGCGGGTGCCATTCGCAAAGAGTTGGGTCTGCTTTATTCGGACGTGGATCGTTTAGGATCACGGGTCGAAAATCTGGACCGCCATTTCAATCAGGCGGCCAAGGATATCTCTGAAATCAAGATTAGTGCCGAAAAGGCAGGCAAACGCGCTCGTCGACTGGATAATTTCGATTTCGAAGAACTTGCGCCAGAAACCGCCGATCAGTTAGCCATCAATACGCAAAAAACTGTCTAAATCCGCCGATCGTTCGCCACGCGAACAATTCAGGGGTGACGCAACCGCAATTTCTGTGTTTCTTCCCCGCAATTCTGCCGAAGACGTGCCTTAGCGCGCAGTGGCGACCTTGGGACGATAGTGGAAGACATGATGAAGCAGTGGAAGACATGATGAAGCGCACCCTCACCTGTGTGGCCTTTGGCCTATTCGTATTGACCAGTGCTTGCAGTCAGATGGCAGAGCCGGACCCCGATGTGAAACCGCTCGCATTTGCCGACTATGCCGCGCCCCTTTACCCGAACGAAACACCGGAAATCCGGTCTCTCATTCTGAAATACGCAGAAGAATACCAAATTCCCCCGACGCTGATCCAACGCGTCGTAATCCGCGAAAGCACCCACCGCCCGGGTGCGCGCAATGGCCCCTACTACGGCCTGATGCAGATCCTGCCCGCCACGGCCCGCAGCATGGGCTTCAAAGGCGAGCCGACGGACCTTCTGGATGCGGAAACCAATCTGAAATATGCGGGCAAGTACCTGCGCGGTGCCTATCTGGTGGCAGATGGCAACGAAAAAGAAGCCGTCATGCACTACGCACGCGGCTACTACTATGCGGCCAAAGCCAAAGGTCTGCTGGACGAAACAGGGCTGCGTTAAGCAGCCCTTTTTTCTTGCCTGAGTTTAGATGCGTAGAAACGGCTGCGCGAGCCGCGGCAGCAAGCTGCGGAACCGAAGCGGTGCGTCGGTCGCGGCCAGACAGATACAATCCTCGCCGATATCCGCAACAGGGGTGTGGAACAGGTCCTCGTCCGCAACTTCAATGTCACCGGGACCAAAGTGATCGGTTTCGTCCTGAAACGCACCCTGCAGCACCAAGGTTAGCTCGGTCCCGCGATGCCCATGATCCGGCACAGCGCATCCCGCAGGAATGTAGAGCAGGCGCGCGGTTGCATCCTTTTCGGTTGGGATAATCGCTTGTTTCACGCCCATGCCGATCGACCGCCACTTCACGCTTTCTAGGTCGCCGCCGACGAAATCCTGCACCGGACCGGGCAAAACACCCTTTTTGCAGGGTTTTGGAGCGGATAGTTTCGGCGCGCCTTCGATCAGGCGCATGGTCGCAGCAAAACTGTCATCGGACAACTCGGCGGTATCCAAATCCTCAATCAAGGCCCCGCCGGTTGCATCAAAACTCTCGGCTGCCGCACGGCAGGCGTCGCACATCGATAGATGGGCGGCAACAATCAGATCAAAAGCCTCGGTCAGGGTTCCTGCAGAGTAGGCCATCAACAGTTGGTCGGTCAGGTGGTGTTTAATATCGCGCATCATCACAGTCACTTCATCTGGTGGCGCAAGCGGTCCAGCGCCAACCGTATCCTAGATTTGATCGTGCCCAAGGGCAGACCCGTTTCCTCGGCGATTTCACTGTGAGTAAGATCGCCAAAGTAGGCTTTCTCGACCAGCTGCCGTTGTTTTTCTGGTAGAGCGCGGATTGCCTCTCCCAGTCTTTGTGTCTCTTGCTGCATTGCGAAGGTGTCTTCGGCGTCGGGCTCGGCCTCTGGTCCCCAAGGCAAATCCTCGGGTTCAGGGCGGCGCCGTTTGCGCAGCATGTCAATCTTGCGGTTCCGTGCGATCGTATAGATCCACGTGGAAACCGAGGCCCGCGAGGGGTCGAACATCTCTGACTTGCGCCAGATCGTGGCCATCACCTCTTGGGTGCATTCCTCGGCCAAGGCTTCGTCCGCACCGGACTTGATCAAGAACCCCTTCACCCGCGGAGCGAAATGGGCAAACAGCTCTTTGAAAGCTGCCTGGTCCTGAGCACGGATGCGATGGATATGGTCGGTCCAGTCCTGTGCGGGCTGTTGTGGGGCGTCGGGCACTGCGGCGTCTTTCAGGCGTGGAGAGCGTACGTCATCCTCCATAACACGACGCTTCGCGGGTGCTGGCAACCTGTTTTCCGAAATATCCAACCGTTCCATCAACATGCATCCTATACGCATCAATAAAACGTTTGGATCACCTCAGATTATTTTTTTCATCCGTCCGCGTCTGACCAGCGTAACAGAGAATAGAAAAACAGGAGTCACACACTAATGCCCTTCGAGACATCATCCTCTATCGCACGCAAGATCGCCGTTATTGGTGGTGGCATTTCCGGGATGGGGGCAGCCTATTCATTGTCCGAGGACCATAATGTGACCCTGTTCGAGGCCGAGCCGCGCCTTGGCGGCCACGCCCGTACTGTGATTGCGGGCAAGAACGGGGATCAGCCCGTTGATACAGGCTTCATCGTGTTTAACCACGTGAACTATCCGAACATGGTCGAACTGTTCGAGCGTCTGGATGTGCCCACGGTCAAAAGCGATATGAGCTTTGGCGCGTCGATTGACGGCGGATGGCTGGAGTATGGTTTCGGGTCGGTGAACGCGACATTCGCGCAGCGGCGCAACCTGATACGCCCGAAATATCTGGGAATGATCCGCGACATCTTCCGCTTCAATAAATCGGCGGTCGAGGCGGCGGCGAACATGCCGGATGCCACGATTGGCGAACTTCTGGATCATCTGCAGCTAGGTGAGTGGTTCCGCAAGTATTACCTCGCCCCGCTGTCCGGTGCGATCTGGTCTACGCCGGTCGACGAAATTCTGGATTTCCCCGCGCAGGCGATGATTACCTTTTTGGAGAACCACGCGCTCTTGAGCCACACAGGACAGCACCAATGGTACACCGTGCAGGGCGGGTCCATCCAATACGTGACGCGGCTGAAAGCGGCGTTGCAGCGAAAAGGGGTCGAGCTACGCATTGGATCGCCGGTCCAAGGGGTGCGCCGTACCTCTGTTGGTCCGCAAGTTCGCAGCTTTGGCGGAGAGTGGGAGCAATTTGACGAGATTGTCTTTGCGACGCACTCTGACGTGTCGCTCGCTTTGCTCGAAGACCCGATGCCGCACGAGATCGATATCCTGAGCGCGGTGAAATACCAGCCGAACAAAATCGTGCTGCACGCGGATGCTTCGGTGATGCCCAAGCGTCGTCTTTGCTGGTCATCATGGGTCTATACCGAAGACCGCGATGCCCCCAGTGACCGGATCGACTTGACCTACTGGATGAACTCACTGCAGCCGATCCCGATGGATGACCCGCATTTTGTGACGCTGAACTCGCGCCGTGCCATCCGCGAAGACCTGATTTACGACGAGGTGACCTTCATGCACCCCGTCTACGACATGGCGGCGTGGGATGCGCAAAAGAAGATGCCTTTGGTCAACGGCACAGCCAACACGTGGTTCTGCGGCGCGTGGATGAAGAATGGCTTCCACGAAGATGGCCTGTCCAGCGGTCTAGAAGTCGCTGACAGCCTGCGTCTGCGGGTTCGACAACAGGTGGCTGCCGAATGAATACGGTGGACCACATCGCGGGGTACACATGGCACGGGCGCAAGGGCGGGATCGAGAACGCCTTTCGCTACAGCGTTGATTACGTGCTGTTGAACCCTGAGCAGGAGGTACAGCCACCGCGCTTGTTTTCGCGCAATGCCGGCAACCTTTTTTCTTTGCAGGACAAGGATCATGGCGGCGCACCAAAGGACGGGCGCGGCGCGCCTTGGGCTCGGACTGTGCTGCGAGACAATGGTGTAGAGGTCGACGGCGAAATTTTGCTTCTAACCCAGCCCCGTGTTCTGGGCCACGTGTTCAATCCGGTGAGCTTCTGGCTGTGCTACGACGCTGAACAAACCCTGCGCGTGGTGATCGCGGAGGTCACAAATACCTTTGGCCAACGTCACAGCTATCTGTGCCACCACGATGACCTGTCCCCAATTAATCCCAGCGACAAGTTGGTCGCGCGCAAGATTTTCCACGTCTCTCCGTTCCAGCCGATCGCGGGCGAGTATCAGTTTCGCTTCGACATCCGAAGAGATCGGATCGGGATCTGGATTGACCTGACCCATGACAAGGGTGGGCTGACGGCGACATTGACGGGCAAACGGGCACCGCTCACGAACCGTTCCATTCTGAAGTCGGTGTTCCGCCGCCCCTTTGGCGCGCGGCGCGTAGTGTTTCTGATCCATTGGCAAGCGCTTAAGTTGTGGATCAAGCGCGCAGGATATCGACCAGCACCGGAGGAGCCCGAGTCAGAGGTCAGCCGGTGACACAGCATCGGCCCTTGTGGCCATATTCAGTGTTTGCAGGTGTGCTGGCGGCGGCGGGTCTTCCGATCTACATGCACGCGCCAAAATTTTACGTGGATTCCTATGGCGTCGGGTTGGGGAGCCTTGGGGCCATCCTAGCTGGGCTGCGTTTGCTGGATGTTGTGCAGGATCCCCTGTTGGGGTTGCTCTCTGCCCGCATTCGATACCGCAGTCTGGCCGTGTTCATCGGATTGGCTGTACTGGCTGCCGCGATGGTCGGATTGTTCGCAGTCTCGCCGGTGTTCGGACCCGCACTGTGGTTCGCCGCCATGCTGATTCTGATGTTCTCGGCCTACAGTTTTCTGAGCATCACGTTCTACGCAGTGGGTGTGAAGCGGGCCGAGACTCTGGGCCGCGCCCATCTGCGACTGGCTGGGTGGCGCGAGGGCGGCGCGCTGGTTGGCGTGTGTCTAGCCGCGATTGCGCCGGTTATGCTTGCTGGGGTGATAGAGGCGCCCTTTGCCGGATTTGCGGTCGGGTTCGTGGCTTTGGCCGCGGTAGCCGCTATCGTGATGGCACCCGAATGGGGCGCGACCCATGCCGTGCCGGAACAGCCTGACATTCGCCGCATCCTCGGGGACGGTGCCGCCCGCAGGCTTCTGCTGTTGGGTGTTGTCAATGCAGCCCCTGTCGCGGTGACTTCGACCTTGTTCCTATTCTTTGTCGAAAGCCGTCTGCAAAGCATCGGCAGCGAGGGCCCGCTTCTGGTGCTGTTCTTTGTGTCCGCTGCAGTGGGTGCGCCAATCTGGTCGACGATTGCCCAACGGGTCGGGGCACGACGTGCCCTGATCTACGGCATGGCCCTGTCCATCGCGGCGTTTCTCTGGGCGCTGACCTTGGGGGCGGGTGATGTTTGGCCTTTTGCGGCTGTGTGTGTGGCGACGGGACTCGCCCTTGGGGCAGATATGACCATCCTGCCTGCGATCTTTGCGGGGCGCATGGCGCGTATTGATCCAAACGGCGCGGCAGGCTTCGGCCTGTGGTCCTTTGCGACCAAGGTCAGCCTGGCGTTTGCGGCGGCGGTTCTACTGCCCATTCTCCAAGGCGCTGGGTTCGAGAGCGGCGGGCCGAATACGCCCGCGACCTTGTACCTGCTCACAATCCTCTATGCAGGTGTGCCCTGTTTGTTGAAGTTATGCGCCATGGCATTGCTCATGCGTACCCCCATCGAAAAGGAGCTGTAGACGATGACTGTCCTATGGATTTTCTTGGGCTTTGTGATTTCCCTGATCGGTTTCGTGATCGTGAAGCGGAAAATGTCATTCTCCGCGCAAAAGCCCGCGGATTACGACGGACCCCTCTCTTTTGACGTTCGAAAGGCGCTTTCTGGCCCTCTGTTGTGCGAAGGCGTGATCTACGGACCGACCGGCCGCGTTGCCTCGCGCTTTTGTGCGGAAATGGAAGGGCGCTGGGACGGGAACAAAGGGACGCTGAGCGAATTCTTCACATATGACAGTGGCTCTCGGCAGGATCGCGAATGGCAGCTGGTGGTGTCCGACGACGGCACCATCGCAGCCGAAGCAGAAGACTTGATCGGAACCGGACGCGGATGGCAGCGCGGAGACGCGGTGCAATTGAATTACCGCATTCGTCTGATGGAGGACGCAGGGGGCCACGTTTTGGATGTGACGGACTGGATGTATTTGACGCCGAATGGGGTGATCATGAACCGCAGCCAGTTCAAAAAATTCGGGATCACGGTGGGCGAATTGGTCGCCACCATGCGTCCAAAGGAGGTTGCGTGATAGATTGGAACGGCAAGCGGTATTGGTTGATCGGGGCGAGCGAAGGGCTGGGCCGCGCTCTGGCCCACCAATTGAGCCGCGTCGGTGTCGAAGTGATTGTGAGCGCCCGCTCCGAGGATCGGTTGAACGACTTGGTCGCAGAGCTGCCGGGCCGCGCCCGCGCCGTGACGTGCGATGTATCAAGCCTCGAGAGCGTGTCGAAGGCCGCTGAGGAGGTCGGAGATGTCGATGGTGTCGTGTACTTGGCGGGCGTCTATTGGCCGATGACGCCCAAGGAAATCGACGCCGAGAAGCTAGAGCTGATGGCAGATGTGAATTTGACCGGTGCGATGCGCGTTGCAGGGGTGATGGTGCCGAAATTTGCCAACCAAGACCGTGGTCATATCGTCTTTACCGGCAGCCTGTCTGGCTTCCGCGGATTGCCGGGCGCGGTCGGATACGGTGCATCCAAGTCCGGCGTAATGTCACTGGCAGAAACGCTTTATGCAGATTTGCGCAAAACAAACGTTCGGATTCAATTGGCAAACCCCGGCTTTATTAAGACGCGGTTGACCAACAAAAATGATTTCAAGATGCCCTTTCTCATGGAGCCAGAGGACGCGGCGCGCGAAATCTTTGACCACATGAACTCCCCCAGCTTTGCCCGCAATTTCCCCACGATGTTCTCGTGGGTGTTCCGACTTGCCAATTTGCTGCCAGACTGGGCCTATTTCCGCCTGATCTCCTGAACCAAACTGTGTTGCCCTAGATCAAGGACGGCAGGCGCAAAACGCCGAATGCTGGATCAGGGCCGAAGAAGGAAACGAGCCATGCTAAGAATATCCTCGTCAAAAGTTGCTCAGATCATTTTGCTGGCGCATGAGCTGCGGATGAATTCGGGCGAAATGGAAATCCTGACCGAAGACCTTTCTGAAGACGAAGTGCAGACCATGGGACGGATGGATGATGACGCGATCCGCTCTTTCATCGGCGATCTGAACGAAGAAGAGCAAACCGATCTTATTGCTCTGGCGTGGATCGGGCGCGACACTTTCACCGTCGATGAAGTGGACGAAGCGCGGGCGACCGTTGTGTCCGAAGCCACCAGCGAAACGGCAGATTATCTGCTGGGGATGCCCGAACTTGCTGAGTATCTGGAAAGCGGTTTGGACGCTTTTGGCATCTCTGCCGAGGACGAAGAAGACGACATCATGTGAAAAAGGGGGCCTCGGCCCCCTTTGGATCAGATATTTACCAGATGCTTACGGTAGGTCGCCATCGCGCGGCCCCACACGCCGGAATAGGTATCCTCGAGTTGCATCAGCCATGGCAGCAATTGTCCCGAGAAATCCTGAGAGCTTTCGAGCGGTAGCATCGAGGGCAAGTTATCGATCGCGGTGACATCCAAGGGCGGGTCGTCGTGGACGCGGGTTGCGGGCTCTGCCCAGGTGGTGGCCTCATGGTACAAGGGCACAGGGTTAAAATCGCTGTCCGGATCGCAGGCGATATCCCCGATGACAGACAGCTTGCGTTCCGTTTCTTTGGCAGACGCGGGAACGAAAACGGGCGTCCTTGGTCCTGCCAAAATGCAGTTTAGAAAGACGTCATGTTCGAGAATTTCTGGGAAAGGTCCCCCGTGAGCGGTTTCCTTCATGTCCCATTTGGTCACGTCCACACCTAGTTCGCCGCACAGATCGCTCGCGCCTGTACCGACGCGGCCAAGCGCGCCTATGACGATGGCGTCGGGGCGGGGCTGACCGGTGCGGTCCAGTTCGTCCCGCAGCATGGCGCACATGGTTTTTGCATTGGCGTAGCCTTGCATCGGGGGGCAAATCCCGCCGGATTTCTGCGCGGCCCAAGCGCGCAGCGCCACTGCTGCACCCGCATAACCGGCCCAATACCCGAACGCGGCCACGCGGCGCCCCTGTTCATTCACCAAATATTCCAGATCAAACAGAGTCCCGCCGCCAGCTTTGAACCGTTTCAGCAGGCGCTGACCTGCGGACTGACCTTTGTAGGCATGGCCGAACATGATGTGGCGGTGAACGAGCGGCGTGTCCTCTTCTGGCAGCTCTTTGAGGCCAAAGATGATGGCGTCTTTTGGGGCGTCCGGCCAGCTGCCTTCGGCGGCGATTTCCGCGCCTGCCTTGCGGTACGCGTTAATCGGGATAATGCGCTGGCTGCTTTCTTCGACGGTGACCTGATATCCGGCAGCGATCATTTCGGCCACGCCTTCGGGGGTGATGCCGACGCGCTGTTCGTTCTGGCGGCTTTCGGTGCGGACCCAGAGGTGAGTCATCGTGGTTTCCTTTGGTCTATCAGGCATGGGTTTTGGCGTGGATGCGGTCGGGCACATCCAAGTGCGGCGTCGCGCCGAATTGGGTCAGATACAAGTCATCCCCACGCAATTCGAATTTGTGCACCGAGGTGTGGGCAACAGCCAGGAACATCTTTACCTTGGCGGCGGTTTCCAGACCCAAGGCAATTGCGGTCAGGGTCGAAATCACACCGGTCGACGTGACCAGAAGGCAGCGTTCGCCCGTGCCAGCCGCCGCCCGAAGCGCGCCGAAAATCCGGTCGTGAAAGGCGTCATAGCTTTCGACATCAGGGTGGATCCCGTCATTGCGCCACGCGTCCAGTACCTGGGGGACGTGGGCGGCAAACTCGGTGGCGCAGGTCGGGATTGGCACTCCGTGGCTGTTTTTCAGCGACTCGGCAAGGCCAAAGTAGTCCAGTTCGTTCAGGCGCGCGTCTGTGTCGTGGGGCAAGGCGCGGCGGTTCAGGCCCTGCGCGGTCTCGATCTGGCGGCGCATCGCGCCAGAAATAATGCGGTCATAGGGCGCGACGGTTTCCAGATGCTGGCCAAGCCACGCGGCTTGCTGGTGGCCCAGATCGGACAGGCGGTCATAGCTGGCTTCGTCCTGCGCGCCGGTATTGGCCTGCCCGTGGCGCACCAGTGTAATCTCGGTCATCTGCGACTCCTGTTCTTGCCCGTGGTGCTTAGGCCGAGGGCAGCGCGGGTCGCAACCCCTATCGCCAGCTCACATCGCCAAGAAAGATGTAGCCCGCGCCGTAGATCGTTTTGATGAGGCGGGGGTTCTTGGGGTCCTCTTGCAGCTTGGTCCGCAGGCGCGAGATTCGGACGTCCATCGCGCGGTCAAAGCTTTCGCCCGCTGCGCCGCCCAATGTTTCCTGCATATAGGCACGGGTGATCAGCCGTTTCGGGCTTTCGAGGAAGAGACGCAGCACTGCCCCTTCGGCATGGCTGAAGGGGGTTTCGGTGCCATCGGTGTTCTCTAAAGTGAACCGATCGAAATGGGCGGTCCAGCCTTCGAATTGCGCAGTCTCGCCGCTGGATTTCGTGGCTTTGCCCTTGCGCAGACGGGCGCGGATGCGAGCAACGACTTCGGACGGGTCAAAGGGCTTGATGATGTAGTCATCGGCGCCGAGCTCAAGCCCCGTGATCCGGTCCTGCACTTGTGCGCGGCCCGAGATGATAATCACGGTTGCGCCCTGTTCCAGCGCCAGCCGGTGAACCAGCGACAGCCCGTCCCGATCCGGCAAGGACAGGTCCACGAGGCACAGATCGGGCTGGCAGGATTTCAGCGCAGCCTCGAACTCCGTGGCGCGGCCAAAGGACATGGTCCGGAAACCAGCCTCTTGGAGCGTATCGGCCAAGAGCTGACGGATTTCCGGTTCATCGTCCAGAATGGTGACAAGGGGTTCTGTCATGCTTGGACCTCTGACCCGAGGGCGGCGGCCAGATCGGACGCGTCGAAGGGTTTGCGCAAGACCGTTCCGCTGGCACGGGCCGCGATGTGATGGGGGTGGGTGTCGGGCAGAGACGTCATGAGCACAATCTTCGCAGGATGGTTCGTCAGGGCGGCGCGCAGGTCGAGCCCCGTCGCCTCGCCCGTCAGGGAAATGTCGGAGACGATGTAGGCGATTTCCGGCAGGTCACGGGCCAGCGCGAGGCCTTCGTCGACCGAGGTCGCTTCGATCACCGAGTGCCCTTGGCTGGTCAGCATATCGCGGACGGTGGTGCGGATGTCGTCGCTGTCCTCGACCAACAGGACCAGCGCGGGGGCAACTGCGGTGGGGGCGGCGCGCAGGGGCAGGCGGATGGTGACGCGTGCGCCTTGGGACGTGTTGCCCAAGGTGACTGTGCCGCCCGCTGTTTTGGTCATGTCGTAAACCATCGGCAGTCCAAGGCCCGAGCCTTCGCCGCCTTTGGTCGTGAAGAATGGGTCGAGCGCGTGTTTTAAGGCGGTTTCGGAGAATCCTGGCCCCGTGTCCCCGACAGATAGCTCTAGCCATGTGTCGCTGATCGCCCGCAGGCGCAGGGTGATCTGCCCCTTGGCCCCGCAGGCATCCCGCGCATTCAGCACGAGATTTAGGGCAGCGTCTTGCAAGAGGCCGGAGTCCAGCAGCAGCGGGGTGTCCGGCAACTCCGTTTCGACCTTCAGATAGACGCCATCGGGCAGTGTGGACCGCGCCAGAGTAATCAAGTCTTTGGTGAACGCTTTCATGTCGACAGAATGCAGACGGAGTTCGCGTCCCGCTGTGATCCCTGCGATCTTGTTCAACAGCCGCCCGCCACGGTTCGCGGCATTGATCGTGGCGCTGATCAGGTCGGCCGCATCAGCGGGCAGGGACATGCGAGCCAGTTTCCCTTGCATCCCCAGAATGATCGTCAGCAGGTTTGAAAAGTCATGGGCCAAGCCGCTGGTCAGTTGCGCGGCCATTTCGCGTTTTTTCGTCTGCTGGAGCGCGGTGCGGGCTTGGGTTTCCTCGGTCACATCAAGGGACAGCACGTTCACGCCAGAAATCTGGCCCGTGCTGAAGTCAGGGGTAAAGGCCGCGCGGATGCGGCGGGACGTTGGGGCGTCGGTGAACTCGATCACGGCGGATTCGCCGGACAGGGCGCGCTGGACGGCTGGCAGCACCTTTGGGAAGGATTCGCCCAACGCCTCGGTCATGGTCATGCCCAGAATGTCTTTGCGCCGGCCTGGCATGACCCAAGATAGCTGCCGGTTCGAATAGGTATAGCGCAGGTTCAGATCGACGCGAGCGATGTGGGCGGGCATCATCTCGGTCGTCAGACGGATGCGGGCCTCTGCCTCATTCGCGCGGGCTTTGGCCTGTTCCAAGGCGGCGTTTGTGGCAGCCAGTTCACGGTTCGCGCCGGACAGTTCCTCGGCATAGGACAGGACTTGGTCGCTCAGTTCCTCGGACCGCGCGCGCAGCAGGGCCTCTTGGCGTTTGATCTGGGTGATGTCGGTGTAGACCGTGACCCAGCCGCCTTCGGGCAAGGGGTTCCCTTCGACGCTGATCACGCGGCCATTGGCGCGGGTGCGCTCCATGTAGTGCGGGGCAAAGGTACGGGCTTGTTCGAGGCGTGTCGCCACGTAGTCAGGGATATCGTCAATCTCGCCATATTCGCCGCGTTCGGCCAGATAGCGGATCACATCCTCGAAACTCGCACCGGGCGTGGCCAGCGAGTCGGGCAGGTTGAACATCTCTTGCATGCGGCGGTTCGCGATCACCAGACGTAGGTCGGAATCGAAAATCGACAGGGCTTGCTGGATCAAATCCAACCCCGCTGTCGTCATCGCGTGAATGGCGTGATCGCTTTGTGTCATGGCTCCTCCGGCCCGTATTAGTCGCTATCGAACAGGCAGGTGCAAGGCCGACGCGGCGGCTGTTACAATTCGTTAGGTTTCAGAAATTTTCAGGAAAAAGTTGACCGACAGGCTGAGACCATGACCCAATAGGTCAAGAGTCGCTCTGGCGGCTTGTCCGGAGGGGAGACCGGACATAGGGAGGAAAATAACGTGACACTGACGCATACTGCGTCCGACGCGCTGGAGAGCTTTCCAGCGCTGTTGGAGCGTAATGCCCGACTGTACGCGGCCAAACCGGCGTATCGCGAAAAAGAGTTCGGTATCTGGCAAAGCTGGACGTGGTCCGAGACGGCCAAAGAAGTTGAATCGCTGGCGCTTGGCCTGATCAATATGGGCATCGCCGAGGGCGACTACATCGCCATTATAGGGCGCAATCGCCCATATTTGTATTGGTCCATGGTGGCCGCGCAGGCTGTGGGCGCCATTCCGGTACCGCTGTACCAAGACGCAAACGCCGAAGAGATGGCCTATGTGCTGGACCACTGCGGCGCGCGTTTCGTGATAGCGGGCGATCAAGAGCAGGTCGATAAAGTCATCGATATTCAGGACGACTTGCATCAGTTCGAGCATATGATCTATCTCGATCCGAAGGGGATGCGGAAATACGATCACACCCGTCTGCATGAATACAGCCATGTGCAGGAACAGGGCCATGCCGCGCGGGACGAGCTTACACCCGAACTGCACCGCCGCACTGCCAAGCTGAACTACGACAGCACCTGCGTGATGCTTTATACCTCGGGCACCACGGGCAAGCCCAAGGGCGTGGTTCTGTCCAATCGCAACATGATCGAGACCGCCAAGAACTCGTCGGAGTTTGACCATCTGAAGGCCGGGGACGAGGTGCTGGCCTATCTGCCGATGGCGTGGGTGGGGGATTTCATCTTCTCGATCGGGCAGGCGTATTGGACAGGGTTCTGCGTGAACTGCCCCGAAAGCCCCGAGACGATGATGACCGATCTGAGGGAAATCGGGCCGAGCTACTATTTCGCCCCGCCGCGGATTTTCGAGACCCAGCTGACCCAGACCATGATCCGGATGGAGGATGCTGGGCCGACTAAGAAGAAGATCTTTGATCACTTCATGGCGCACGCCCGCAAAGTCGGTCCGGCTATTCTGGACGGCAAATCCGTGAGCCCGATGGACCGGCTGAAGTACGCTCTGGGTGAGTTCATGGTCTATGGCCCGCTGAAGAACATGCTTGGTTTTGGCCAAGTACGTGTGGGCTATACCGCAGGCGAGGCGATCGGGCCCGAGATTTTCGATTTCTACCGCTCGCTCGGGATCAACCTGAAGCAGCTTTATGGTCAGACAGAGGCCAGCGTGTTCATCACCCAGCAGCCCGATGGCGAGGTGCGCTCGGACACGGTGGGTGTGCCTTCGCCCGGTGTCGAAGTCCGCATCGCCGAAAATGGCGAGGTGTTCTATCGCAGCCCCGGAACGTTCGTCGAGTACTACAAGAACGCTGAAAGCACGGCTGACACCAAGGATGCCGAGGGTTGGGTGGCCACTGGTGACGCTGGGTTCTTTGAGCCATCGACCGGCCATCTGCGGATCATCGACCGTGCCAAAGACGTGGGTCAGATGGCCGACGGCAGCCTGTTCGCGCCCAAATATGTCGAGAACAAGCTGAAGTTCTTCCCGAATATCCTTGAGGCCGTGGTGTTCGGCGCAGGCAAAGATCGCTGCACGGCGTTCATCAACATCGACCTGACGGCGGTGGGCAACTGGGCCGAGCGGAACAACATCGCCTATGCCTCCTATCAGGAGTTGGCGGGGCATCCGCAAGTGCTGGAGACGATCCAGAACCATGTCGAAGAGGTGAACCGCAGCGTTGCGCAGGACGAGATGCTGTCGGGCTGCCAGATCCACCGCTTCCTTGTGCTGCACAAGGAGTTGGATGCGGATGATGGCGAACTGACCCGCACCCGCAAAGTGCGCCGCAAGATCATCGCCGAGAAATTCGCTGATCTGGTCGGGGCGCTCTATGACGGATCGCCGAGCATCTACACCGAGACTGAGGTCACCTACGAAGACGGTCGAAAAGGCAAAATCCGCGCAACGCTGGAGATCCGCGATGCCGAAGTGGCGCAGGTTGCGACCCAGAAGGTGGCGGCGGAATGAGCATGTGGATCAGTCAGCATGAGTATTTTCAGCAAAAAGAAGGGATGGACCTGTGTTTGAAGGAGCGGACGCAGTGATGGACGCGAGCGCAGGATACGTGACCGAGGACGGTCGCCAGATCGGCGGCGTCTTGATGGAAATGAAGAACATCACCCTGCGGTTTGGCGGCGTGGTGGCGATCAAGGACATCAGCTTTGACATTCGCGCGGGCGAGATCCGCGCGATCATCGGGCCGAACGGGGCGGGCAAGTCTTCGATGTTGAACATCATTTCGGGGTTCTACACCCCGAGCGAAGGGTCGGTCTGGTACAAGGGTGCGCCGCGTCCGCCGATGCGCCCGTATGAGGTGGCGCGGATGGGCGTTGCGCGGACGTTCCAGAACATCGCCTTGTTTGAAGGGATGACCGTTCTGGACAACGTGATGACGGGCCGTTTGACCAAGATGAACGCCGGGATCGCAAGTCAGGCCCTCTGGTGGGGCAAGGCACGGGACGAAGAGGTCGCAAACCGCGAGAAGGTCGAGGAGATCATCGACTTTCTGGAAATTCAGGCTATCCGCAAAACGCCTGTGGGTCGCTTGCCCTATGGCTTGAAAAAGCGGGTGGAACTAGCGCGGGCCTTGGCGGCTGAGCCGTCGATCCTGCTGCTGGACGAACCCATGGCGGGTATGAACGTCGAAGAGAAAGAGGACATGAGCCGCTTCATCCTCGATGTGAATGACGAATTCGGGACCACGATCGCCCTGATCGAACACGATATGGGCGTGGTCATGGATCTGAGCGACCGCGTGGTTGTGATGGATTACGGCAAGAAGATCGGTGACGGCACACCTGATGAGGTGCGCAACAATCAAGACGTGATCGACGCCTATCTTGGCGTGCAGCACTAAAGGAACGAGCAGATGGATTTTTTGAATAGCCTTTTGGTGCAACCCTTTGCCGACATGTTCGCGGCGCCTGATTTCTTGATGCAGGTGCTGTGGGAAGGTCTGGTGTCAGGTATCCTTTATGCGCTGATCGCGCTGGGGTTCGTGCTGATCTTCCGGTCGAGCCGTATCTTTAATTTTGCCCAAGGGATCATGGTGGTGTTCGCCGCGCTGACCCTTGTGGGGTTCCATGAAATGGGTGTGCCAGCGTGGATCTCGGTGATCCTGTCGCTGGGGGTGATGTTCGTGCTGGCGGTCAGCATTGAAAGGGTTGTCCTCCGCCCGCTGGTGGGCCAGCCGGACATCATCTTGTTCATGGCAACCATCGGGATCACGCTGTTCCTGATCGGCTTTGGCGAGCTTATTTTCGGCGGCGAAAACAAGATCATGATCACCGAAGAGTTGGGTATTCCCACCGGTGAGTTCATCTTTGAACCCTTTGGCGGTTTCCTTCTGCTGGAGCAGAAGGACGTGACCGCTGTTGTCGTGGCTGCAGTGCTGGTAATTGCGCTACTGGCGTTCCTGAACAAAACCCGCATGGGCCGCGCGATCCGCGCGCTGGGGGATGACCACCAAGCGGCGCTGTCCGTGGGCATCAGCCTGCAGACGATCTGGGTTTTGGTCTGGTTCATCGCAGGCATCATCGCGCTGGTCACCGGTATTGCCTGGGGTGCGCGCGCGGGCGTCAGCTTTGCGCTGGAAGTCATCGCCTACAAGGCGCTGCCGGTTCTGATGCTGGGCGGTCTGGAGTCGATCACGGGGGCCATCATTGGCGGTCTGATGATCGGAATCTTGGAAAAATTGTTCGAGATTTACTGGGGCCAGCCGCTGCTGGGCGGCAACACCGAAACGTGGTTCGCCTTTGTTCTGGCACTGATTGTTCTGCTGTTCCGCCCGCAGGGTCTGTTCGGCGAACGCATTATCGAAAGGGTCTGAAAATGCCGAAGCTTATCGCAATTCTGAACGTTGTCGCGTGGTGTGGGTTCTGGGCCTTTGGGTATCTGGCGCTGACCGAAAACACCGGACAGGCCGACCGGATGGTGACAGCGGTGGTACTGGCCGCGGCTGGTGGAGCGGTTGGGATGTGGGCGCACTTGTGGCTGGTCCGCCATTCCGAACGCACCGGCAAAGCGCAGCCGCCGAAGTGGGCGGTCAAAGAAGACACCGTCGAGTCCGCAGTCTGATCTCCGGCTAAGAACAAGAAAGAGAACCGATGTTTTATCGTACGTCTGGCCAGTTCAAGACCAGCTACACGGCAGATATGGCCCTGTTCCCGGTCCGTCAGGATGCCATCCTACTGGCGGTTATTCTGGCCTTTGCTTGGGTGATCTTGCCCCTGACCGCGAGTGAGTTCGCGTTTCAGACCCTGTTGATCCCGATCCTGATCTATTCGCTGGCCGCGATGGGCCTGAATATTTTGACCGGCTATGCGGGGCAGCTGAGCCTCGGGACCGCCGCGTTCATGGGGGTCGGCGCCTATGCCTGCTACAAGCTGGTGACGATCATGCCGTGGATGAACCCTGTGGTGGCGATCCTGCTGTCGGGAGTGTTCTCGGCGGGGGTCGGGGTGGCCTTTGGTATCCCGAGCCTGCGGATCAAAGGCTTCTATCTGGCGATTGCCACCCTTGCTGCGCAGTTCTTCCTCGTCTGGCTCTTCGAGAAGTGGGCGTGGCTCTACAACTACAACGCTTCGGGCGCGATTCAGGTGCCCACGCTGCAGATGTTCGGCGTAACCGTTGCCGGTCCGACCGCCAGTAGCCACGTGCAATACTATGTGGTGCTGGGGATCGTGAGTCTGATGACCATGCTTTGCATCAACCTAACGCGCGGCACGCTGGGCCGGACGTGGAAAGCGACCCGCGACATGGACATTGCGGCCGAACTGATTGGCATCAACCTGATGAAGTCCAAGCTGACTGCCTTTGCCATCAGCAGCTACATCGTGGGGGTGGCCGGTGCGCTGTTCGTCTTTATGTGGCGCGGCGCGGCTGAACCGAACCTGTTCGATATCCCCCTGTCGTTCCGCATCCTGTTCATCGCGATCATCGGCGGTCTTGGCTCGATTTTGGGCAACTACTTGGGCGCGATCCTGATCGTCGGCCTGCCTGTGATCCTGAACACCTTGCCCGAAACCTTTGGCCTTCCGATCAGCTCGGCCACGGTTGAGCATCTGAACATCATGATCGTCGGTGCACTGATCGTGTTTTTCCTAATCATCGAACCGCACGGCTTGGCCCGCCTTTGGGCGCTAATCCGTGAGAAGCTCGTGATCTGGCCGTTCCCGCACTAACGCGGGGCAGCCCAACCATTGGCGCGCTCTTTGAGGAGGGAGCACGCTGAATTCCATCCACGTGATCCAAGGGAGGAGACCGGATGAAACTGTGGAAGAAACTGGCAGCCGCGACTGCGCTGACCGTAATTGCAGGCGGAGCCATGGCAGAGGGCCTGTATGCCCCGAACATGGCCTACCGCACCGGCCCGTTCGCAGCGCTGGGTATCCCGCTGATGAACGGTCAGGCTGACTACATGACCCTGCTGAACGAACGCGATGGCGGCGTCGGCGGCGTACCCGTCGATTTCTCGGAGTGCGAGACCGGCTATTCGACTGAAAAAGGCGTCGAATGCTATGAAAAGACCAAAGGCACCGCGATTGTGACCCAGCCTTGGTCCACCGGCATCACCCTGCAGGTTCTGCCAAAGACCAACGTGGACGAGATCCCGATCCTGGCACCCGGCTATGGCTTTAGCCCCATGTCCGAAGGCGGCACCTTCCAGTGGGCGTATAACCCGCCCGCCTCCTATTGGGATGGCGCCTACATGATCGTTTCGCATATTGCAGGCGGTGACATGTCGACCCTGCAGGGCAAGAAGATTGCGTTCCTGCACCTTGACCACCCCTTCGGCAAAGAGCCTCTGCCCCTGCTGGAGCAAATGGCGGAAGAGCATGGCTTTGAACTGGTTCCGGTCCCCGTTGGCCTGAAAGAAATGCAGAACCAGTCGGCTCAGTGGCTGCAAATTCGCCGCGAGCGTCCGGACAACGTGATCATGTGGGGCTGGGGTGCGATGAACAGCGCCGCGATCCAAGAAGCGGTCAAGACCCGCTATCCCATGGATCAGTTCTATGGCGTCTGGTGGGCGGGCCACGATCCCGATCTGGCGGCTGTCGGCGACGAGGGCAAAGGCTACAAATCGATCAGCTGGTCGATGCCGCAACCTGACAGCGCTCTGTTGGCGGACATCAAGAAGCACGTCATCGACACCGGCAAAACCCAGACCACCGAAGACCAGTTGAATAGTGTTTTCTATCAGCGCGGTCTGGTCATGTCGATGATGCTGGCCGAGGCGATCAAGGCCGCCCAAGAGCACACAGGTAATGCCGAAATCGGACCCAAGGACCTGCGTTGGGGCTTCGAAAACCTGAACATTACCGAAGAGAAGCTGGCAGAGCTGGGAATGGAAGGCATGGTGCCGCCGTTCTCGACCTCTTGCTCGAACCACACCGGCCATTCGGGGGCGTGGATTCTGGAATGGGATGGCTCCAAGTTCACCCAAGCCAGTGATCTGCTGCAGGCCGACCAGTCGGTGATCAAGCCGCTCGCCGAAGCCAAGGCGGCTGAATACGCCGAAGCCAACGCGCCTTGGCCCGTCGTCGAGTGCGACAGCTGATCTGAAACGGCTCCGGCGGCGCGGGTCGTCGCCGGAGAACCTTTAGGTATTTTTCCAAAGAAGAAGAGCCATGCTGGACGCGGGACGAACCCAAGAGACCTTGCTCGAGGTCAACAATATCGAGGTGATCTACAACCACGTTATCCTTGTGCTGAAGGGGGTGAGTCTGTCGGTCCCCAAGGGCGGCATCACTGCGCTGCTCGGGGGCAACGGGGCAGGCAAAACAACTACATTGAAGGCCATTTCGAACCTGCTGCATTCCGAGCGCGGCGAGGTGACCAAAGGGTCGGTGCTCTACAAGGGCGAGCGCGTGCAGGATCTGGACCCTGCGGCGCTGGTGAAAAAGGGTGTCATTCAGGTGATGGAAGGCCGTCACTGTTTCGAGCACCTGACCGTCGAAGAAAACCTGATGACCGGTGCCTACACGCGCCATGACGGGCGCGGCGCGGTCGATGCGGATTTGCAGATGGTCTATGACTATTTCCCGCGCCTCAAAGAACGCCGCAAATCGCAGGCCGGTTATACCTCGGGCGGCGAACAGCAGATGGTCGCGATTGGCCGTGCGCTGATGTCCCGTCCCGAATGCATTCTGCTGGACGAACCCAGCATGGGTCTGGCGCCGCAGCTGGTGGAACAGATCTTCGAGATCGTGAAATCGGTAAACGAGAACGAGGGCGTGTCCTTCTTGCTGGCCGAACAGAACACCAATGTGGCGCTGCGCTACGCGCACCACGGCTACATTCTGGAATCGGGCCGCGTTGTGATGGACGGCAGCGCCGCCGATCTGCGCGAGAACCCAGACGTCAAAGAATTCTATCTCGGGATGTCCGAAGAGGGCCGCAAGAGTTTCCGCGATGTGCGGAGCTATCGCCGCCGCAAGCGTTGGCTGAGCTGAGGAGGCGCCGATGACCACATATTTTGATGACCTCGAAACGCGGAGCGCTGATGAACGTGAGGCCGCGCAGATGGAAGCTTTGCGTGCGCAACTTCGTACTGTGCAGGGCTTGCGCGGGTATCGCGATTCTCTGGGCCTGATTGACCCGTCAGAAATCGAGGGGCTCGATGATTTGGCCGTACTGCCGGTTCTGCGAAAGTCAGAGCTTGGGGTCGCGCAGGGGCAAAGCTCGCCCTTTGGTGGTTTCACCGCAAAAAGTGCTGGTGAGTTCGCGCATATCTTCCAGTCGCCAGGCCCAATCTATGAGCCCGGCGAGATCAGCCATGACTGGTGGAGGATCGGGCGTTTCTTGCACGCAGCGGGAATCGGGCGCGGCGACGTCGTGCAGAACTGCTTTGGCTATCATCTGACGCCCGCGGGTATGATCTTTGAGAGTGGGGCTCGGGCTGTGCAGGCCGCAGTTCTGCCCGCCGGTGTTGGGCAGACCGAACTGCAGGTGCGTGCCGCCGCGGATGTGGGCACGACGGCTTATGCGGGCACTCCGGATTATCTGAAGGTGATTCTGGACAAGGCCGACGAGATGGGCGCAACGCTCAAGATCACCAAGGCTGCTGTTGGGGGAGGGGCGCTGTTCCCGTCCCTGCGCCAGGAATATGCCGATCGCGGGATTTCCTGCCTGCAGTGCTATGCGACCGCGGATTTGGGGAATATCGCCTATGAAAGCCCCGCGATGGACGGGATGATCATCGACGAAGGTGTCATCGTGGAAATCGTCCGCCCCGGCACTGGCACGCCCGTTGCCGAAGGCGAGGTCGGCGAGGTCGTTGTGACCAGTCTGAACCCCGATTACCCGCTCATCCGCTTTGCCACAGGTGACCTGAGCGCGATCATGGAGGGCACCAGCCCCTGTGGCCGCACGAACAAGCGGATCAAGGGCTGGATGGGCCGTGCGGACCAGACGACCAAGATCAAGGGCATGTTCGTCCGCCCTGAACAGGTCGCCCAACTGGTGGCCAAGCACCCGGAGATCACCAAAGCGCGCGTCATCGCCCTGCGTGAGGGCGAGATGGATGTCATGCGGGTCCAAATCGAGGGGGGCACAGATGCGTCCTCTTACGAGGGCTCTGTGGCCGAGGTGCTGAAGCTGAAGGGTGCCGTAGAGTGTGTGCCTGTGGGCAGCTTGCCGAACGATGGCAAGGTGATCGACGACCAGCGCAGCTACGGCGGCTGACCCAACACTCACCAGTTCACATGGAAAAGGCGGCCTCTGAACCAGAGAGCCGCCTCTTTTCTGTGCGATCGCATAGGCTACCAAAGAAAAAAGCCGCCCCAGAAGGACGGCTTATTCTGCTGCTCAGGATGCTCTTAGCCTTGACGGGCTTTAAAGCGGCGCTGCGTCTTGTTGATGACGTAGACGCGGCCCTTACGGCGCACGACACGGCAATCGCGGTGACGCTGCTTGAGCGAGCGGAGCGAGTTCTTGACTTTCATCGTATCTCTCCTTGTCGCGGCGCGCGTGCGCCTGTTAGCAGTTGGCCCCAAAAAGGACCGGTGAATTCGTGGTGCGCACGACTGGGATTGAACCAGTGACCCCTACGATGTCAACGTAGTGCTCTACCGCTGAGCTACGCGCGCTTACCTAAATGTCTGCGTCAAAGGCTCCGAAGAACCCGTCTGCTTCGTTTCGGTTCGCGCTCTATAAAAGGAGTCGTCGGGGTGTTCAAGGGCTTTTGACAAGGATTCTTTTCGGTTTAGGATTTGTCTCAAAGGAGCCGCCATGCATCACCGGATATTCGACTTGGACCGCCCTGCGCGGCAAACCACTGCGGTGGTGTTTGCATCCCCTCATAGCGGCAATGAATATCCGAGAGATTTGATGGAGCGCACGATCCTTGACGCGCACACCATACGGTCGTCCGAAGATGCCTATGTCCACGACCTGTTCAGCAGTGCGCCCGATCAAGGCTCGCCGTTTCTGTCCGCGCGATTCCCGCGCGCCTACCTAGATCTGAATCGTAGCCGCGATGAACTGGACCCCGCCCTGATCGAGGGTGTCCGCCGCCGCTACAATTCTCCGAGAATCGCATCGGGGCTTGGTGTGATTCCCCGCGTGGTGTCAAACGGGCGCGCGATCTATCGGGGCAAGATGACCCAAGACACGGCCCAAGAGCGAATCGAGCGATGCTGGGTGCCCTATCATCAGGCTTTGCGCGGGTTGATGGACGACACTAGTGAGTCATTCGGTCGTGCCATTCTGATTGATTGCCACTCGATGCCGCACGAGGCGGTCGATAATCTGGTGCGCAGCGACCTACCGCGCCCGCAAGTCGTTCTGGGGGATCGTTTCGGAGCCTCGGCTGATTTGGCCATAGTCACGCATCTTGAGTCTCTGTTCCGTGCCGAAGGGTTGGTAGTGACCCGTAATAGCCCCTTTGCGGGGGCCTACACCGTGCAGCATTACGGACGACCTGGCCGCAATCAGCACGCGATCCAGATCGAGATAGATCGCTCTCTGTATATGAACGAGGCGACGATCACCCCGCACGAGGGCTATGAAGACTTCAAGGCGCTGATCGGCCGTGTAATCGCAGGGATGGCAGAGTTTGCGAGGGCAACGCCCACGCGTATGGCGGCCGAGTGATTACCGCAAAGAGCGCCCTTTGATGATCGCGTCGCTTCCAAATCTCTGACGGATGGCGTCGGTTGCTTTCTCGGCGCGGGCGCGACGCTCTGCGTCAGGGTCCAACAGATCGCCGGACCGATCCGCATCTCCGCTATCCACCAGATCACCGAGCCCGACGCCGATCAAACGGAACGGCGCTGCGTCTATGGCTTGATCCAATAGCCCACGGGCCGCGCGGTACAGTTTGTCGGCGTACTGGGTCGAATCGGTCAGGGTCACGCGACGGGTCAGTAGACGGAAATCCGCGCGTTTCAGTTTCAGTGTGACAGTACGGCCCGCGATCCCTTTCGCTTTGGCGCGATCCGAAACTTTCTCCGCCATGCGCCACAGATGGCCGTCCAGCAGATCGATATCCGAGATATCTTCGTCAAAGGTTGTCTCGTTGCTGACGGATTTCATCCCGCGATCGGGTTTCACAGCGCGCGCATCTACGCCGCGTGCAAGATGGAATAGCCGTAGCCCCATGCTGCCGAACCGCGCGACCAGTTCCGCCTCGTCCCAGCGCAGCAGATCAGAGATGGTCCGAATCCCTGCACGGTCCAGCAATGCCCTAGTCGCACCGCCAACGCCCCAAATGATTCCCACATCTTTGTCGCGCAGAAAGTCTGCTGTCTCGGCCTTGCCGATCACCGCGAACCCGTTTGGCTTGTCGATCTCTGACGCGATCTTGGCGAGAAACTTGTTATGCGACAGCCCGATTGATCCGGTGATCCCCAGATCGTCCTTCATGCCTTTGACCAGTCGCGCAACCAGAACCGCTGGCGGAGCGCCATGCAACTTGGCCGTCCCACGCAAATCCATAAACGCCTCATCCAGGGATAATGGCTCCACCGCTGGCGTTAGTGCCTCCATCCGCGCCCGCACGTCACGTGAAACCTCGGCATAGACCTCCATCCGAGGTTTGATCACCACGGCATCGGGGCACAGCTCCAGCGCCTTGAACATCGGCATGGCAGACCGCACACCGCGAATCCGCGCCACATAGCAGGCAGTCGAGACTACTCCGCGCCTCCCCCCGCCAATAATCACAGGCTTGGCGGCCAGCTCAGGCCGATCCCGCTTCTCAACACTGGCGTAAAAGGCGTCGCAGTCCATGTGGGCGATTCCCAAATCCCACAACTCGTCATGCGCAACCACGCGGGGGCTGCGGCACTTGGGGCATCGCGCCCCGCTCTCGAACTCATGCAAACAATTGCGACACAGTGCAGGCATCCGACCCCACCTCCGGCAGCAAATATAAGAGAGCCGGACACCTAATGGCACCCGCCTCCTTCATCTTGGCAAAAATACCCAACCGGCCGCAGGCCGTGGCGCGTCAGCGCCAAAATCAGGCGTTCGGAGCCGCCGCGGCGCGCATCTCTGCCACCACATCCAAAGCTGCCTGACGTGGATCAGCCGCGCGCCAGATCGGGCGGCCGCAGACGATGTGGTCCACGCCGCTCTTTACTGCCATGGCAGGGGTCGCGATACGCTTCTGGTCGTCGGTCGCGCTGCCCGTAGGGCGCACGCCGGGGGTGACGATCAGTCGGCCAGCGGATTCGGGCAGGGCACGGATGCGCGCCGCCTCGTTGGGCGAACAAATGATGCCGTCTGCGCCAGCGTCAAAGGCACGGCCCGCGCGCTCGACGACCAGATCGTCGATGGCACCGTCCTTGATCAGCGCGCCATCCAGATCGCTGCGATCCAGCGAGGTCAGGATCGTCACACCCAGAATTTTCATGTTGCTGCCGGCTGCGCCTTCTTTGGCGGCCTTCACCACATAGGGGTCGCCATGAACAGTCAGGAAATCCAGATCGAATTGCGCCAGCCCGCGCACCGCGTTCTCGACGGTCTGGCCGATGTCGAACAGCTTCATATCCAGAAAGATCTTCTTGCCGTGCTCGTCCTTCAGCTCGTTGGCCAGCGCCAGCCCGCCGCCGGTCAGCATCCCCAGACCGATCTTGTAGAAACTGACCGCATCCCCGAGGGTTTCGGCAACTTTCAGTCCTTCGAGGGCGTTCGGCACATCCAGTGCGACGATCAGGCGGTTATCGGCGATCATGGCAGTCTCCTGTGGGAAAATTTCGCCCGTGATGCGCTGTGAAAATCGAACGGTCAAGAGTGTGTGACCTCTTGAAACCCATGCGTGTGCACTCCATCTTTTCGTAAGAGGCCCACAACATGATGTGCCGCTTAGCGGGCATCGCCGTAATCGGGCGCTTATATAGAGGAGAACTGCCATGAACTTAGAGAAGTTCACGGAGCGGTCGCGTGGTTTCCTTCAGGCCGCGCAGACGATTGCTATGCGCGAGGGGCACCAGCAACTGACCCCTGAGCACCTGCTGAAGGCTCTCATGGATGACGATCAAGGCTTGGCCGCCAATCTGATCACGCGTTCCGGTGGTCAGGCAAATCAGGTTGCTCTGGCCGTAGATTTGGCTGTCGATAAATTGCCCAAGGTCAGCGGCGATGCTGGTCAGACCTACATGGCGCAGACAACTGCCAAGGTGCTGGCCGAGGCCGAAACCCTAGCGCAAAAAGCCGGTGACAGCTTTGTTCCTGTCGAACGCATTCTGATGGCGCTGGCGATGGTGAAAACCAAAGCCAAGGACGCTCTGGATGCAGGTGGCGTGACTGCGCAAAAGCTGAACGAAGCGATCAACGACATTCGCAAAGGACGCACCGCAGACAGCGCGTCGGCCGAGGATGGCTATGATGCCCTAAAGAAATACGCGGCCGACCTGACCCAGCGCGCTGCCGACGGCAAAATCGATCCGATCATTGGCCGGGACGAGGAAATCCGCCGTGCGATGCAAGTCCTGTCTCGCCGGACCAAGAACAACCCAGTTCTGATCGGTGAGCCGGGCGTGGGTAAAACCGCGATTGCCGAGGGCCTTGCCCTACGGATCGTGAACGGCGACGTCCCTGAATCCCTGCGCAACAAGAAGCTGCTCGCGCTGGATATGGGCGCGCTGATCGCCGGTGCGAAATACCGCGGTGAATTCGAAGAGCGCCTAAAAGCCGTCTTGAACGAGGTGACCGCCGCAGCTGGCGAAATCATCCTGTTCATCGACGAGATGCACGTTCTGGTCGGCGCGGGGAAAACTGATGGCGCGATGGATGCGGCCAACCTGATCAAGCCTGCGCTGGCTCGGGGGGAACTGCACTGCGTCGGCGCAACCACGCTGGACGAGTACCGCAAGTACATCGAAAAGGATGCGGCTCTGGCCCGCCGGTTCCAGCCCCTCGTGGTCGAGGAGCCCACGGTCGAGGATACCATCAGTATCCTGCGCGGCATCAAAGAGAAGTACGAGCTGCACCACGGTGTGCGGATCAGTGACTCGGCCCTTGTGGCGGCGGCAACCCTGTCACACCGCTATATCACGGACCGCTTCCTGCCGGACAAGGCCATCGACCTGATGGACGAAGCCGCCAGCCGTCTGCGTATGGCTGTGGACAGTAAGCCCGAGGAACTGGACGCGATCGACCGCGAGATCCTGCAAAAGCAGATCGAAGCCGAAGCGCTGAAGAAAGAGGATGACGATGCCTCGCGCGACCGCCTCGAGAAGCTGGAGAAGGAACTGGCTGACCTGCAAGACCGTAGCGCTGAACTGACTGCCCGCTGGCAGGCAGAGCGGGACAAGCTGGCCGGTGCACGCGACCTGAAAGAAAAGCTGGACCGTGCCCGCGCCGAACTGGAGCAGGCGAAACGCGAAGGCAATCTGGCCCGTGCCGGTGAGCTGTCTTATGGCGTGATCCCTCAGCTGGAAAAACAGCTAGGCGACGCCGAGACCGCAGAAGCCGACGGTGTCATGGTCGAAGAGGCTGTCCGCCCCGAGCAGATCGCTCAGGTCGTGGAGCGTTGGACGGGTATCCCGACCACTAAGATGCTGGAAGGCGAGCGTGAAAAGCTGCTCAAGATGGAAGAGGAGCTGGGACGCCGCGTCATCGGTCAGCGTCAGGCGGTCAAGGCTGTGTCGAACGCCGTGCGGCGTGCCCGCGCTGGCCTGAACGACGAGAACCGTCCCTTGGGTAGCTTCTTGTTCCTCGGGCCGACGGGTGTGGGTAAGACCGAGCTGACCAAGGCTCTGGCCGAGTACCTCTTTGACGACGACAACGCGATGGTCCGCATCGACATGTCCGAGTTCATGGAGAAACACGCGGTCAGCCGTCTGATCGGTGCTCCTCCGGGCTACGTCGGCTATGACGAAGGTGGTGTTCTGACCGAAGCGGTCCGTCGCCGTCCTTATCAGGTGGTTCTGTTCGACGAGGTCGAGAAGGCACACCCCGATGTCTTTAATGTGCTGTTGCAGGTTCTGGACGACGGTGTGCTGACCGATGGCCAAGGTCGGACGGTGGACTTCAAGCAGACGTTGATCATTCTGACGTCTAACCTTGGAGCCCAGTCGCTCAGCACTCTGCCGGATGGTGCGGATGCTAGCGATGCCAAGCGCGACGTGATGGATGCGGTGCGGGCGCACTTCCGCCCCGAGTTCCTGAACCGTCTGGACGAGACGATCATCTTTGACCGTCTGGGCCGCGCGGATATGGATGGCATTGTCAGCATCCAGTTGCGCCGTCTGGAAAAACGTCTGGCTGCGCGCAAGATCAAACTGGAGCTGGATGAGGACGCCCGTAAGTGGCTGGCCGACGAAGGCTATGATCCTGTGTTCGGTGCTCGCCCGCTGAAACGCGTGATCCAACGTGCCCTGCAAGACCCGCTGGCCGAGATGATCCTCGGCGGGGACGTGCGCGACGATACTGTTGTGACCGTTAGCGCGGGTGCCGAGGGATTGTTGATTGGCGACCGTATCGGTGCCAGCAATCGCCCAAAGCCGGATGACGCCGTCGTCCACTAAGACCCGAGCATAAAAAAGGCCCCGGAGATCGCTCTCCGGGGCCTTTCGCGTGAGTGGTGATTATTGGGGCATAATCACAGCGTCGATTTCGTGGATCACGCCGTTCGATGCTTCGATGTCGACACCCACCACGGTCGCATCATCAATCGAGATGACGTCGTCGCTGTTGGTCACGGTTGCTTCTGCACCATTAACGGTGGTGACAGGCATGATGCCAACTTCGATGTCAGACGACATCACGGCGCCGGGGACTACGTGATATGTCAGGATTTCGGCCAGTGCCTCGGGGTCTGCCAGTAGGGTGTCCAGCGTGCCAGCGGGCAGAGCGGCAAATGCATCGTCGTTGGGGGCAAATACGGTGAACGGACCTTCGCCCTTCAGCGTCTCGGTCAGACCAGCAGCTTCGATTGCGGTCGCCAGAGTGTTAAAGTTGCCTGCACCGGCTGCGGTGTCGACGATGTCCATGGAATGAGTTTCAGCGAGCGCGGGGCCTGCCATCAAAGCTGCGGTACCAAGAGCAAGAACAGTACGACGGAACATTTTGTATCTCCAAATTTTAGTTTCAATCACAACCCAGTGTTGGCGTTGTTGGAGAAAGTACGCGCCAGCCGCGAAAAAGATCACTCGAGATATCGTGTTTAATTTCTTGATCTAAGCAATCCGCCGACTAAGCCAGCGCTTCTGGAGAAGACCACTGACATTTTCGTCAGCGGTCGTGATTGAACCGGCCGTTATTCCAGCCCAATTGCTGCACGTGCAATGCCGTCTAGAAGGTCATGAACCTCTTGCATTGGGCCGTCAGGGTAGGGGCGGAAGCCGATGATGGTCTCGTTGGGTTTATCCGCCATCACGGCGACAAAGATGTCGTAGGGGCAGTACATCAGGTTCAGCGGGTCCGCCTCCATCACGCTGCGCGACACAGTGGCCGAACAGAAGCTGTAGACATCCGCAGCCTCGAACAGCACCACGTCCGAGCCAACATCGGCGCGGGTCCGCTCTAGCATCTCGCCCGTGTGGCTGATGTGGTCGACCACGAGCCCTGCGTCGATAATCGCACTTTCTAGCCCAAAAGTGACGTCATCGAAGCTTTGGTCAGTGACATACATAAAGGGCTCTTCGGCAGCAGCTGTCGTGGCAGCCGCGATCAGACCGACTGTAATCCAATGCTTCATGGTTTTCCTCCCCGTGAAAACAAATTCGTGTTTGTGAATTTATGGCACGGGGGGTGGGTTGCTGGCAATGGCGGCGCCAAACGTTTCATTCGCTTTACGACAGTGTGAAAAGGAGTTTTTTGGTCAACGAGGGCGGTGATGCTATGTCATGCAGAGCTTTCAAGGAGGATCTGATGGCGAACCGCTGGCGCAATACCCTGACTTCTGACGATGTGACCCCCGAGGCGATGTTTGTAAATCGCCGTCAAATGATGGCGGGGGCTGCGGCGCTTGGGCTGGGTTTGACCGCCTCTCCTCTGCGGGCCGCTGGTCTGGAGCCTAACAGCTTCGAAGATATCACCAGCTACAATAACTACTACGAGTTTGGCACAGGCAAAGACGACCCCGCGCGTTATGCGGATCAGCTGACAACCGACCCGTGGACCATCAAGATTGATGGCATGGTCGAAAAGCCCGGCGATTATGCTTTGTCCGATCTTGTCCCCCAGATGACAATCGAAGAGCGCATCTACCGTTTCCGCTGCGTCGAGGCATGGTCGATGGTTGTGCCATGGAATGGCTTTGAACTGGCGGATCTGCTGGAACTGGTCGGGGTGAAAAGCGGCGCCAAGTATGTGGCCTTTGAAACCGTGCTACGTCCCGAGGAAATGCCGGGCACGCGATTCCCTGTTCTGGACTGGCCCTATCGCGAGGGCTTGCGTCTGGACGAGGCGCGTCATCCCCTGACGCTGCTGGCCACCGGCATTTATGGGAAACCCATGCCGAACCAGAATGGTGCGCCGATCCGTCTGGTCGTGCCGTGGAAGTACGGGTTCAAATACGCCAAATCCATCTCCCGCATCACCCTGACGGATAAAGAGCCGCCCACCAGCTGGAATATGGCGAACGCACGCGAGTACGGTTTCTATAGTAACGTGAACCCCGAAGTCGCTCACCCACGCTGGTCCCAAGCGACCGAGCGCCGGATTGGGGGTGGCCTGTTCGCCAAGCGCGAGCCCACCTTGATGTTCAATGGCTACGACGAGGTCGCTTCGCTGTACCAAGGCATGGACCTGCGAAAGAACTTCTAATGATCGATGTCGTGAACCGGTCGGTTCGGGCGATCCCGAATTGGGTTCTCTATGTGGTGGGCGCAGTGCCTGTCATATGGCTCTATGCGCTGGGGTTTCAGAATGCTCTGGGTGCGGACCCCGTAGATGCGATCGAACGTAATCTAGGACTTTGGGCGCTGTGGCTGTTGATCGCCGGCTTGTGCATTACGCCAATTCAGCGTCTGACGCCTCTTCGCTTGATCAAGCTGCGGCGACCGATTGGGGTTGTGGCCTTCTTCTATGTGCTTGTGCACTTCCTGACTTGGTTGGTGCTGGATGTGCAGATCCCCTCGCAGATCGTCGCGGATATTATCAAGCGTCCTTATGTGACAGTGGGCATGGTCGCGCTGCTGTTTCTGTTGCCTTTGGCGGTCACATCGAACAACTGGTCCATCCGAAAATTGGGCGCCCGTTGGCGGACTGTACACAAGCTTGTCTATCCGGCAGTGCTGTTGGCCGGTCTCCATATGGTGATGCAAGCCAAAGGCTTTCAGCTCGAGCCTTTGGTGTACCTCGCTGCGATTGCGTTCTTGCTCGCGATGCGCTGGATGCCTCTTTCTTCATTCCGGCAAGTCTTTGTTAAACGCTGAGGCCTAAGACCTTAGGCGTCACGACTTATTGGGGGCGCATATGACAAAGGCAATGATCACTGCGGCAATGGTTGTCGCACTCGGGCAGTCGGCGGCTGCATCCACCGTGAACTTCTCGTCATCACTCTTTTCTGACACCAAGTCGACGGTGACCTATTCTGTGGATGGCATCGATCTGACCTTTTGGGCCGAGTCGGCTGGGACACCTGAGCGGTTCTTCAAGAACGGGGGGCTCAGTTTCGGCTACTCCTATATGCACGCACTGACGATTGTGGCGAGCGAAGCAATCCAGTTGACGCGCTTGAACGGTAAGACCACCAAGTTGGACCCGAGCGGCGCGAGCCTGCCATTTTCAGTCTTGGTCCGAGAAGAGATGCAGGCCGACAATCTCGCGTTCCCCGCCTATCAATGGGGGTGGCTGGATCTATCGGAGCAGGACATCATCATTCCGAAGAACACGACGTTCGCTATTGATGGTGATTTTCAGAGCTGGAACTGGCAGTCCGAAGCGGTTCTCGGCGCGATGCAGTTCGAGGCCTATACGCCGCCACCGATCCCGCTGCCTGCGACAGCATGGCTATTCTTGGGGGCTTTGGGCGTCCTCGGGGCGATGAGAGGGCGTGGTAAATCTGCAGGTACCGTCTGAGGCGGCCTAGCAGACCATTCGGCTTCAGATAGAGGCGCGCTAACATCTGAAATTTGGGCGGCTTTCCAATAAATTGGGCTCTGTTTCATTTTTTTTGGATTTCTGTGATTTTTTCACTTGCGACTCTCCACAGCTATCCGTAGAAGGCCCCTCACCGGCGGCGCTGAGGCGCGGTTGGGACGGACGGGACGGTCGGAAGGCTGGATGGTTCGGTTAG
>NZ_JAOARZ010000028.1:0-29296 GCF_025210255.1 Donghicola sp. | reverse complement strand
GCCAAAGCCATCCACACCGGCGTTGTTCGACGCAACGGTCAGACCTTTGACCCCGCTTTCCACGATCGCATCAATCAGCAGTTCGGGAATCCCGCACAGGCCAAAGCCCCCTGCCGCGATCAGCATGTCGTCGCGCAGCAGACCGTCCAAGGCCTCCGACGCGCTGCCATACACTTTGTTCATTAGAAAAATCCTCCGTGTATCTCGGAGGCGACTGTGGCGGGCAGGGTGCCTCAAGTCAATAAAATGCCGCGGCGCAGTATCGCGCCGCGGCTTTTGTCAATTTAGCGATCGCCCAAGAGCTTACTCTTCCGAGTCGGCCGCTTTCTTGGTGGTTTTCTTCGCTGCGGTCTTTTTCGCAGGGGCCTTCTTGGCAGCGGCTTTCTTGGGCGCGGCCTTCTTTTTGGTGCCCTTTTTCGATGCCTTGGCGTTCACCAATTCGATCGCCATTTCGGCGGTCACATCGGCTGGCTCCACGTCTTTGGGCAGGGTCGCGTTGACCTTTTCCCACTTCACGTAGGGGCCGTAGCGGCCGTCATAAACGTTCATCGCGCCGCCATCAGGGTGGTCCCCCAGTTCTTTCAAGGGCTTGGCAGTGCTGGCCGCGCCACGGCGACCACGGCTCTCGGCCTTTTTCGCCAACTCTTCGACGGCGCGGTTCATGCCGATGGTAAAGACGTCGTCCACCTCTTTGAGGTTCGCATATAGTTTGCCGTGTTTGACGAAGGGACCGTAGCGACCAATGCCAGCTTCGATCATTTCGCCGTCCTCGGGGTGGGGACCAACTTCGCGGGGCAGGCTCAGCAGCAGCAGCGCCTTGTCCAGATCCATCTCGTCCTTGGACCAACCGCGGGGCAGGCTGGAACGGTCAGGCTTTGGCTGTTCTGCGGTCGCTTCGCCCCGCTGCACATAGGGGCCAAAGCGGCCAGAGCGCAGGCTGATCTCGTTGCCGTCCTCGTCTTCCCCCAGAATCTGGTCGCCGGAATCATCGGTATCGCCATTGATCGGGCGAGTGTAACGACACTCGGGGTAGTTCGAGCAGCCGACGAACCCGCCTGTGCGCGAGGTTTTCAGGTGTAGCTGGCCTGCGCCACACTGGGGGCAGGTGCGGGGATCGCTGCCGTCCTCGCGAGGCGGGTAGAGTTGAGGCGCGAGTGCGTCATCCAGCACATCGAGCACTTCGGCGATACGCAGCTCGCTCGTTTCCTCGATCGCGGCGTGGAAATCCTTCCAGAATCGCGCCAGCAAGTCCTTGTAGTCGCGGTCGCCTGCGGACACGTCATCCAGCTCGCCTTCGAGCGCGGCAGTGAAGTCATACTCCACATAGCGCTTGAAGAAATTCAGGAGAAAGATCGTCACGATCCGGCCTTTATCCTCGGGAATCAGGCGGTTCTTGTCCTTGGTGACGTATTCGCGTTCCTGAATCGTGGTCACAATCGACGCATAGGTCGAGGGACGGCCGATGCCGAGCTCTTCCATACGTTTCACCAGCGTCGCCTCGGTGTAGCGGGGCGGGGGCTGGGTAAAGTGCTGTTCGGGGGCGACCTCGCGTTTGTCGGCCTTTTCCCCTTCGGTCAGGTGCGGCAGGCGCTTGTCATCCTCGTCCACAACATCGTCGCGGCCTTCTTCGTAGACCTTGAGGAAGCCGTCGAACAGGACAACCTGACCATTGGCGCGCAGCACCACTTGGCCATCCGCGCTGGCAATATCGACCACGGTGCGCTCCAGACGCGCGCCTTCCATCTGGCAGGCCAGTGTCCGCTTCCAGATCAGATCATAGAGGCGGGCCTGATCTTGTTCTTTCAGCTTCAGCGCAGCAGCGTCCTTGGTCATATCCGTGGGGCGGATACACTCGTGGGCTTCCTGCGCATTTTTGGCTTTGTTCTTGTAGATGCGCGGCGACGAGGGCACGTATTCCGCACCGTAACGATCTTTGATCGCCTCGCGGGCGGCAGTCACGGCCTCGGGAGCCATATCGATGCCGTCGGTACGCATATATGTAATGTGACCGGCTTCGTACAAACGCTGGGCAGCATTCATACATTGGCGGGCACCCATGCCGAATTTGCGGCTGGCTTCCTGCTGCAGGGTAGAGGTCATGAAGGGTGCCGAAGGGTTCCGGCTGGCGGGCTTTGCTTCGACCGAGCGTATCGTCAGATCGCGGCTGTTGATCGCCTGCACGGCCAGTTCGGCAGCGGTCTGGTCGGCCAGATCGAACTTATCCAGCTTCTTGCCCGCGTATTCGGTCAGACGGGCTTCGAATTCCTGATTGCGGGCGTTGGCCAACAAGGCTTTGACGGTCCAGTATTCACGGGCCTGAAACGCCTCGATCTCCATCTCTCGTTCGACGATCAAACGCAGGCAGACGGACTGCACACGGCCCGCGCTGCGCGCGCCGGGCAGTTTGCGCCACAGAACCGGCGACAGGTTGAAGCCCACCAGATAGTCCAGCGCGCGGCGCGCCAGATAGGCGTCCACCAGCGGCTGGTCCACATCACGGGGGTTTTTCATCGCCTCTGTCACAGCAGTCTTGGTGATCGCGTTGAACACCACCCGTTTGACTTCGGTCGACTTTTTGATCGCGCGACGCTTGGTCAGAGTTTCCTGCAAGTGCCAGCTGATGGCCTCTCCTTCGCGATCAGGGTCAGTCGCGAGAATAAGCGAGTCGTCGTCTTTGAGCGCATCTGCAATCGCTTTGACATGTTTGCGCGAGTCAGCCCCGACCTCCCATGTCATCGCGAACTGGTCATCGGGATCCACAGAACCGTTCTTGGCGGGCAGATCGCGGACGTGACCATAAGAGGCGAGCACAACGTAGTCTTTGCCGAGGTACTTATTAATGGTCTTGGCTTTGGCCGGGGACTCGACGACGACGACGGGCATGAAGGGCACCTCTTGCGATGGGTTCAGGTGGCGTATGGCGGCGCAACATGTGGGGTGCAAGGGGGGAATGTCAATCTTTGCTGGAAACTCCGGCAAACCTGACTGTCATGATCGCCGCGCGAGCAGGCCGCCAGGTTGGCGCTGTATTCGGCCGTCCAATTCCAGATCTACCAGCACAGACGTCACATGATGCGCAGGCTCAGATAGATCGCGGATCAGTTGGTCTTCGGCCAGTGGACAGGGCCCGAGACGGCCTAAGATTTCGCGGTGCAGGGCAAAGGTTTGTTCTTTGGTTCTGGTATCTTTGGCAGGCTCAGGCGGTGGCTCGAGCGGAAGCTGCGGCTCTTCGCACAAAGGAGAAAGCGCTTCGATAACGTCGCTGGCGCTGCGGACCAAGATTGCACCATCTCGGATCAACATATTGCAGCCCGAAGCGCGGGCATCGAATGGGTGTCCGGGAACGGCCAGAACGTCGCGCCCCAAATCCAGTGCATTTCTTGCGGTAATCAAACTGCCGGATTTCGCGGCGGCTTCGACAACAACTAGTGCGCGACTCAGGCCTGCGATGATTCTATTGCGGGCTGGGAAATGACGCGCGGTCGGCGTGGCCCCCATCGGAGCCTCGGACAGGCGAAGGCCTTGGGACGCGATTCCCTGCGCGATCGACGCGTTTTCCTGCGGATAAATAATGTCGACTCCGCCGCCCATAACGGCAATCGTCCCAGAGTTCAGGCTGACTTCGTGCGCGGCGGCGTCAATCCCGCGTGCAAGGCCCGAGACGACCACATATCCCGCCTCGCCAAGTTCCTGCGCCAGTTTGCGCGTCATCCGCAGGCCGAGCGACGATGCATTGCGTGCGCCCACCAGTGCGATCATCGGACGATTGAGCAACGCCGTTTCGCCGATCGCCCATAGAATCGGGGGCGGATCAGGTAGGTCGGTCAGGCTGTCTGGATAATCCGGTGTGCCATAACAGATCATGCGGGCACCGGCTTTGCGCCCATTGCTCATCTCGGCCAAGGCGACTTCGGGCGGGCAGGGGGCGTAGCTGTCGACCCCAGCGGCTTTGGCGATGTCAGGAAGTGCATCAAGTGCGGCATCCGCTGAGCCGTGCTCCGACATCAGCCGGTAGAAGGTCGCAATGCCGACTCGGCGCGAGCGCAAGAGGCGAAGCCATGAAACCCGCTCGTCTTCCGTGGTGGGTGGGAGTGGGTGGGGACTGGAAGAGTGAGTTTGGTGGGGCATCATGTCTCCGCCGTCTTGCAGAATCATGAATACCCCACCGAGTCTTAATCAGCGGTTAAGCCTAACGGAAAATGACTTAGACGGCCGATCCGCCGATGGTGAGGCCGCCAATAAGCAGGCTGGGTTGGCCAACGCCGACAGGCACCCACTGGCCCTGCTTGCCACAGTTGCCCATTCCGGGGTCCAGTTGCATGTCGTTTCCGATCCCGCGGATGTTCTGCAGCGCTGTTGCCCCATCCCCGATTAGCGTCGCACCTTTGATCGGGGCGCCGACGACACCATTGGTGACGCGGTAAGCCTCGGTACAGGAGAAGACGAACTTGCCGTTGGTGATGTCCACCTGCCCTCCGCCAAAGCCGACAGCGTAGATGCCGTCCTTCATGCTGCTGACCAGATCGGCAGGGTCCGAGTCACCGCCGAGCATATACGTGTTGGTCATGCGGGGCATAGGAATGTGGGCGTGGCTTTCGCGCCGCCCATTGCCAGTGGGTTTGACACCCATCAGCCGCGCATTCTGGCGATCCTGCATGTAGCCGACCAAGATGCCGTCCTCGATCAGGGTGTTCTTGCCGCTCGGGGTGCCCTCGTCATCGACGGTGATACTGCCGCGGCGGTCGGGGATGGTGCCATCGTCCAGAACAGTCACACCTTTGGCTGCAACCTGTTGTCCCATTAGGCCCGCAAACGCGCTGGTGCCTTTGCGATTGAAGTCACCCTCAAGCCCGTGACCCACCGCCTCGTGCAGTAGAATGCCCGGCCAACCCGGCCCAAGGACGATGTCCATGACGCCCGCAGGGGCGGGCACAGCGCTCAGGTTCACAACGGCTATGCGCAGCGCTTCGTCTGCGACGGATTTCCAGTGCTGCAGAGTTACGATCGGCGCCAATCCATGGCGGCCACCTCCACCTGCGCTGCCGGATTCGCGGCGTCCGTCCTGTTCGACGATCACACTTATATTCAGGCGCACCATGGGTCGCACGTCGGTCACGCTGTGACCTTCGGGGCGCAGTATTTCGACCTCTTGCAAAGACGCGGCGAGGCTCGCGGTCACTTGGACCACGCGCTTGTCGGCGGCACGCAAGTACGCGTCGATTTCTTTGAGCAAGTCCACGCGGGTCGCAAAAGCCAGCTCTTCGACTGGGTCCATATCGCCATAAAGCTTCAGGTTGGTACCTTCGGGGGGCAGAGCAAGAGTGCCGCCGCCATCGCCCACGGCCAAACGCGCAGTTTCGCTGGCGCGAGACAGCGCCCCTTCGGTGATTTCGGTCGAGTGCGCGTAACCAGCGACTTCGCCGCGCACTGCCCGTAGACCGAATCCCTCGCTTGCGTCATAAGATGCAGTACGCAACCGACCATCGTCGTAGGCGACGACCTCAGAGCGGCGACGTTCCAGAAACAGCTCTCCGTCGTCGGCTCCGTCAACGGCCCCACGCAGTTGCCCAAGGGCGGTTTCGCGGTCGATGAGGGTCTCGAATGGGCGGAAAGTGTCGGTTGACATGGGTTCTCCTGAAGGTCCGTCTTTGACTTGGATCAAAAAAGCGGCCCTTTGACGCGGTTCGCTATCTTGTTCCGAGTGACAGAATATGGTTTTTGCAGGACTGAACACAATGGATTCCGGGTGAATGCTTGTCAGTCCCCCGCAACAACGCGCTTAATGCCGAATAAGATCAGGGTGTAATATGCGACTTCTGACCAAAATGCTGGCCGCTATGGCCCTTATGCTTCCGCTTCCCGCTTTGGCCCAAGACGGGCTCGAGGTGCTTGGTAAGCCCCACGATGCGGGCGCTGCTTTCCAAGCGGCAGGGACCGAACTGGCCCGTGACATTCACTGGCTGGACAGCATGATCCTCGTGATCATCACCGCGATCGTTCTGTTCGTTTCGGCGCTGATGGCGTTCATCATCGTCCGCTACAATGAAAAGTCGAACCCCAAGCCGGCGACCTTTACGCACAACTCGCCGCTGGAAATCGCTTGGACCATTGTACCGATCGTTATTCTGGTCTTCATCGGCTCGTTCTCGCTGCCCGTTTTGTTCAAGCAGCAGGAAATCCCCGAGGGCGACATCACCATCAAAGTCACCGGCTACCAGTGGTACTGGGGCTACGAGTATGTTGACGAAGGCTTTGGCTTCGAAAGCTTCATGCTGCCCAAAGAAGACTTGGCAGAGTACGGCTACAACGAAGACGAATACCTGCTGGCCACCGACACCGCAGTTGTCGTGCCTGTAGGTGCCACTGTTGTGATGCAAGTCACCGGCGCGGACGTGATCCACAGCTGGACCATCCCCGCATTCGGCGTAAAGCAAGACGCGGTTCCCGGCCGTCTGGCAGAACTGTGGTTCGCAGCAGAGCGCGAAGGCGTTTACTTCGGCCAGTGCTCGGAGCTCTGCGGCAAAGACCACGCATACATGCCCATCACTGTCAAAGTTGTCAGCGAAGAGGCCTACCAGCAGTGGCTGGCAGGCGCGAAAGAAGAGTTCGCAGGCATTCCGCAGGCCTACCAGGTCGCTTCGGCGCAGTAACGCACCCAAACTTTAGGCCCGCCCCGATAACGTTCCGCGTGGACGGTCGGGGCGGGCCTTCACCCAAATAGACCCTTAGCCATCGAGACGGATCCGCCATGAGCGATACCAGCTTTGACAGCAGCCAGACCACCGAGGCCAGCTTTGGCGATTACTTCGCCCTTCTGAAGCCACGCGTGATGTCCCTCGTCGTCTTTACGGCGCTGGTGGGCTTGCTTGTTGCCCCCGGTTCTGTTCACCCAATCGAAGGTTTTGCGGCGATTCTGTTCATCGCATTGGGCGGTGGCGCATCTGGCGCCCTGAACATGTGGTACGACGCTGACATCGACCGCATCATGAAGCGGACCCAAAAGCGTCCGATCCCCGCAGGTAAAGTCACCCGTGACGAGGCTTTCGCCATCGGTATTGCTCTATCTTGCCTCTCGGTCATTATGCTGGGCCTTGCGTCGAACCTTGTCGCGGCTGGCCTGCTGGCATTTACCATTTTCTTCTACGTCGTGATCTACACCATGTGGCTCAAGCGCTCGACTCCGCAGAACATCGTGATCGGTGGTGCGGCAGGCGCATTCCCTCCGATGATCGGATGGGCCGTCTCCACGGGTGATATTTCGATCGAATCGATCATGATGTTCGCGATCACCTTCTTCTGGACCCCGCCCCACTTCTGGGCGCTGGCGTTATTCATGAAGTCTGACTACTCGGATGCGAAAGTGCCGATGCTGACCGTCACCCACGGTCGCCGCAACACGCGCATTCAGATCTTTGCCTACACCGTTCTGCTGGCAGCATTGTCGGTTGGCATGTCCTTCACCGCGCTGAACGGGCCTGTCTTCTTGGCGACTGCCGTCATTCTGAACCTGTTGTTCATCAAGGGCGCGTGGACCATCCTGCGCCGCAACGAAGAGCAGGCCGAAGGTGACAACTACGCAGCGGAGCGCAGCTTCTTCAAACTTTCGCTGCTATACCTGTTCCTGCTGTTCACCGCGATTCTAGCGGATGCCGTGCTGGTGCGCATGGGCATCGGCCTTGGGGGCTGGGTATGAGCAATTTCCGTCCCGACCATGAACTTCACCAGCGTCGCCGCGGCCGGAACTTCGGTCTGCTTGCGGTCCTGATCGGGTTCGTTGCGCTGGTGTTCCTGTTGACTGTGGTCAAGGTGCAGAACGGCGGCAAAGTCGAAGCGTTCGATCATACCGCCCGTCCGTCACTTACCACTCCGGAAGGAGGACAATGATGGAAGGCAAAAAGAAAACAGTCGTACAACTGGTTTCAGTTGTTCTGGTCATGGGCGCGCTCGCTTGGGCGGCTGTCCCGCTTTATGACCTGTTCTGCCGTGTCACCGGTTTTGGCGGCGAGACTCAGGTTGCGACCTCGGAATCCGAAACGATTCTGGATCAGACCATCAAGATCAAGTTCGACGCTTCCAAAGAGCGCGGCATGCCATGGGAATTCAAACCCATGCAGCGCGAGATGGAACTGCGCATCGGCGAAAGCGGCCTTGCCTTCTACGAGGCTTATAACCCGACCGATCACGTTGTGGCAGGCACTGCCAGCTACAATGTCGCGCCCTTTGCAGCGGGCGGGTACTTTGTAAAGATTGCTTGCTTCTGCTTCACCGAGCAGGTGCTACAGCCAGGAGAGCGGGTCGAGATGCCCGTGACCTTCTATGTCGACCCCGAGATTGTAGATGACCCCGAGGCGAAATACGCCAAGCACATCACACTCTCGTATACCTTCCACGAGATGGATCTCGCCGATACTGATTATCAGGCGGCACTCGAGACCGAAAAAACAACAGAAATTAACTAAGCCTTCCAACGAGGGACCTTCAATGGCGCACGCAAAAAACCACGACTACCACGTTCTGCCCCCATCCATTTGGCCTTTCCTTGGCTCGATTGCCGGCTTTGTCATGCTGTTCGGCGCGGTCCTTTGGATGAAGGAAAGCGGCCCTTGGATGTTCCTCATCGGCTTCGTCGGCGTTCTCTACGTCATGTTTGGCTGGTGGTCGGACACCATCTCGGAAAACCAGGCGGGCGACCACACTCCCGTTGTTCAGATTGGTCTGCGCTACGGCTTCATCCTGTTCATCATGTCCGAAGTCATGTTCTTTGCGGCATGGTTCTGGTCGTTCTTCAAGCACGCGCTGTACCCCATGCCCGCCGTTGGCGGCGTTTGGCCCCCCGAAGGCATCGAGACCTTTGATCCTTGGCACCTGCCCCTGATCAACACCCTAATCCTGCTGTGCTCGGGTGCGGCGGCGACTTGGGCGCACCACGCTCTCGTTCACGAGAACAACCGCAAAGACATCAAGTCGGGCCTGCTGCTGGCCGTCATCCTTGGCCTGATCTTCAGCGTGTTCCAGGCATACGAATACAGCCACGCGTCCTTCGGCTTTGCTGGCAACATCTATGGCGCCAACTTCTTCATGGCGACCGGCTTCCACGGTTTCCACGTGATCGTTGGTACCATCTTCCTGTTCATCTGCTACCTGCGCACCGTGCGCGGTCACTTCACCCCCGAGAACCACATCGGCTTTGAAGCAGCAGCTTGGTACTGGCACTTCGTTGACGTTGTCTGGCTGTTCCTGTTCGCAGCTGTTTACATCTGGGGCGGCTAACCGCCAGCGCACCAGTTGCCGGTTGAAATTCCAGCCGCAGTGAATATCACAGCAAGGTGCGCAAGATGCGCACCTTGTTTTCGTTTGAAAGGCCCGAAATGCGTCGCTCTGTAATCCTGATCGTGGTCGGTATCGCTGTTGCGGCTGTCCTGCTCGGGCTTGGCAAATGGCAGGTGGAGCGTCTGGCGTGGAAAAACCAGATGCTGGCCGATATTGAAGCCCACATCACCCAAGCGCCTGTTGCCGTGCCCGCCAACCCGGATCCCATCGCGGACCGCTATCTGCCAGTCAGTGTGACCGGCACGGTCACGACCGATGAGCTGCACGTATTGGCCTCGGCGCGGGGGCAGGGGGCTGGCTACCGGATCATCACTGCGTTCGAGACCGAGGATGGCCGCCGCCTGATGCTGGATCGGGGGTTCGTCGCCATCAATGCCAAGGACGACACCCGTCCCGAACACGATGCGACCATCATCGGCAACCTGCATTGGCCGGACGAGCGTACAGGCTCCACCCCTGGAAATGACCTTGTGAACAACGACTGGTTCTCGCGCGATATCCCGCAGATGGCGCAGGCTCTCGACGCCGAGCCGATCCTGATCGTCGTCCGCGACACCGACTATCCCGAACCGCGTGTGACCCCTTGGCCGGTGGACACGGCAGGTATCCCGAACAATCACCTTGAATACGCCGTAACGTGGTTCAGTTTCGCCGCGATCTGGATTATCGGCATTGCATACCTCCTGTGGCGCGACCGCAGGGCAAAAGATGAAAGGCCCGAATGATGCAATACATCTCGACCCGAGGCTCTGCGCCGACGCTGACCTTTGACGAGGCGATGCTGACTGGCCTCGCACGCGACGGTGGTCTCTATGTTCCCGCCGAGATCCCCACCATGACGGCCGAAGACATCGCCGCGCTGGCTGGCCTTCCTTATGAGGAAGTCGCCTTTCGTGTGATGCGTCCTTATCTGGGAACGTCATTCACCGACGACGAATTCCGCGGGATCATCGAACGGGCCTATGCCGGTTTCGGCCACGACGCCCGCGCGCCGCTCAAGCAACTCGCACCCGGTCATTTCCTGTGTGAGCTGTTCCATGGGCCGACCTTGGCGTTCAAAGACTTCGCCATGCAGCTCATCGGTCAGCTGTTCGAATTTGAGCTCAAGCGCCGCGACAGCCGCGTGACCATTGTGGGCGCGACCTCGGGCGATACCGGTTCTGCCGCGATCGAAGCGTTCCGTGGTCTGGACGCGGTGGACGTGTTCATCCTGTTCCCCCATGGCCGTGTGTCTGAAGTGCAGCGTCGTCAGATGACCACCCCGTCCGAAGACAACGTGCACGCGCTGGCGCTGGACGGTCACTTTGATGACTGTCAGGCCCGCGTCAAAGACATGTTTAACGACTTCGAGTTCCGCGATGGCGTGAAGCTGGCGGGCGTGAACAGCATCAACTGGGCCCGTGTTCTGGCGCAGGTGGTCTACTACTTCACCTCGGCGGTTGCTCTGGGTGCGCCCCATCGCAAGGTCAGCTTCACCGTGCCGACCGGCAACTTTGGCGATATCTTCGCTGGGTACATCGCGAAGCGCATGGGCCTGCCGATTGATCGTCTGGTCGTCGCGACCAACCAGAACGACATCCTGCACCGCTGCCTGTCGACGTCCGAATACATGGTCGACGGCGTGATCCCCTCAATCAGCCCGTCGATGGACATTCAGGTGTCTTCGAACTTTGAGCGTGCGCTGTTCGATGCCTATGGCCGCGACGGCACGGCCGTTGCGCAACTGATGGACGAACTCAAAGCAGGCGGCTTCAAGGTTAGCCAAGGTGCCTTGCAGGCTCTGCGAGAGAACTTCGACAGTGGTCGCTGTTCCGAAGAGGAAACGCTGGCAACGATTACGCGCACTCTGAAGCATTCGGCAGAGCTGCTGTGTCCCCACAGCGCGGTTGGCGTACATGTTGCAGAAGCGCATATGGGCAGCAGTCCGATGGTTACTCTTGCAACTGCGCACCCCGCGAAATTCCCCGATGCGGTTGAGAAAGCTACAGGCGTGCGTCCGGGGCTTCCCCCGCGGATGGCTGACCTATATGAGCGTTCGGAACGCGTGACCCGCGTCGAAAACGACCTGCTGGCGATTGAAACTCTAATTAAGGATCGGATCCACCTTTGACCGTTCAGACCCATACCCTTTCCAATGGCTTCCGCGTTGTGACGGAGCACATGCCTGGCCTCGAATCCGCTGCGATCGGGATTTGGGTCGGTGCCGGTGCGCGCCACGAAAGGGTAGAACAGAACGGCATTGCCCACTTCCTAGAGCACATGGCCTTCAAAGGCACCAAACGTCGCTCTGCGCTGGAGATTGCCGAAGTGATCGAGGATGTGGGCGGGTATATCAACGCCTATACCTCGCGAGAGGTCACAGCCTATTACGCCCGCGTGTTGGCAAATGACGTGCCACTGGCGCTAGACGTGATTGCGGACATTCTGCTGAACCCGACCTTTGACGAGAACGAGATCGAGGTCGAACGTGGCGTGATTTTGCAAGAGATCGGTCAGGCGCTGGACACGCCTGACGACGTGATCTTTGACTGGTTGCAAGAAGAGGCCTACCCAAACCAACCTCTTGGTCGGACCATCCTTGGACCCTCCGAGCGCGTGCGCCACTTCAGCCGCGAGGATTTGTCGGGCTTTGTCGAGGAACACTATGGCCCCGGCCAAATGATTCTGTCGGCAGCTGGCGCTGTCGACCACGACGCTATCGTGCGCGAGGCGGAGAAGCTGTTCGGTCATATGAAGCCGGGTTCGGCACAGCACGAAGACGCTGCAGCATTCCAAGGGGGCGAGCGCCGCGAAGTGAAAAAGCTGGAGCAGGCGCACTTCACGTTGGCCTTTGAAAGCCCCGGCTACCGTGCGGATGATTTCTTTACCGGCCAGATCTATGCGAACGCGCTGGGGGGAGGGATGTCCTCTCGTCTGTTCCAGGAAATTCGCGAACACCGCGGTTTGTGCTACACGATCTTTAGCCAAGCGGGCGCTTATTCCGACACCGGCCTAATCACCGTTTACGCTGGTACCAGCGCCGAACAGCTGGGTGAATTGGCAGAAGTCACCATCGACGAAATGCGCCGTATCAACGAGGATCTGCGTATCGCCGAGATTGATCGCGCCCGTGCCCAGATGAAGGCCGGCATGCTCATGGGACTCGAAAGCCCGTCGAATCGTGCTGAACGTTTGGCCCGTATGATGTCGATCTGGGGCCGTGTGCCCGATTTGTCAGAGACTGTAGCGCGAATCGATGCCGTTACTCTTGAAAACGTGCGTGATTTCGGAATCAATCTTGCCACCAATGCGCCGTCCGCGATGGCGCTCTATGGTCCCGTAGACAATGCGCCTTTCCTGGCCGCGTTGAAAGAGAGGCTGGCTGGATAAATGCTGCTGAACAAACGGAAGTTTCGCCTGGAGACCGAGCGTATGACGTTACGACTCCCGCTCCATGGCGACTACCGTGCGTGGAGCACGCTGCGTTTTTCCTGTCGTGATTTCCTGACACCGTGGGAACCCACATGGGCCGAGGATCATCTCAGCCGCAAAGCCTTTACCAACCGCGTTTACTGGGCCAGTCGATCCATGTCTCAGGGCACCGCTGTGCCGCTATTTATGATCCGTCGGTCTGATGACATGCTGCTTGGTGCGATTACCTTGGACAATGTACGTCGAGGGCCTGCGCAGATGGGCACGATCGGTTACTGGATCGGCGAACCCTTTGCCCGCCAAGGATATATGACCGAAGCGATTGCCGCGATTGTGCACCATGCCTTTACGCGCATGGACCTGAGCCGGATCGAAGCGGCCTGCCTGCCGGAAAACAAGCCCTCGCACGGCGTGCTCGAAAAATGCGGGTTCAAGTACGAGGGCGTCGCGCAATCCTATCTGCAGATCGACGGTCGCTGGCGTAATCATGTGCTTTTCGCAGCTCTTCGCCATGATCGACGGGGCAAGACGGTTTAGTTGACCGATCCGTGAAGACCGGATCGCGCAGAACCTGTGTTAGCCTTTGGGCGAACACGGGGGATCGCACATGGTATTTCGTCTCATCTCACTTCTTATTCTAGTGACTGCAGGGGCAGCTCAGGCCCAAGAACGCCGGCCCAGTCATTGCATCGCGGTGGCCAACAGCGCGCCGGGTCTTGAATACGTGCAGCTTGCCAGTTTTTCCGATCCAATCGCAGACGAATACACCGTCCGTATCCGCTATTTGGACCACGCGATGTTTTTGATCGGCACTCAGAGCGGCTTGACAGCGGTGACAGACTATTCCGGTTATCTGGGGCAAGGGGATTTTACGCCGGACGTTGCCACTATGAACAACGCCCATGGGACCCACTGGACAAGCTTCCCCGACCCCGACATCACACATGTTTTGCAGGGCTGGCCTGATGCTGAGGGCAATGCAGCGGTGCACTATCTCGACCTTGGGGACATGCTGGTGCGCAACGTGACCACTGACAACCGGCGGGGTTCTGGCTCGGCGGGCGAGAATGGCAACTCGATCTTTATTTTCGAAGTGGGCGGGCTTTGTATCGGCCATATGGGGCACTTGCATCACGAACCCTCGGCGGCGCAATACGCCGCAATGGGCCGATTGGATGTCACAATGGTGGCTGTGGATGGCGGTATGACGCTAGATCAGCCGTCGGTGGTGCGAGTTATGCAGCGGCTGAAATCCTCGATCATCATTCCGATGCACTGGTTCGGCCGCCTGACGTTGGAACAGTTCATCGCGCGTATGGAACAGGATTTCGCAATCCAGCGCACGGGCGAGTCGCAGATCGACGTCTCCCTGCGGAATTTACCCTCGCGCCCGACAGTTGTGGTGCTTGAACCTCGTCCGATTTCGGCCCAAGACTTGGGCGCTGAATAGGAGAGCCCATGACCCCCGTGACTTCGATCGAAGGCGCCCTGCGGGATGCCTTGCCTGCCGCTGCATTCCGCGAACTCGAACCTCGGTATTTGGAAGAACCCCGCGGCCGCTACAAAGGGCAGGGCGGCCTACTTATCGCACCCGCCAACACCGAAGAGGTATCGCTCGCGGTGAAATTTGCCCACGCAGCGGGTGTTCCGGTCGTTCCCTATGGAGGAGGCACCGGCCTCGTCGGTGGGCAGATCGCGCAGGACGGAATTGAGCCGCTGATCATTTCGCTCGAACGGATGAATGCGGTGCGCGCGATCTACCCCGAGGAAAACGTTCTGGTGGCCGAAGCGGGCTGCATTCTGCAAGATCTGCACACGGCTGTCGAAAAAGAGGACCGGCTGTTTCCGTTGTCGATTGCAGCCAAGGGCTCGGCGCGGATCGGGGGCAATCTGGCAACGAACGCAGGCGGTCTGAATGTGCTGCGCTACGGAAATGCGCGCGACCTGTGTCTGGGACTAGAGGTCGTGATGCCGAACGGAGACATCTGGAACGGCCTGACCCGCCTGCGCAAAGACAACACGGGTTATGATCTACGCAACCTGATGATCGGGTCCGAGGGCTCGCTCGGGATCATAACCGCCGCCGCTTTGAAGCTGTTCCCGATTCCCGCCAGCGAAGGGACCGCGCTGTTCGTTGTACCCTCGCCCGAGGCGGCGACGGAACTGCTGGCCATGGCCCGTGGCCATATGGCCGAGGGGATCAGCGCCTTCGAAATTATGCATCGCCAAGGCTGGGAGTTCTTGCAGGAAACCATGCCCGAACTGCGTCTGCCCTATGACGAAGCGCCGGAATGGAGCGTTCTGACCGATGTGGGACTTGCCAAAGGTTTGGACCCTGCCGAGGCGCTAGAGACCCTATTTGCCGAAGCCTTCGAAGCGGGGATCGTCACTGATGGGCTGATTGCACAGTCCGAGCAACAGCGCACCGACCTGTGGAACATCCGCGAGAATATCCCCGAGGGGAATCGCCGGATCGGTTCAATCAGCAGCCACGATATTTCTGTCCCGATCAGCCGAATCCCCGAATTTATCCGCGAAGGGAACGCAGCTATGGCGGCGCTTGGGGATGTTCGGGTGAATTGCTTTGGGCACCTTGGAGACGGCAACTTGCACTACAACGTCTTCCCCGCTGCCGGAAAATCCCGCGCGGATTACGAAGACCTGCGCCCTGCGGTGAAAAGCGGTGTCCATGATCTGGTCCATGCCTACAACGGTTCGGTCAGCGCCGAGCATGGCGTCGGCCGCCTGAAGGTCAGCGATCTGGAGAAATACAGCGATCCGGTCAAGCTGGCGGCACTGCGCGCGATCAAACAGGCGCTGGACCCCAAGGGTATCATGAACCCCGGTGTGATTCTGCGCGCTTAACCCGCGTGACAGGCGGCGGCTTGGGTGACCAGGCCGTCCGCGCCGAAATAGAGCGTTTCTGCAGCCAGAACGCCCCGATGGTTTTCGTAGGTGATGACCATCATCTCGTGCCCCGCAAACACATCGCGGACGGTGAAATGCAGGTCGGGTTGCTTGTCCAGCGCGGCCTGCCAGTAGGCGCGCAGGGCGTCATGCCCGCGCACCTCTCCGCTGCCGACCAGAGCCACCGCCTTTTTCGACCGGAAGACGATATCAGGACTGTAGTGGGCCATGATCCGGTCCAGATCGTGGCTGTTCCAACCCGCTTCCCAATCGGCGGCGAACTCTGCGGCAGATGTCATCTTTAGTCCCCTTCGAAGGAGCAGAGCGCGTGGACGTCGATGTCCATCGCCTCCAGCCGTTTCCGGCCCCCTAGATCAGGCAGGTCCACGACAAACGCGCAGCCTGCGATCTGTCCGCCAAGGCGCTCCACCAGTTTGATCCCAGCCTCGGCAGTCCCGCCCGTGGCCAGCAGGTCATCAACAATCAGCACGTTCTGACCGGGGGCGATCGCGTCGTCATGCACCTCGACCACAGCCTCGCCGTATTCGAGCGTGTAGGCTTCGGAGATCACGGTGCCGGGCAATTTGCCCTTTTTGCGGACGGGCACGAAACCGGTCCCCAGCTGGTGCGCGACCGCACCGCCAAGGATAAATCCGCGCGCCTCGAGGCCCACAACTACATCAATCCGCTCGCCCGCATAGGGGTGCAGCAATTGGTCGATCGCCATGCGAAACCCGCGCGGATTGCTAAACAGGGTGGTCACGTCGCGGAACATAATGCCCGGTTTGGGGAAATCGACGATGGTGCGGATGTAGTCTTGGACCTGTGTCATGGGGTGCCTTTCAGGACGCGGCCAGCGACCGCGTCGAGTTTCTTCAAAAGTTCGGCGTCCCGTTTATCAGGCGCGGTCATGATGGCAAACTCTAACGCGCGGTCACATTCGTGGGGGCAGGGGGCACGTTCGCGGTCGATCAGTTCAGGCAGGGCGCGGATGGTGTCACGCGCCTTTTCCCCGTTGCCTTGCAGGGTCTTGATGATGTCGGTGACGCTGACCTCGCCGTGGTCGGGGTGCCAGCTGTCATAGTCGGTGACCATCGCGACCGAGGCGTAGCAGATCTCGGCCTCACGGGCCAAAGCGGCCTCGGGCATGTTGGTCATGCCGATCACGTCGCAGCCCCAGACCTCTCGGTAAAGCTTTGATTCGCCCAAAGTGCTGAACTGCGGCCCTTCCATCGCCAGATAGGTCCCGCCGCGGTGAACGCGGGCGCCCGCAGTTGCGGCGGCTTCGGCAAGGATATCCGACAGCCGAGGGCAGGTCGGATGCGCAAGGCTGACATGGGCGACGCAGCCCGTGCCGAAAAAGGATTTGTCGCGGCCACCGGTACGGTCAATGTACTGATCCACGATAACGAAATCGCCGGGGGCCATTTCTTCGCGGAAACTGCCTGTGGCGGACAGGCTGATGATATCCGTTACCCCGATGCGTTTCAGCGCGTCGATATTCGCGCGGTAGGGCACGGTTGATGGGCTATGGACGTGGCCGCGCCCGTGACGAGGCAGGAACGCCATCTTCAAACCATCCAGCACACCGGTCATGATCTGGTCGGACGGCGCTCCCCATGGGGTTTCGACGCTGACCCACTTGGCGTCCTCTAGCCCGTCGATGTCATAGAGGCCGCTGCCTCCGATAATCCCGATCATGGTGTCCATGCCGCCCTCCGTCTGATGCAGTCCATGTATGGATACGCGGGCAGGGCGGACTTGGGAATACGGCAGGCGACTCAGTCGTCGGGGCGGGTCAGGCTAAAGACCTCTTTGATCACCCCGTAGTCACGATAGCCTAGACGGGTCAAAGGCCGGTAGCGCGTCACATCAAAGCGACCGTCTACGATGCAGTCGTCCCGCATGTGGATGCCTGTCACCTCGCCAAATACCGCGAAGTTCGACTCACCCTCGAGCTGGATGATCTGCGTCACCTTGCATTCCAGAGAGGCTGGGGCATTGGCGACACGCGACGCGGCGATGGTGTCGCAAGCAGCTTTGTCGATTCCGGCCAGTTCGAATTCGTCAATGTCGCGTTCCACTGTCGCTGACGAGGCATTCATTACATCGCGCGCCGCGTATTCCACGATATTCACGCAAAACACGCCTGTCTCGCGGATATTCGAGACGCTGTCCTTGGTGTCTCCGCGGTCTGCTTTGGCAGATGTTGAAGCAAACATCACTTGCGGGGGCACGTAAGCAACCGCGTTAAAAAACGAATAGGGCGCCAAGTTGTCGCGCCCGTCCGCATCACGGGTTGAGATCCAGCCAATGGGCCGCGGGGTGACGATGGCGTTGAACGGATTGTGTGGCAGACCGTGGCCTTCGCTGGGGCGATAGAACATGTTTTGCTCCTATGTGATTGATACACAAGTAGTGTCATGATACCCGCCATGCCACTCGAAAGATCGGAGGTCAGGTGTTCGAGATTGCGCAAGAACAGCCAGAGGACGTGTGGGAGGTCGAAGCCCTGTATGATCTGTGCTTTGCCCCCGGTCGCGAGGCTCTGTCGTCCTACCGTCTGCGGGACGGGGTGGACCGTGTGCCCGAACTCAGCCTGACCGCGCGTGATCCCGATAAAATTCTGGCCGGTGCGATCCGGTTCTGGCCTGTTCTGGTCGGTGACAGTCCAGCCTTGCTCTTGGGGCCGATCGCCGTGCACCCCACGCGTCAGGGCGAAGGGCTAGGGGGCATCCTAATGCAAGCCTCGCTCAGTCGAACTGCTGAATTGGGGTGGCCGCGCGTGATGCTGGTGGGCGATTATCCGTACTACAGTCGTTTCGGGTTCGAAAAACTGACAGGCGTAGAAATGCCGCCACCCACGAACCCTGATCGTGTCCTCGGGATCGGCGATTGGAAGGGCATCTACGGCGATGTGCACAAGTGGGAAGACGCTGCCTGACCAGACCAAAGCGAAAGGGCGCTCCGTCGGGGCGCCCTATAACGTTCGGGACTCGCGGAAAACTTAGCTCGCGGGCGGAATCGCTGCCTTGGCCAGATATTCCATGACTGCGGGTCGCACGCTTTGAACACCGGATTCGCGGGCCTCGGAAATCACGTGATACAGCTCTTCGAGGTTGGTGCGGCGCAGCAGATGCTTGACCGGCCCTATGGACGCGGGGCGCATGGACAGGCTCTGCAACCCGATGGCGGCAAGGCACAGGGCCTCAATCGGACGGCCCGCATCTTCGCCACAGAAGGACAGCGGCGTGCCTGTGGTCCGGCAGCGGTTCACGATCCCTTCGAGGAAGGACAAGAAGCTGACGTTCAGCGTGTCATAGCGGCGCCGCACGCGTTCATTTTCACGGTCGGCGGCAAAGAAGAACTGCTTCAGATCGTTCCCGCCAATCGAAACGAAATCTACCTGCTCAAAGAACGCCTGGGGGGCAAAGGCCAGCGAAGGTGTCTCGAGCATGGTGCCAATTTTCAGCTCGGACGGCAGCACGTGGCCCAGACGCTCTTCGCGGGCCATGGCCTTATCGATTTCCTGACGGGCGACGGTGAATTCATCCATCTGCGCGATGAACGGGAACATCACGGACAAAGGGCGGCCGTTCGCAGCGCGGATCAGCGCCTGTAACTGCATCCGCAGCACACCGGGTTTGTCCAAGCCCACGCGAATCGCGCGCCAGCCAAGAGCCGGATTTGGTTCGTCGTTGGGCTTCATGTAGGGCAGGACCTTGTCCGACCCGATGTCGAGAGTCCGGAACACCACCGGCTGACCGTCAGCGGCGTCCAGCACGCGGCCATACAGCGCGGAAAGCTCGGCCCGTTTGGGCATTTTGTTCCGGACAAGGAATTGGAGTTCTGTACGGAACAGGCCGACGCCTTCGGCGCCCGAGGTGGGCAAAGAGGGCAGGTCGGCCATCAGCCCTGCATTCATGGTCAGGGAGATTCGGCGGCCGCACAGTGTTTCCGCAGGCAGGTCACGGATCGAGGCGTAACGCTCTTGGGCCTGTGCTTGCATAGCCATCTGATCGCGAAACGCTTTGACCACGTTTTCGTCGGGACGCAGGTGGACCACACCCTGATCGCCATCGAGCAGCACATGGTTGCCGTTCAGCGCTTCGGTCGTGATGTTTCGTGCGTGCACCACCAACGGAATCGCCAGAGCGCGGGCGACGATTGCGGCATGGCTGCCGACAGAGCCTTCTTCGAGAATCACACCTTTGAGCCGGCGGCCATAGTCCAGCAGCTCGGCTGGGCCGATGTTGCGGGCAACGAGAATCGGATCATCGGGCATTTCTGCGCCGGTGTCGCTGCCCTGACCTGTCAGGATTCGAAGCAGGCGGTTTGATAGATCATCCAAATCGTTCAAACGCTCGCGCAGGTAGGCGTCGGTCGAACGGGCCATGCGAGAGCGTGCGATGGACTGCTCTTTTTCCACGGCAGCTTCGGCGGACAGGCCGCGCGAGATGTCCTCTTCCATGCGGCGGAGCCAGCCTTTGGAATTGGCGAACATCTTGTAGGCTTCGAGAACCTGGACATGGTCGGCATCGCCGCCCTCGGCGACAGACAGCATCTGGTCAACAGAGTAGCGCAATTCATTGACGGCGTCGCGCAGGCGCTCTGTTTCGGCTTGGGGATCTTCGGCAACAGGATTGGTGACAACCACGCGGGGTTCGTGCAGCCAAATATGGCCTTCGGCGGTGCCTTCTTGGCCCACAGTGCCGCGGAATAGGACGGGCTGTTGATGCAGGGCTTTGAGCGCTGCTCCATCGCCGACAAACGCACCGAGCTCCGCCATTTCGGCCAGAACCATCGCAACGACTTCCAGAGCGTACACTTCATCTGACGAGAATTGGCGCGCCTCTTTTGACTGCACGACCAGAACGCCCAACGTTTCGCCAAGGCGCTGGATCGGCACACCAAGGAAGGAAGAATACGCCTCTTCGCCGGTTTCCGGCATGTAGCGGAAGCCGTGCTCGGACGGCGCGTCGGCCGTGTTGACGATCTGGGTGGTTTTGGCGACACGGCCCACCAGACCCTCGCCCAAACGCAGACGGGTCTGGTGCACCGACTCGGCCTTCAGACCCTCGGTTGCGCAGAGTTCGAGCGTGTCATCATCGCGAAACAGATAGATCGAGCACACCTCGGTCAGCATAGAGCTGGCGATCAGGTGCGTGATCTTGTCCAACCGCTCCTGACCCGCGCCGCCTTCGGCGAGCGTGTCACGCAGTCGGACAAGTAGTTTTCTGCTTTCGCTTTCGGTTCCGTCGGGCATGGTGCCCCTTAGGCTGATTTCTCCAGTTCAAAGGCATCATGCAGTGCCTGAACCGCGAGTTCCATGTATTTCCGGTCGATCAAAACGGAAATCTTGATTTCCGAAGTGGCAATAACCTTGATGTTGATGCCTTCGTTCGACAGCACCTTGAACATCTTGGCTGCAACGCCGGGCTGGCTGCGCATGCCGATGCCAACGACCGAGATTTTTGCGACATTGGTGTCTGCGATGATCTCTTCGAAGCCGATGGTTCCGGCCGCTTTGGCGTCGTTCAGCGCCTTTTCTGCACGGGCCACCTGATCGGTGGGGCAGCTAAAGGTCATGTCGGTGGTGCCTTCGTCCGAGATGTTCTGGACGATCATATCCACGTTGATGCCGGCGTCGGCCAAGGGGCCGAAAATGGAGGCCGCGATACCCGGACGGTCCTCGACTGATACGAGGGTCATTTTCGCTTCGTCGCGGCTGTAAGCGACACCGGAGACAACTTTATCTTCCATGATTTCCTCCTCATCGCAGACCAGCGTACCGGCCTCGTCTGACGGTTCTTCAAAGCTGGAAAGGACGCGCAATTTTACATTATAGCGCATGGCCAATTCGACCGAACGGGTTTGCAGCACCTTGGCGCCAAGGCTGGCTAGTTCGAGCATTTCCTCGAACGCGATCTTGTCCAGCTTGCGGGCTTTGTCGCTGATGCGGGGGTCGGTAGTATAGACCCCGTCCACGTCAGTATAAATGTCGCAACGCTCGGCGTCGAACGCAGCTGCAAAGGCCACAGCAGTGGTGTCCGAGCCGCCACGGCCCAGAGTGGTGATGCGGCCTTCGGGGCTGATCCCTTGGAAACCAGCGACCACGGCCACACGCATGCCTTCGCCGAATTTGTCCATCAGGTTGTCGGTGGGGATCTCTTCGATCCGGGCCTGACCATGCGCCGACGTTGTCTTTAGCGGAACCTGCCAACCCTGCCAGCTGCGTGCGGGCACATCCATTTCCTGCAAAGTCAGGGCCATCAGGCCAGCGGTGACATTCTCGCCCGAGCTGACAACGGCGTCGTATTCACGCGCGTCATAAAGCGGCGAGGTCTCGTTAACCCAGCCGACCAGCTCGTTTGTTTTGCCCGACATGGCGCTAACGATGACAATGACATCATAGCCCTTGGCCACTTCCAGACCCACGCGTTTTGCAGCGCGGCGGATGCGGTCAAGGTTTGCGACGGACGTCCCGCCGAATTTCATCACGAGGATAGGCATGAGAACCCCCCTGTCACCTAAAGTCCGCCCGCGTTTACGCGCAGACCGTCGGCTTCGCAAGGGTCAGAAGGGGTGTTCGCGACCGTCCCAAGTCAGAAACTTGCCGGTAGTGTCCATGCTTAGGGCCTCAAATTGCGCGGCAAGGCCTTTGGCCGACTCGGAAACATCAATGTCGGCTGCTGTGCCACCCATGTCGGTCTGTACCCAGCCCGGGTGATAGATGCCGACGGCGATTCCTTCGGAGCGCAAATCGGTCGCCAGATTGCGCCCAAGGTTCAGCGACGCCGCTTTGGACGCGCGGTAGATATAGCTGCCACCAGGTGCGTTGGTGTGTGACGCCATTTGTGACGAAATGATCGCGATCTTTGGCGAAGCGGCGCATCTTAGATTCGGAAGCAGCGCCTGAACCGTTAGAAACACACCCGTGACGTTCACGGCAAAGGTTTCGGCCCACATGTCTGCGGGGTAACCGGCGTCCAGTGTCTCGGCCGTGTCCAGATAAACACCGGCATTGCAGACCAACAGATCGATCGGGGTCCCTGACAGACGGTTCGCCAAAGCGGTGTGACTCGCAGGGTCGGTCACCTCAAGATGTTCAAAGCCAGCTCTACACCGGGCTGTTCCGATTACCGATGCGCCTTTGGATTGGTAGAGCGTGTAAAGTTCATGGCCAATGCCGCGGTTTGCGCCAGTAATCAGGATTGTCATCAACTGGTCTTTCGTGTCGGGGTAAAGGGTAGGGGGGCCACAGGCACGTCGTCTTCGATCAGCTTCTTGACGTCTTCGGGTTTGGCTTCGCCATAGATCGCACGTTCGGGGGCGTCGCCCAAATGCTGCGCACGGGCTTCGGCCGCAAAGTTGCCGCCCACATAGGTCGCATTCTTTTCGATATGCTTGCGCATCTCGGCCAGCATCTTTTCGGTTTTGCTGTTGTCAGTCAGCTTGGGCGCAGGTGCTTCGACCGGCTCGGTCGGAACTGCAGCGGCAGCCTTGTCCGAGGTGGAAACACGCGGGGCCATGATGGCTTTCTCGACCTTGGTGCTGCCGCAAATGGCGCAGGACACCATGCCGGCGGCGGCCAACTTGTCGTAGGCGCTGCTAGACTGGAACCAACTGTCAAAACTGTGCCCTTCGGCGCATTTCAGATCATAGCGGATCATGGGCTCTCCTTAACCGCAGTTCGCTAAAAATATGGGACTGCCGGATAAATGCAATATACGCAGATGCATGAGGAGACTGGTCGGAGGCGATCTCGCTTCTATGTTACTTTGGGAAAAGCCGATGAGCGCGACACTATTCCTGTCGATATTTCAGGGCAGGTGAAACTAATTTGGCTGTCTCGCGTATTGGTGGTAGAGCCGCAGAGCTCGTTCTCGGAGGACATCGCATGTTTGTCAGACAATGCATCATTTCAGCATTTATTCTGTCGGCTTCTTCGGCATGGGCCGGCATGAGCCAATTCGATTTCACCTCGATCGAGGGTTTGCAGATGGACACCGCCTCTTGGGAGGGGCGTCCAGTTCTGGTGGTGAACACCGCCTCACGCTGCGGTTTTACCCCGCAGTACGATGACCTGCAGGCACTGCACGAAAAGTATAGTGATCAGGGGCTCGTGGTTTTGGCGGTGCCTTCCAATGACTTTCGCCAAGAGCTTTCCTCGGCCGAAGCGGTCAAGGATTTTTGTGCAGTGAATTTTGACCTGACCTTGCCCATGACCGATATTTCCAAGGTCAAAGGCACCGAGGCGCACCCTTTTTATCGCTGGGTCAAAGAGACCGCAGGATTTGAGCCGGGCTGGAACTTCAACAAGGTTCTGATCTCTGGCGAGGGAGAGGTGGTCGCGACCTACGGCTCGATGGTCAAGCCGACCTCGCCCAAACTCGTGTCGCAGATCGAACAGGAACTGGCGGACTAAATCCGCGTACGGCCCAAAGTGATCAAGGACCCTAAACACGCCCCACTGTTCATCGGGTCGGACATTTATCGCACATCGTCATATGGCGCGTGGCATCCTTTGCGGGTGCCACGCGTTTCCACTGTGATGGACCTGTCGCGGGCAATGGGGTGGTTGGGGCCCGAGCAATACGTCCAGAGTCCGCGCGCCAAGGCTGCAGCTCTCAGCCTTTGGCATGATCCCGACTATCTGGGGGCGCTTGCTTTGGCCGAGCAGACACAGATCGCCAGCCCAGAGGTCAAAGAACGCTACGGACTGGGGACCACTGCCAATCCTGTTTTCCCTGAAATGTGGCGCAGGCCCGCGACCTCGGCTGGGGCATCGCTCTTGGCCGGAGAGCTATTGGCGCAGGGCGGGATCGTGTATTCGCCCGCGGGTGGCACCCATCACGGGATGCCCGCCCGCGCCAACGGGTTTTGCTACTTGAACGATCCGGTATTGGCGATCTTGTCATTGCGCCGCTCGGGTGTTCGGCGCGTGGCGTATATCGACATTGATGCCCATCATCCCGACGGGGTCGAGGTGGCGTTCGGCGCTGACCCTGATGTTCTGATGATATCTACGCACGAAGAGAATCGTTGGCCGCGCACTGGCGCCCTGGAAGATGTGGGGGCAGGAACGCTGTTTAACTTGCCGCTGCCCTCTGGCCTGAACGACACAGAAATGGCCGAGATTCGCGATCGGCTCATTCTGCCGTCCGTCGCTGCATTTGCCCCAGAAGCAATTGTCCTACAATGCGGTGCGGACGCCGTGACCGAAGACCCGCTCTCTCGTCTGACCCTGTCCAACAACAGCCACTGGCAAATCGTCGCTGCCTTGATGGAAATGGCGCCGCGGTATCTGGTCCTCGGGGGCGGGGGCTATAACCCTTGGTCTGTGGGGCGGCTCTGGACCGGCGTTTGGGCCACGCTGAACGGGTACTTGATTCCAGAGGTGCTGCCGCCAGTCGCGCAATCTGTTCTGCGCGGTCTCGAATTCCAGAATCACCGTTTGGGACGCAATCCGCCCGACCATTGGTTCAGCACCCTGCGCGATTCCCCGCGAAACGGGGAGCTCCGGCCAGAGGTGCGCGACAGGCTGGCGCGGCTTTGCACGCGCATTCAGCCTGAATTCTAGTCGAAGAAAAAGAAGGCTTCGTCCAGATCGGCCTGCGCGATACCCAGCAGAAGCATGTCATTGCCCGCGTCGTCAAAGAGGCTGACACCGGATGCGGTGTCAGTGCTGTGGTTGTTGATCAGATCAGTGTAGTCGGAAATGCCCGCAGCTGCGCTCAGATCGACCCAATCCCCCGTCGCCGAGGTGTCAAAGTCCAGAACGCGATCTGACCCTAGCCCAAAGACAAAGATATCCGCGCCTTTGCCACCGATCATTGTGTCATTTCCCGCGCCGCCGTACAGATCGTCGTCGCTGCCCTGTCCCTTGAGAAGATCATTGCCGCCGCCGCCGTAGAGTGTGTCGGCGCCACCGCCGCCAATTAGGCGATCGCGCGCGCCGCCGCCACTTAGCTCGTCGGCTTGGGAACCGCCAAGGAGCTTGTCCTTGCCCGCGCCCCCGTCAAGGGTGTCATTCCCCACGCCGCCAAACAGGCGGTCTTTGCCGCCGAGCCCCTCGAGCGTGTCAGCCCCGGCGTTGCCCCGTAGCAGATTGCGGCCGTTGTTGCCTGTGATCTCATCATCACCGCTGCCGCCCCATGCGTTTTCGACATAGTTTATGACGCTGCCATCCACTTTGACGGTCGCAGCGATGGCGATGTTGTCGTCAATCTCTCCGATCGAGGAATAGCGGCCGTTGCGCAGATCGATCAAGCTGTCCGTATCAAGATCAGAGGCGTCGATCAGATCGGTCCCGCCCGCATCCCAGATCGTCAGAATCACATCGCGGTAGATCCCATCCTCGCCCAAGACCTGCATGCCGCGCCCGTTGTCGGCGTTAGTGGCGTACTGGTAGATGCCGTTGCCATTTTGTCCGCCGCCGTCGCCGAAGTAGACGTTGTTTTCTGTCCGCGTGGCCGTGTTCACCCCATAGAGATCCTGAATCGCCTGAATATCCCAAACCATCGGGGTCAGAGACCACGCCTGTTTGTTAAACGGATCGTATTCCTCTTCGGGATGGGCGTTGTAGGACATCACGGTGTATTGGGTCGTGATATCCAGATCATTGGGATCATTGTTCGGATGTTCGAGCCCCAGCGCATGTCCTAATTCGTGCAGATAAGTGTTCCAGCTGGTATGCCCGTAGACGGGGGAGCCGCCAACATACTGATCTTCGTTGCTGTGGTTGATCCACAGATCTCCGATTTCGTCCTGCCAATTTGAGGCGCCGTCATAGGGCAGGCCGCTGACAAAGCCGTAGAGGTTCGGATCATCGAATGCGGTGCCTGCGATCAGGATGTCCCCAACCGATGATGCCGCAACAGGCTCTTGAGCAAAGATCGAGCCCCGTGCGGTTCCGGAGCTGATCAGTGTCCCGTCCACGTAAAGATCGCCGCCGCGGAACTGATAGGTCCAGAGGCCAGTTTCGCCCGCGTTTCCGGTTATTTCGTCCAGCGCCTTCAGCGCGCTGACATTTGCAGAGTAGTCTGTTTCGAAAAAGCTGCTGAGAGACGCAAAGCCCGCAACGGCCGCCGATTTTCGGCCGGTATTTTCTTCGAATGCCCAAGCGATTTCGGAATAGTCAAAGACCACGTCGAAGTCGCCATTGCCTTGATCCACGAGTGTCAGGCTAAAGGTGTTTTCTGGCGCGCTTTCTTCGAGACTGCCTGAATAGCTCGTCACGTGACGCCACTCAAAGGTGACAGTGCCCGCCTCGGCATCGATCTCTTTGGTGATGCCCTCGGGGCCGGTGACGATGTCGGTCCAAAACGCTGCGATCATCGCAGGTGTCGCTTTGTTCAGAGTTGTCGGAGTGGCGACGTCGTAGCCTGTGCCAAAGGTCAGGCTGCCATTCGAATTCACGTAGATCTGCTCTGCGTTCAGCGTTTCGCCAAACATGTTCAGTCCGTCTTCGAACACAGCGGACAGGTCGATCTCTTCGGACTCGTCATCTGCGAAAGCCAAGACCGAGGCATAGGTCCGCGCGGTGCTGTCTGTCACGCTCTCGCGTGCGACAGCGCTACTGGTGCCCTCGACGGATACGAGATTTACGTTCGCGATCTCATTCCACGCATCTATAGCGCGGAGGGTCATCGCCTTCTCGTCGTCGGTCAGTTCAACGCCTTGGGTCGTCGGAACTTTCTCGCCAGAAATATTCCAGACCTCAACACCGTTTCTGATCCGAGTCGGATAATAGTCGGGCAGGCTACTGCCAGACGCAAAGCTATAGGTGATGGTGCTGTTCCCGTCGTGCCAGCCGTCTGCTCCGCCGACCAATAGGGATTTGTAGTTATACTTGTAGGCCATTCAACTATCACTCCGAAAGGAATGCGTCCGAGAGAAAGGTGCGGGTCGTCTAGGGCGATGACACAAAAACAATCAGAATGCCGGACAAGTTTTAGCCGCATTTTAAGGGAAAAGCGAATTCTTTCGGGGGCGTGCGGGCGGGTTTCCGCCCTAGTGGTTAATCGACATTAGCTGGTGGGAGCCGTTCCAGAATGCGATCAACCAAGGGGTCAAGATCGGTGGAAGCTTGAATGACCTTAGTTGCGCGTTGGGCATAGGATGAGCGGTCTGACAACGCGCGCGTTACCGCAGTCGCCAGATCGCTGGCGTTCTGCACTGGCAGATCCGCTTGCGCGGTGTCCAGATCACGGTAGATCCGGCGGAAGTTGCTGGTGTCAGGCCCATGTAGAATTGCAGTGCCATAGGCGGCAGGTTCGAACGGGGTGTGTCCGCCCTTTGCTGCGAATGACCCAGCGACAAAGGTTGCACCCGCCGCACGATACCACATCGGCATCTCGCCCATCGTGTCGACCAAATAGACCTGCGTGTCCGGAGTTGCCGTTTCCTGCTGACTACGTTGCGCGACGCTCAAGCCAGCGCCTTCGATCAGAGCCCTGATGTCTGCGGCGCGCCTAGGGTGGCGCGGGGCCAATAAGAGCAAACTATGCTCCCCTGCGGCGATGCGTTCTTTATGGGCCTGTATGATGAGAGCCTCTTCTCCCTCATGCGTGGATGCAGCCAGCCAAATTTGATCGCGCGGAAACGGTAATGGGGGCGGGACCATGTCGACAGGGGTGTATAGCGACTTCAACTCAATAATGGGTGCAAATTGGTCCTCGCGGACACCCAGAGCCTTGAACCGGTTGCGCGACCCGCGATCTTGGGGTGCCAAAAGCGCGATGCTTTGAAACATCTCTCTTCTCAAGGCAGGCAAGCGCTTCCAGACGCGGGCGGATTTCTTGGATATCTTGGCTGCCACCAGAAAGACCGGCATCCCGGCCCGTGCTGCAAGCGTAATACGGTTTGGCCAGAGCTCGTTCTCAAGGCTGATCAGCGCGATCACTTGGCGGGCTTTCAGGAATCGGCTTGTCCAGTTGCGCAAATCCAGTGGGGCACAAAAAGCTCTGACATGGGGTATGCCCCAGCTATTCACCATATCCCGTCCCGTCACGGTGTTGGTCGTCACAGTGATCTCGAGCTCCGGTCGTGCGTCGCGCAGGCGCTCTATTAATGGTCGTGCGGAATGAAGCTCTCCATTGCTGGCACCATGCATCCAGAGGGTCGGTGTTTCAGACAGGGTAGGGCGCCCCATGCGCTCTCTTAGTGCGTCGCGGCTTTCACTCCCCTGTAGGGAGCGCAACGCAAACAGCCCCACAGTAGCGGGCGCGAATAGAGATATGGCGATGCGATAGAGCTGCACGCGCCGCTCCTTTCTGAAGTTTGGTCTTTGGTCATGAAGGTCACAAGTGACCTCTTATGTCGAGAGAGGGCGCATACCTGATTTTTTGGTGAGAAATGCCTGTTTTGACCAAAATCTGTGGATAAGTCACTTTTCTGATTTTTTCACTTGCGACTCTCCACAGCTATCCGTAGAAGGCCCCTCACCGGCGGCGCTGAGGCGCGGTTGGGACGGACGGGACGGTCGGAAGGCTGGATGGTTCGGGTAGAAATTCTGGAGATGTTAGCTGGCTGTGGCGCTAAGGGATTAGTGCTTTGGTTGGTTTTTTGTCTCCGCGCTCTTTGACATCGCGAGTATCTGAAGAGATATGTGGGCGGTTTGGTTCATTCGATGTATCAAACGCTG
>NZ_JAOARZ010000027.1:0-76850 GCF_025210255.1 Donghicola sp. | reverse complement strand
GCCTGAGCCTGAGCCTGAGCCTGAGCCTGAGCCTGAGCCTGAGCCTGAGCCTGAGCCTGAGCCTGAGAAAGCGGTCATACCTGCAACCTCAGCGCAAGAGCTTGGCCTTACAAAGTTGGAAATGTTGCTCCTCAAGAAGCTGTCTTCCGGGCAGAAGATTCCAGAGGGCATCAATCGTGATGCTCTAAAGGACATTCCAGCGCACGGGCATATGGAGGCGGTCAAACCAGAGGAGGCACCCGAGGAGGAGGTTTCCGAACCGGAGCCTGCGCCTACCCCCGTGCCCCCGAGGGACGCGGCAATGGATGCACTGTTTTCAGAACTGGACTTTCCGGACAGCACGCCGTCCAGCACATACACATGGAACGACGACATCTTTGATGACTAACCACGGGCTGGCCCATCACAATCCTTGATTTGACGACCGCCTGTCATCTTCTAATGTCGGGCGGTCGACAAGCAGGAGCGCGGAATGGAACGCAGCAGCCCTTTGGTGACACCTGTATTGATTGCGGGCTGTCTGGTGATCATGGTCGGATTTGCAATTCGTGCCAGCTTTGGGGTGTTCCAGATCCCCATCGCCGAAGAGTTTGGCTGGCTGCGTGCGGACTTCAGTTTGGCAATCGCGATCCAGAACCTGGCTTGGGGGATCGGACAGCCATTGTTCGGGGCCTTCGCGGAACGGCTCGGTGACCGCAAGGCGATCATCTTGGGTGCCGTGATGTATGCAGCGGGCCTTGTGGCCTCCAGCTTTGCAGTCACGCCCGCCGCACACCAGTTCTTGGAGATTTTGGTCGGCTTCGGGGTGGCGGGCACTGGATTCGGAGTGATCCTCGCGGTGGTTGGGCGCGCGGCGAGTGACGACAACCGCTCTATGGCTTTGGCGATTGCGACTGCCGCGGGCAGCGCGGGCCAAGTCTTTGGCGCACCACTGGCTGAATGGCTGTTGGGGTTCATGACGTGGCAGCAGGTCTTCTTGCTGTTCGCGGTGTCGATCCTTGCGGTACTCATGGTGTTGCCGATGATGCGGGTCGAACCGCCAGCTTCTAAAAAAGAATTGGAAGAGAGCATGGGCCAAATCCTTGTCCGTGCGTTCCGCGACCCCAGCTACACCATGATCTTCCTCGGGTTCTTTAGCTGCGGCTATCAGTTGGCCTTTGTCACCGCGCACTTTCCGGCCTTCGTGACCGAGGTGTGCAGCCCGATTGCGGCAGGCGGTGTCTTGAGTTCGCTGGGGATCGAGACGACCTCTGCCCTTGGGGCGGTGTCGATCAGCTTGATCGGTCTGGCGAATATCGCGGGGACGCTCTTGGCGGGCTATCTGGGCAAGCGCTATTCCAAGAAGTACTTGCTGGCAGGGGTTTATGCGATGCGGACCATCGTGGCAGCGGCGTTCATCATGTTCCCGATGACACCTGCGACGGTGATCCTGTTCTCACTTGTCATGGGCTCGCTCTGGCTGGCGACCGTTCCGCTGACCTCTGGACTGGTCGCGCACCTTTACGGTCTGCGCTACATGGGCACGCTATATGGGATCGTATTCTTCAGCCATCAGCTTGGCAGCTTCATGGGCGTTTGGCTGGGGGGCAAGATGTACGACATCACCGGCGACTACACGGCGGTTTGGTGGGTCGGTGTTGGGGTTGGCGCTTTCTCGGCGCTGGTGCATTTGCCCATCAAAGAGAAGCGCATTCAGCTGGCAGCGTAACATCAGGGGCCTTCGGGCCCCTTTGTCATTGTGCTGCGCGCCACGCGTCCAGAATGTAACGGCTGACCATCAGGTCCAAATGCGCGCCTCCGCCGTTCTTGCAGATCGTGATCTCTTCGGGCGTTTGACGGGCAAAGGCATCGCCATCATAGAAGTCCGCGATCACATGGTCGGGCGTGATTTCCCCTGCGGCGATGGGCAGCTTCAATTCGCCGATGTGGTCGATCGTCGTATCACGGCTGTCTACAAACAGCCGCGCCCGCGTCAGGGCCTCGGTATCAGCCTCGCGCATGTCGGGGCGGTAGGCGCCGATCAGGTCCACGTGCTGGCCAGGTTGCAGCCATGCGCCCTTTAGTACTGGCTCGGTGCTCATGGTGGCGCAGCAGATGATGTCGGCCTCTGCAACCGCTTTGGGCAAGTCGGTCGCGACTTGCAGGCCCGGAATACCGGCGGCCATTTCAGTGGCACGGGCCGTGGTGCGGTTCCAGACGGTGAATTCAGCGTCGGGGAAGGCGCTGGCATAGGCGTCAATCATGTTCGTGCCTACAGTCCCTGCCCCGATGATCAGGATGTTCCGGCTGTCGGGCCGCGCCAGACGGCGGGCGGCCAGCAGGCTGTCGCCCGCAGTTTTCCACTTGGTCACCAGATGGAAGTCCACCACGGCCTCGAGCAGACCATGATCATCGCCGAACAGCGACACGCCGCCATTTACGCGGGGCAAGTCAGAGGCTGGGTTTTCGGGGAACACCGTCGCGGCCTTGACCGCCAATCCCAGTCCATTGATCCACGCGGAGCGCAGCAGCAGAGTGTCATCGCCCCGATACAGGAAGCTGTCCGAAATCTGTGCCTTTGGCAGGCTGTGCGCCTGCCACATAGCGTCGGTCAGGGCGACCCAGTCCAGATAGGCGTCGGCTTCGAACGGAACGATGGCAGGTGTCATACAGCTTCTTCCTCGGTCAAAAGGCCCTTGGCCACCAGACAGTCGGCCCAGCCTTGGGGGCCGGTGAACAAGTGCGTTTGCCACCCGCGCGACGCCGCCATCTCAATGTTATCCGTGCGGTCGTCTGCGAACAGCAAACCGGCAGGCGCAACACCGCAGTCATCTTCAACCATTTCGTAGATGCGGGCCTCGGGCTTGATCACCTGCATGTGGCCCGAGATGTAGCGTTTGTCGAATTCCGTCAGGAACGGGTAGACGGGCTCGGCGATTTCAAACGTCTGAACACCGAAATTGGTCAGCGCGAATACAGGCACACCTTTGGCTCGCAATGCGCGCAGAAGTCGGACGGAGTGTGGGATTTCGGGGCTGGCCATCTCGATCCACTGGTCGTGCCAGATACCCAATTCTTCGCGCCATTCAGGGTGCTGATCCGCCATAGAGGCCAGCAATTCGTGAAAGTTTGCGCCCCGGTCTACCTGATCGTTCATTGCGTGCAGATCCACGGCGGCGAACAGTTCTTTACGACGTTCCTCTCCGATCACCTTGTCGAAGTGGCGCTCTGGTTGCCATTCGATCAAGACGTTGCCGATGTCGAAAACCACAGCTTCGGGGGTCATGGATTATCCTTTGCGTTTCACGCGGCGCAGCGCGTCTTCCAGTGCATTCAGAAAGCGGGATCGGTCTGCCTTGGTGAACCCTTTGCCGCCCCCTTGTCGGAACGGGTCGGCGGCGCGCAGGTCGGTCATAAGATCGCGGGTTGCCAGCGCATTGCCCACATTCGCAGCCGTCAGAAATTCGCCGTTGGGCTTGATGACGATCGCCCCCGCAGGCACGCATTTCGCCGCCAACGGGATATCATTTGTGATGACCACGTCGCCCGTCTGCGCCCGATCTGCAATCCACATATCCGCGACGTCTGGCCCCTCGGGCACGATGACGAGTTGGATCAGTGGGTTTTGCGAGGGGCGGAGCCCCCCGTTGCAGACCATTGCCACCTCGGTCTTGTGCCGCGTGGCAATGCGCTCGACTTCGTCTTTCACCGGACAGGCGTCCGCGTCCACGTAGATCATAGGGCGTAAAGCGCCTCTGCGTGGAAGGCCACGTGCTCTTCCATAAAGGTCGAGACGAAGAAATAGCTGTGGTCATAGCCCTTTTGCATGCGGAATGCGCCATCCTGACGGCGCGCCGCCATGGCGTGCGCAAGAGCTTCGGGTTTCAAGAGCTCAAGAAATTGGTCGCTGGCGCCCTGATCAACCAGCACAGAGCCGTCAAAGCCACGATCCAGCATCAGCAGGCTGGAGTCATGTGCCTTCCACGCCTCTTCATCGGACCCCAAATAGGCTCCTAGCTGTTTGCGGCCCCAGTCGCTTTGGGTCGGGTTCGCGATAGGCGAGAACGCCGAAACAGACGCGTAACGGCCGGGCAAGGACATCGCGAGCGTCAGGGCACCGTGGCCGCCCATAGAATGGCCCGTGATCGACTGGCGGTCGGGATCGACGGCAAAGTTGTGGTCCACGACGCGCGGCAGTTCTTCGGCAATGTAGTCCCACATCTGGAAATGCGGCTTCCAAGGGTCTTGGGTCGCGTTCACATAGAACCCCGCGCCCTGCCCCAGATCATAGGCGTCATCATTCGCCACACCTTCGCCGCGGGGCGAAGTGTCGGGGAAACACAGAGCGATCCCGTGTTCAGCGGCCCAAGCCTGCGCGCCCGCTTTGGTCATGGCATTTTCATGGGTGCAAGTCAGACCCGACAGGTACCACAGAAGCGGCACGCTGCCATGCTCTGCCTCTTCGGGCAGGAACAGACCGAATGTCATCTTGCCGCCAGTCACCGCGCTATCGTGGGAATAGACCCCTTGCACGCCGCCAAAGCACCGGTTTTCCGAAATCGTTTCCATGAAATCTTCCTTTTTCTTTCCGCCCTTAGGGTAGCGTCAGAACACAGACACCCACGCGATCACTGCCGACACTGTAGCGATGCTGAGCGTCGTTGAAATCAAAATCGAGGTCGAAACACGCTGTGCCGCCACCCCGTAATGCACCGCCAACATGTAGACGTTTCCAGCCACTGGCAAGGACGCCGCTGCAATCATCACACTGGCCGCAAACGGTTCCACGTGGAACAACACGAGCGCCGCATAGGCGACAGCGGCAGGGTGCAGGATCAGCTTGCAAAAGGACAGCCAGCCCGCGATCTCAATCCGCTCGGCTGATTTTCCGGCCAGAGAAGCCCCGATTGCAAACAGCGCCCCGGGCGTGGCCGCGGCCCCGAGGATCGAGACAAAGTCCATCAGCGGCGCGGGCGTCGGCAATGACGCCGTAGACCAAAGCAGCCCCAAGGCAATCGAGACGATCATTGGGTTCTTGATCAGGCCAACAGCGACGGTTTTCAGCACGCTCAGCCTCATCCGTCCGTCGCGCGATCCGGTAATCAGAATGACGATCAGGCTCGAGAACACGATCAAGTCGATGGCCAGCACCATCATCACAGGGCCAATGGCTTGCGGGCCCATCAGCATGGTCAACATCGGGATGCCCAGAAAGCCCGTATTGCCGATCACTGCGCACTGTGCCTCAACGGCGGACTCGTCAACAGGCCTGCCACGAAAGATCGCAAACCCCATCGCAACCACATAGATCAACCCAGTCGCGCTCAGGTAGGCAAGGATGAACGGACCGTCAAAGACCTCTGACATGCTGAGATCTGCCGAGAACCGGAACAGCATGGCCGAGAGGGCAAAGTAGAACACAAACTTGGTGATGGCTGCGGTGGCTTCCTCGCTGAAAAAGCGGGTACGCGCTGCGCCGTAGCCAAGGCCGATCATCGCAAAGAAGGGTAATGTTCTAAAGAAAATCTCGATCATACCCAAAGCGATAGAGAGCGCCGCTGCCTAAGGCAACGACGCGTTTCTGCAATTTCCATTATACGGGAGGGCGCGGCAGCCCTGCATCAGCCCCCGCCGATCAAAACACCAGCCGCAAAGACCAGTGCCCCGCCAAGAACGACTTGGAATGTGGCCCGCATGAAGGGCGTATCCATGTAGCGGTTCTGGATCCAAACGATGGCCCAAAGCTCGATGAACACCACAAAGAACGCGGTGATCGTCGCAGTCCAGAAATGCGGGATCAGGTAGGGTAGCGCGTGCCCCAGCCCCCCTACGGCCGTCATGATCCCCGATGCAAAGCCGCGCTTGGCTGGTGATCCACGCCCCGACAGCTCGCCATCGTCAGAGGCCGCTTCGGTAAAGCCCATGCTGATGCCCGCGCCCACACTTGCGGCCAAACCGACCAGAAAAGTGGTATGCGTGTCTTGGGTCGCAAAGGCAGTCGCAAAGATCGGAGCCAGCGTGCTAACGGAACCGTCCATCAAACCCGCCAACCCGGGCTGCACGTAGGTCAGCACGAACTGACGATGGGCCGAGGCGTTCTCGTCCTCTTTCTCTGCGCCGCTGAGATGCGCCTTTTCCAACTCCGATGCGGTGGTCTGGTGCCCCGCCTCCGCCTGCGCCAATCGGCCCAACAAGTCCCGTGTGGCTGCGTCAGAAGTGCGTTGCGCGGCCATAGTATAGAACCGCTCGGCCTCGCGCTCCATGCCTTCGGCCTCTTCGCGGATACGGTCCAACCCAAGATTTTCTACCAGCCAAATGGGGCGGCGGGCATAGTACCCCGCCACATGCTCGCGGCGGATCAACGGGATTGTTTCGCCGAACCGCTCTCGGTGCAACGCAATCAGTTGCGCGCGGTGGCCGTCCTCTTCTTCGGCCATGCCGTCAAAGACGGCTGCCGTTGCAGGATAGTCATGACGCAGGCGCGAAGCATAGGTCCGGTAAATCTGCGCATCATCCTCTTCGGACGAGATGGCCAGAGCCAGAACCTCTTGCTCTGATAAATCCGAGAAACGTCGGCGCTGAGTGATAAAACGCATATCGATGCCTCACAATTTTAGAATTATTCTAAATTTATACATCTCCATTTTCGCATTCAAGCGCCAATTGCGCGCACCGCTTCGCCGTTTCCACAAACACGTGTGTGCGCCCACAAAGGCACCGGACTCCTTGCTGAACTGAACCGTGCGGTTTACTGTGATCGCCTAGCTTGGAGGTCTACATGACTGTCGCCACCGAAGTCCGCAGAGGCCGCAAATTTGATCAGGTGCTCGAAGGCGCCCGACAAATCTTTATGCGTGACGGGTTCGAAGGCGCGAGCGTCGACGACATCGCCCAGGCCGCCGGAGTCTCTAAGGCGACGCTGTATAGCTACTTCCCTGACAAGCGTTTGCTGTTCATGGAAGTCGCCCGCTGTGAATGCGCCGAACAGGCAGATCAAACTTCTGTCGAGATCACGGCGGATGCCGGTGCCCGCAAGGTCATGACCTATGTGGCAGAGCGGATCATGAATTTCACAACGAGCCAGATGGGCTTGCAGATGTACCGAATCTGCGTCGCGGAATCCGTCCGCTTTCCTGAGTTGGGCGAAGCTTTCTTTTCCTCTGGCCCCGAAGTCATGGTTGCGCGCCTGTCCGAGTATTTCGAACAGGCAGAGGCCTTGGGCGAGTTATCCATTCCAGACAAGCGGCTCGCCAGCTTTCAATTCGCCGAGATGTGCAAATCAGATATGTGGATGCAAATGATTTTGGGGCTACGCACCGAGATCACGCCCGAGGAAAGGCGGCGCGTGATTGAAGGCGCCGTCGACATGTTTATGGCTCGTTACGGGACCTGAACAGCCTCTAGAACGCCTTCGGTTTGCAGACGCTCTTGCAGGCCCTCGTGGCCGGTAAAGACATGACCGCGCATTCCCGCGCGTTCAGCTCCAGCGACGTTCTCTGCCTTGTCGTCCACAAAAAAACCCTTTTGGGGCGCCACTCCTAGCAGCGACATGCAATTCAAGAAGCACGCCTTATCCGGCTTGGCCGCGCCGAATTTCGAAGACGGGAAAATCAGATCGCCGAACAGAGGCCGCAACTCTGGGAACAGGTAGTCAATATTATCGCCGACCAGTTCCGAGTTATTGGTCAGTACCGCGATCTGGTAATCCTTCTTGATCTCTTCGACCAAAGACAGAACGCTCGGGTTCGGCGTCATTGAGGCCTTGCGCGCCTCGAGCCATTGTTCCGCCGAAAAAGGGGCACCTAGCTGCAAGGCCACTTCGCGCAGATAGGTGGAGGTGCTGATTATTCCCGCATCCGCCGCCGCATCAATGCCAGACCCCCAAATCGCGGCCCAAACACGGTCCGGCGAGGTATTCGTCAGCTTGGCCAAGTGGGCTGCACGGTACTTGCGATCCGAGTGGCACAGAACGTCATCCATATCAAACAGGATCAAATCGAAATCGGGCATGGCAAAAGCTTTCTGAAAATGCGGCTATCCTTTGATGCTGTGTCCTGTACCCGCTCCAATCAAGTGCACAATGACGCAACACCGCCCGAACGGCTCGCTTTTGCCTATGAAAGTAGCTGATACATGATGTGCGCATCCACCAGACCGGCAGAGGGATGCCGGAATGCGCGAGGCAAGGTGCCGACGATCTCGAATCCATTGCGCTGCCACAGAGCAATCGCCCCGACGTTGGTCGCGACCACGAAGTTGAACTGCATTGCGCCGAAATTGGCGACCCGCGCCTCTGCCTGCAAGTGATTGAGCAGCCCTTGGGCCACGCCGCGCCCTCGCGCCGCAGGAGCCGTCACAAAGCCTGCGTTACAGATGTGGTCCGCATTACCCTGATGGTTGGGGCAGAGATATGCTGTACCGATCACCCCTATGTCAGCCTCCGCCACCCAAGCGCGGTGCGTGCCGCCCATCCAATATGCCACAGCATCATCACGCGAGATGTCAGGCGGGATCGCATAGGTCTCTCCGGCGCGGAAAACGGGCTCCAGCATGGCCCAGATCGCGTCGGCGTCTTGGGATATCGCGGGGCGGATCAGCATCGGCGAGGCTCCTGAGTGGGGTGTTTTCCTGACCGTCTGATTATCCAGAAGGCAATCAAGTGATTACCCCACGGGCATTCAGGTGACAATTCCTGTCAGTTTTGCTTCTCAAATTGGCAAAAGCTTGATTAATGTTCTGCAAGGGTGCCGCTGCCACGAGCGCCCACAGACTGGAGACGAACTGATGAGAACCGTAGCCATTTTGATCGCAGCCGCTTTTGTTAGCTCCTGCGCCCAAACCAAAGACGTCGCCGAAGAGATCGTGGGCGTCAGCACTCCGTGGGAAGAGACGAATGCCATCGCCGACACCTGCGGTTCGGAAAAGCTGCAGCATCTGTTGGGTCACAGCATCACCGAATTCGACGCTGCAAACTACGATGGCCCTGTGCGCGTTCTGGGTGTGAATGACATTTACACCGAAGATTACCGCCCAGAGCGTCTGAATATCTTTGTCGATGCAAACGGGACCGTCGTGAACCTGTACTGTCAGTAAAAGCGAGGACCCCGGTGCAACGGACCTTCGTGGGGGCTAGGGACCACCGCACCGGGTTAGCGCATCGCTAGGACCGAGATTGCCCATAGCTTGTGGAAACCGCTTGGCGGGATCAGGGCATTTTCAGGGCGAAACACTCCGATTTGCTTGATTTGCGAAGATCAAAGCGCAAATCTGAGAGAATGAATATACAAACGCCCCCTCACCTAAGCAGCGGGATGGATCGCGTCGCGTTCGACCGCCACGAGTTATCAGTGATTCTTTCCCTGTACGGGCGCATGGTGGCTGCCGGTGAATGGCGCGACTATGGTCTGTCGATGTTGCGCGATGTCGCCGTGTTTTCTGTCTTTCGCAGAACAGCGGAAAACCCGATCTATCGTATCGAAAAACGTCCCAAACTGAGAAATCGCCAAGGCATGTATGCTGTGATCGGGATCGACGGGCAGATCCTGAAACGTGGTCAGGATCTGCGCACGGTGCTCAGAGTGCTGGAACGCAAACTTATCCGGTCGGTCGAGTGATCCGGCGCATCGCGGTCACGGGACCATCCCCAGTTGCGCCGATCCGGAATATCGCGGCATCCAGTGGCTCATAGGCCACAGACATCGTGTGTGCGTTGGCGTGGATCAGCACCTGCTCGTCTACCATCATCGCCACGTGTCCCTTCCAGAAGACCAGATCGCCCCGCTGCAGGTCACTGCCCTGCGGTAGAGCCTCCCCCAGTTCCAGCGCCTGCATATCACTGTCGCCGGGGCAATCGATGCCGCAGGCGCGGCAAGCTGCTTGGATCAAACCTGAACAATCAATGCCCCAAATGCTGTTGCCGCCCCACAGGTACGGCACGCCGAAATAGAGCTGCGCAATCGTCGCCGGATCACGCATTGGCGCATTGAACGCGCGCAGATGTTGGCGCGGCACGAACCAGCCCTCGACGGTCTCGTAGAAATCCCCCTCGGCCCCGACAATGCGAAGATGGCTACCGTGGGACAGTCCCATGATTTCGCGCGATTTCAGGTCGGCACGCGGATAAACGTGGGTCGCAGGAACACTCACGACCTGATTATGGGCGCTCAGAGGCCCAAGTGCGTCACTACGGACATAGCCCACGTAGCCATCTTCCTTGGCCTGAACAAAGGACCAGCCGTCGCGCGGTTCTATCACTAGAACTTCTGCCCCATAGAGCACTTGCCGATCCCGAGGCCCCTCGGGTGCAGAGCAAACGTCGGCAACAGGGGTTACGATCTGCATAGCCGTGCCATCAACGAAGCGCTCGGCTTGAACGATCCCTTGCAGATGGGTCAGTGCCACGCGGCCATTGGCTGGGGTGCGTCGACGATCGGTCACAGCCCCAGCACCTGCGGCAAGGCCATGGACAAGGCACGCGCGCCTTGTTGGACGCCGCCCTTGGGCCGCGCAGGCTGCGGCACAGGTGTCCAGCCATAGATGTCGAAGTGGGCGTAACGTCCATCGCCTGCGAAGCGGCGGAGGAACAGTGCAGCGGTGATTGATCCGGCGAACCCGCCCGAAGGCGCATTATCCAGATCGGCGATACCAGGCTCGATCATCGCCTCATAAGGCGCGTGGAAGGGCATCTGCCAAACGGGGTCTGCCATCTGCGGACCAGCGGAGATGAGGGCCTGCGCCAATGCGGCGTCATCGGTGTAGAACGGGGCAATATCAGGCCCAACGGCCACGCGTGCCGCGCCTGTCAGGGTCGCCATTGTCAGCATCAGATCAGGGTTTTCCTCAGCCCCGTAGGCCAGCGCATCGGCCAGCACCAACCGCCCTTCGGCATCTGTATTGTTGATTTCGACCGTCAGGCCGTTGCGCGCGGTCAGGATATCGCCGGGGCGGAAGCTGTTGCCGGACACGTTGTTTTCCACCGCAGGGATCAGAACGCGCAGGCGGACTTTCCAACCGGACGCCATGATGATCTGGGCCAACCCCAGCACAGTGGCCGAGCCGCCCATATCCTTTTTCATCAACCCCATAGAGCCGCCAGGCTTTAGGTTCAGACCACCAGTGTCAAAGCAAACGCCTTTACCGACCAGCGTGAGCGTTGGCCCTTCGTCACCCCAGCGCATGTCGATCAATCGGGGCTCTTGCTCTGCGGCGCGGCCCACCGCGTGGATCATCGGAAAGTTCTGTTCCAGCAGCGCGTCGCCAACTGTCACGTCCATCGAGGCTCCGTGCGCATTTGCCAATCCGCGCGCAGATGCCTCCAACTCTGCGGGGCCCATATCCGCGGCTGGCGTATTGATCAGGGTGCGGGTCAGGGCTTCGGCATTGGCCAGAATTTCGACGTGGGCTTCGTCGACACCTTCAGGCGAGACCAACGCTGCGCCATCGGGAGCCTGCGATTTGTAGCGGTCAAAACGATATGCCGTCAGCAACCAGCCCAGACATTCCTGCTCTAGCTTGTCTGCTGGAACGCCCCCCGCAAGCGCAAAGTTCAATGCAGGCAAAGACGGCACAGCTGCGGCCAAAACGAAACGGGCGCGCGCCCGCGCAGTCTCTGTCCCATAGCCGATCAACGCAGCGGCGGGCGCGCCATCTTCGCCCGGCAAGACCAAAGACTGACCGATCGCGCCAGAAAAAACAGACGCCCGAACCCATGCGGCATGGGCGGGCGTCAATGTCTCAATAAAGCTATCCAGATCATCCGAGCCGACCACGTGAAGTGGTAGAGCATCGGGGGTCTGTTGCGCGAATTGCAATGTCATTGCGGCCTCCTGACTTCGGTGTTGCCGCGCAGCCTAGCGTGCCGCGCGGTGACCGCAAGGCCGACCGGATCACAACTTGCGCTGGTTCGCCCAGAGCGCCGCTTGGGTGCGGTTATCCACGCCGATTTTCGAGTAGATCGAGCGCAGGTGCATCTTTACGGTGGTTTCGCTCAAGCCCAGCTCGTTGGCCACGTCCTTGTTCGAGCGGCCTTCGGCGACCAGCAGCAGAACGTCACTCTCACGCGAGGACAGGTTCTCGATGCGGGGCTTCTTGGGCTCTGCCTTGCGGGTAAAGAATTCTGCAGGCAGGAAGGTTTCTCCCATCAGCAGGAAACGGATCGCGTTGGCGAACGCTTCGGCACGGCTGGTTTTGGGGATGTAGCCTTTGGCACCCATCGCCATCGCATCGTAGATTGCCTCGCGCGGCAGATCCGACGAAATCAGCGCAGTGGGGGTGTTGTTCGAACGCTCCAGAACCTGCGACAGACCGGTCAGGCCAGAGATGCCCGGCAGGTTGTAGTCCAGCAGGATCAGGTCATAGTCGTGCTCATCAATCAGGTTCAGCGCCGCGTCCAGATCGGGTGCGGTGTCGACCTGCGCTTCGAGCGCCGCATTGAAATAGCGCATAAGCACATCGAGGATAAGTTGATGATCGTCGATCATCAGGATGCGTTTTGACCCGGAAACTTCAGCGATCATAGGCCCATTACTCCACTTAGTTCAGCTTGACAGCCAAGCCCGTTCGTTCGTTTGACCGAACGCCCGAGCGTGCAGTCGTTGATCCACCCCGCCGCACACCAAAGGTGCACTTCATCGCGAAGTTCGGTTGACCAAAGAGCGCCCGACCTGACCAATCTGTCACCGCGACCCAATGCGATTGATTCAAAAGGTCACTGTAACCAAGCATATGTGAGCCCAAGGTGTTCACGAGAGGTACCTGTCTGGGCTGTTTTGCCTGTTGAGAGGTGATCGTTCTGGTGCGCTCGATACCCAACGAGAGCGAGATTAAATCAAAGAATGGCCGCGTAAATCGCCCGCATACCATTTAAACGAGGGAGTATACCTTAGTGTCCCACGGTTAACGTTAGTATAAGCTGTGTTTACATTTTGATCCCCTGCGCGAGCCTTTTTTCACGCGCAAAACCGTTATTTCGCGGAAGAACAAATATTTAAATCCCCTCGCCATTTGGGATATAGAGCGCTAATTTTGCTCAAAATGCCTCGGAGGATGATGAATGAAGTTCGCGAAGCCGCTGCCGTCCTACCTGCTTCAGCGCTATCAGGGCTGGCACGCAACCACCTATACCGAGAACAAAGCGTGGTATCGCCGACTCGCTGACGAGGGCCAGCGCCCCCGTGCGATGGTGATTTCATGCTGTGATTCTCGTGTGCACGTGACCTCCATCTTTGGTGCGGACACTGGTGAGTTCTTTATTCACAGAAACATTGCAAACCTCGTACCACCCTACGAGCCTGACGGGCTGCAGCACGGTACGTCTGCCACAGTCGAGTACGCCGTAACCGCACTCAAGGTCGCGCACTTGATCGTGCTGGGTCACTCGAATTGTGGGGGTGTTGCAGGCTGCATGAGCATGTGCAGTGGGCATGCGCCTGAGCTGGATGAAAAAACCAGCTTTGTCGGTCGTTGGATGGACATTCTGCGCCCCGGCTATGCCGCCATCGAACATGTCGAAGGTGAGCAAGAGCGTCTTCGCGCGCTGGAAAAGAAAGCGGTCTGTGTGTCGCTGGAAAACTTGATGACCTTCCCCTTCATCGAAGAGGCTGTGAACAACGGCACTTTGTCTCTTCACGGTCTATGGACCGATATCGGCGAAGGGTCGCTGGAGTACTACGAAGCCAAAGACGACAAGTTCCTACCCGTCTGATCGCGGCACATTAGAGGGCGGCGCGCTGCGCCATCATCTCTGATTTGGCCTGAAGGTCCGATTTGAACAGCCGCTCTATTTCAGAGCGGCTGACTTTTTTCCGGATGGGTGCATCGGACTGCTCTGCCACGTGATCCGCCGAAGCTGCAGCGAGTTTACGTGCAGCAATCAGGTGTCCGAATGTGAACATGGCGTGCCTCCATCCTTTGGTGAGTCCCTCTTATTTTAGACTGTTCAGCGCGGCGGCACTTGCTGGCCCTTAGGATGATTCAGGGATGGATAAGAATAGTGACCCCGTCTTTCGGTGACGCGCGCCACCCAAAATGTCCGCGATTTGCAGAGAAGCCGTTTGGATCAACAGACAAGCGCCCAAAGAAAAAGGCGCAGCCGAAGCTGCGCCTGCACTTACGACACGTGAAATCGTTATTGGGTCATGGTGACGTTATCTTGGTCCGTCACGCGGGCGACGATGAAGCACTCGCCGTAGCCTTCGAGCAGGGCCGCGTTACAGATATCTAGTGCCACCTTGTCCGAGTCTTCAAAGCTCTGGAAATCGGTCGCGGTGCCGGTCACCACTTCGGCGTTTTGAACGCCACAGTTATCCGGTACATCGGCAGGCAATTGCGGAACGGCCAGCGAAGCGTAGCCTTCGGTTTCAGCGGCCCAATCAATAATGTCCGCTTTGTCGTTCTCGCAAACAGTCTCTGCGACGGTCAGGTGACGAGCTTCTGGGTACATGGTACCATCGTTCACAACGGGGACCATTGGCGAGTCAGGACCGTGATACTGTACCGAACCTTCGGTGTCCTCAATCAGTTCTACTTCAGATTCAGCAAAGCCCATCGCGGGCACAAGGGCAATAGTCGAAGTAAGTACGAAGGTCTTGAAAGTCATAACTAATTCCTCTCGATCATGTTCTGGACACCCAACGTGGTGATCCAAAATACGTTCCGAGAAAAACTTACAAAACAGGGCGCCTCACGCGCCTGTTACAATGCGTGATTGGAATTTCTCGCCGTTAGAAACGCGCAAAAATCGTTTCAAAGCTATGGCTTAAAACTACTTTTCAGGGTGTTTCAACGACCGTCCGCAACCCGTGCCACAAGGATACATTTTTCGTAACCGTCGAGCCGCGTCGCCTCGCATCGAGCCAAAGCCGTGCGCTCTGCCCCCTCTTGTGTCTCAAAACCATCGGCAAACCCACCCCGCAGGTTCGGGTTCAAGATATTGCAGTCCGGCTCGACGCCCTCGGGCAGCTTTGGACTGGCCACCGCCCCGTATCCAGTGGTCTTAGCGGCCCAGTCCAAAATCCGCTCGCGGTCGTTGGTGCACATACCTTCGGGCACCACCACATAGCGCCCTCCTGCCACAGTCACGCTGGGGGCATAGACAATCGATTTGAGTTCATAATGGCTGCGGTATTGGTAGGCATTTCCGGTCGACTGGATAAATTCCCGTTCACCGGCCATCAACGGCGAGACCCATAGGGTCAGCGCGCCGCACGCTGCTACACACAGTCTGCGCATCGGGCTTTCCAAACATAACTACAAGAAAAGATCCCCCACAGTATGCGTGAAAGTCGCACCCCCAAACAACCTCAGGAAGAATTACATATGGCAAAAGCCAATGAAAAAAGGCGCACTCTTGCCGAGCACGCCTCTAATTTCATGTCGCATTTGAGCGGATTTTAGCCCTTTTTCAGGACCCGCTTGCCCAGCGTCTCGGCGATCTGGACTGCGTTCAGGGCAGCGCCCTTGCGCAGGTTGTCCGAAACGCACCAAAGGTTGATGCCGTTCTCGATGGTCACGTCCTGACGGATGCGGCTGATGAAGGTCGCATAATCACCAACGCATTCTACGGGGGTGACGTACCCACCGTCTTCGCGCTTGTCGATGACCATGATACCGGGCGCTTCGCGCAGGATATCACGAGCTTCGTCTTCGTCGAGGAAGTCTTCGAATTCGATGTTGATCGACTCCGCGTGGCCAACGAACACAGGAACGCGCACGCAGGTTGCAGTCACCTTGATCGAGGGATCCACGATCTTTTTGGTTTCGGTGACCATCTTCCACTCTTCTTTGGTGTCGCCGCTATCGAGGAACACATCGATGTGCGGGATCACGTTGAAGGCGATCTGCTTGGGGTAAACCTTCGGCTCTTTTTCCTGACCGGGGACATACATGCCCTTGGTCTGGTCCCAAAGTTCGTCAATCGCCTCTTTGCCGCTGCCCGACACCGACTGGTAGGTGCTGACGACGACGCGCTTGATCTTGGCGCGGTCATGCAAAGGCTTCAGAGCGACAACCATCTGCGCGGTCGAGCAGTTGGGGTTCGCGATGATGTTCTTCTTGCCGTAGTTGTCAACGGCTTCGGGGTTCACTTCGGGAACGACGAGCGGCACGTCGGGATCGTAGCGGTAGAGCGAGCTGTTATCGATGACAACACAGCCAGCCGCTGCTGCGATCGGCGCGTATTTTTTGGTCGCATCCGACCCGATGGCGAACAGAGCGATATCCCAACCCGAGAAATCGAACTGTTCGATATCCTGAGTCGTGAGTGTCTTGTCGCCAAAGCTTACTTCTGTGCCGAGGCTGCGGCGGCTTGCCAGCGCTGCCAACTCATCGACGGGGAACTGGCGTTCCGCCAGAATGTTCAGCATTTCGCGGCCCACATTGCCTGTGGCGCCGGCGACGACGACCTTATAGCCCATATTTGGGTCCTCCGTTACAGTACGGCGGGCGGTGTACTCTATCCTGCGGCTGTCGAAAAGGGCTTCACCCTCGCGATTGCGTGTGAAACAGAGGGATGACGTCAGAAAGTTGCAGATATGACCCGCCGCAAGCCTTTTGAAATTGCCGGATGCTCTATTCCGGCTGGCCTTCGAGCCACGGTCGACCTTCCGGTTACGGTTCAGTCCGACCACACCCCCGTTAATCTATCGGTCCATGTGATTCATGGCGCCAAAGAGGGCCCGACCATGTTCGTCAGCGCTGGCGTTCACGGAGACGAGGTGATCGGCGTTGAAATCGTACGCCGTCTCTTGCGCGTGCCCTCGCTAAATCGCTTGGCGGGCACCCTGCTGGTAGTACCGATCGTGAACTCCTTTGGCTTTCTCAGCCACTCGCGATATCTGCCAGACCGACGCGACCTGAACCGCAGCTTTCCAGGGCATCCGACTGGATCACTGGCCAGCCGTCTCGCCCACATCTTTTTGAACGACGTAGTTTTGCGCGCGGATTTGGGCATCGACCTGCATTCGGCGGCCGTACACCGCACCAACCTGCCACAAATCCGCATCTCGCCCGGCAATGATCGCCTGATGGACTTGGCCAAAAGCTTTGGCGCGCCTGTGATCATGACCTCGAAACTGCGTGACGGATCGCTCCGTGGCGTCGCCAAAGAGCGCGGCGTCGACATTCTACTGTACGAAGCAGGCGAAGGATTGCGCTTTGACGAGATGGCCGTGCGTACGGGCGTCGCCGGTATCCTGCGGGTGATGCGCGACCTTGGAATGATCGCGAAAAAGGGCGTGCCAACCGCGAAAACCGCTCCATTAATGTCGCTAAACTCTGCTTGGACACGTGCCCCGATGGGCGGACTGATGCGGACTTTCAAGCGGCGCGGCGAAATGGTCAGCGAAGGCGATGTCATGGGCATGATCTCTGACCCCTTTGGTGAAAAAGAGACAGAGATCATCGCCGAAAGCAGCGGGATCATAGTGGGCCGAGCTGTCATGCCAGTCGTGAACGAAGGCGACGCGATCTACCACATCGCGCAGGTCAAACAGACCGCGGCCGCCGAGGACACCGTTGAGTTGATGCACGCCGAACTTCTGGCCGCACCCATGTTCGACGAAGACGAGATTATTTAAGCTCTAGCGTAGCCGCTCCAGCAGCCTGAGCGACGGATACCCATCAGGTATCAAGCCTGCGGACTGCTGATAAGACCGCACGGCGTCGATTGTGTTCGGCCCAATCCGTCCGTCGATCCCTTGGGTCGAGAAACCGGCACGGGTCAGGCGGTCCTGCAATTCTTTGCGCTCAGCAAAGGTCAGGGCCCGATCCCCGCGCGGCCAATCCGATTGGATCGGACCTGCCCCCTTGAGACGGTCACTCAAGTGCCCAACTCCGATCACATAAGCATCGGCGGTGTTGTACCGCTCAATGACCTCAAAATTCTTGAAGATCATAAACGCTGCGCCTTGCGCCCCCGCAGGCAGCAAGATCGAGGCAGACCCGAAATCTCGCACAGGCTTGCCCGACATGTCCGTGATCCCCAACCGCGCCCAATCCGAGGGCATGCGCAGAGTTTTGCGATCCGCGAGCGTGTAGTCGAACCCTTGGGGTATCTTCACCTCGACTCCCCAAGGCATTCCGCTGACCCAACCAAACTGCGCCAAATAGGCCGCGGTCGAGGCCAGCGCATCTGTGGGATCGTCGCTCCAGATATCGCGGCGGCCATCACCGTTAAAATCGACCGCATAGTCGAGATAACTGGTCGGAATAAACTGCGTGTGTCCCATCGCTCCGGCCCATGATCCGGTCATATTCCGAGGTGCGACATCCCCTGACTGCAGGATTCCCAGCGCCGCCACGAGCTGCTGCTCGAAAAATGCGCCGCGCCGTCCATCGAAAGCCAGAGTCGACAATGCACTGACGATATCTGTATCGCCGCGATAACTGCCATAGGCGCTTTCCAAGCCCCAAACAGCGGCGACGACTTCTTTGTCAACGCCATAGCGCTTCTCGATCGCGTTCAGAGTGCTCGCATATTTCTGCAGGGCCGCTTTGCCGTTCCGGATCCGCGCGTCCGACGCTGCACTGTCCAGATAATCCCAAAGCGTCTTGGTAAATTCGGACTGATTGCGGTCACGCCGGATCACATCAGGCAGATATTGCGCACCGGAAAAGGCCCGTTTCAGCGTAGCCTCGCTGATCCCGCCTGCCCGCGCCCTCGGATAGAAGGCGCGCACCCAGTCACTATATCCTGGATTTGCGGATATCTCGGTCACAGGTGGCACCTCTGCAGTTCGGGCCAGCGCAGGGCGCGCTTGGGGGCGTATTACGTCTGCAGAATAACCAGCGCTTTGCGAAAGTGCCACCGGCGTTGCGGGCCGCACCACAGGACGCAACGCCAGATCTGTTGCCGCCACCTGCGTCGCAAAGAGCGCCAAAACTCCTGTCGAAACTCTCAACCAGAGGGACATTTTCGATACCTGCTCTTATTATTCATGCGTGAAAGGCTAACGCACACACGGCAACTGGCAAACGGACCGCCCTGAATTCCCAAGGAAATGGCAGTGTTTTGCGCATTGCAAGGAAATAGCGCAGCAATCCGCCCACATACCCGAGCGCGCACAACGGGATTTTCCAAACCCATGCTAGGCTGGCGCAACTCCGATTTTACCAACATTGCGCATGATCACCTTACTGACGTTCCCAGCGGGTCTGCACGAGCCTTCGCTCAGTCCCTTCTGCTCGAAAACGATCCATCTTCTGAACATGTCGGGGCAACCTTGGCAGCGCAAAGACGTGTCCAACCCGTCCCGCATGCCCCATGGCAAACTGCCCGTCTTGCAATGGAACAACGAAACCATCGCCGACAGTCACCTGATCCAAGCCGCTCTCGAGCGGGCCGGCACGGATTTCTACGCGACCTGCGCCTTTGAAGATCGCGCAAAAGGTCAGGCAATCATGCGGTTGATCGAAGATTGGCCCTACCATGCACTGGTCCACGACCGCTGGGTCCACGATGACGGATGGGCAATTTTCAGAGCGGCCTTTTTCGGGGAGATGCCCGCAGTGATGCGGGCGCCCGTGGGCGAAATGATCCGCAAAAGCGTGCGGCGCGGGCTGGAACGACACGGTATTGCCCGCTGCACCGAGGCCGAGCGCCTGGCTCTGGTCGAACGGGACCTGTCAGCGCTGGCCGAATTTCTAGGGGATCGGCCCTATGTTCTGGGGGATACGCCCACCGCAGCTGACGCAGCCTGTCTGGCAGTCCTAGGGGCGATCCGCAATTTACCGATGGAAACGCCCCTGCGTCACCGCATCCGGTCCGACAAACGAATCATGCTCTATCTGGACCGGTGCGGTCAGGCGTTTACTTCCGCTTATGCTTGACCTTGCGTTCAATCCGATCGCGCTTGCGCTTTTCCTTGACCATCTTGCGCTTGGCCGGACCCCTTGCAGGGCGCTGCTTGCCGCGGGGCAAGGCTTTGCCTTCGATCTCTAGAAGTTCCAGCGTCAGACCACCGGTCACGGCGACCGCTTCAGCAATGCGAACTGTCACGCGCTGCCCCAAGCCGATCAGAAGGCCGGTTTCCGAGCCCATCAGGGTCTGACTCTCTGCGTCATGGTGGAAGAATTCACGCCCCAGCGTACGGATCGGCAAGAGCCCGTCTGCGCCGGTTTCGTCCAGCTTCACAAAGGCTCCAAACCGCGCGATCCCGCTGATCCGGCCGGTCATCTCTGCACCCACGCGTTCTGACAGATAGGCCGCCAGATAGCGGTCAGTCGTGTCCCGCTCGGCCATCATGGACCGGCGTTCGGTGTCCGAGATATGCTTGGCTGTGGTTTCCAGACGCTCGACATCCTCGGGCGATAGGCCATCGTCGCCCCATTTGTGCGCCGAGATCAGGCCGCGGTGCACAATCAGGTCCGCATAACGGCGGATGGGCGAGGTAAAGTGCGCGTATCGCATCAACGCCAAACCAAAATGCCCGAAGTTATCCGCGCAATAATAAGCCTGTGTCATCGCACGCAGAGTGGACAGGTTGATCAGCTCAGCTTCGTCACTACCCGCCGCATCGTTCAGCAGTTTATTCAGGTGACGAGTTTGCAGCACCTGCCCTTTGGCCAACGTGTAACCTGACTCGCTCGCGACCTCGCGCAGAGACTCCAGTTTATCTGCTGGCGGCTCTTCGTGGACGCGGTACAGCAGCGGCGTGCGCTTCTTTTCCAGCGTTTCGGCGACGCAGACGTTGGCCAGAACCATCATCTCTTCGATCAGCTTGTGAGCGTCCAGACGCTCTTTCATCGTGATCGAAGCGACCTTGCCGTCATCCCCCAACTCCACTCGACGCTCTGGCAGGTCCAATTCCAACGGCTGACGATCCTTGCAAGCCTCGACCAGCGCGGCGTAGGCATCGAACAAGGGATGGATCACATCATCCATCAGCGGCGCGGTCTTGTCGTCCGGATTGCCATCGCGGCCAGCCTGCGCCTGCTCATATGTGAGAGAGGCCGCCGACTGCATCATCCCCCGTACGAAGCGATGACCGATCTTCTTGCCGTGGGCATCGATACGAATTTCGCAGGCAATCACAGCGCGCGGCACCCCTTCGTGCAGCGAACACAGGTCACCAGACAGACGGTCTGGCAGCATCGGAACCACTCGGTCGGGGAAGTAGCTGGAGTTGCCACGCTTGCGCGCTTCGTTATCCAGATAAGACCCGGGCTGCACGTAATGGGACACATCCGCAATCGCGACCCACAGGACGAAGCCGCCCTCGTTATTTGGGTCTTCGTCACGGTACGCCCACACGGCGTCATCGTGATCGCGTGCATCCGCAGGGTCGATCGTAACCAAGGGCATGTCGCGCATGTCCTCGCGACCCTTCATGCCAGCGGGCTTCATCGCGTCAGCTTCGGCAATCACCTTATCCGGGAAGGCATCCGGGATCCCGTGATGGTGTATCGCGATCAGGGATACGGCGCGCGGCGCGCTTGGGTCGCCAAGGCGTTCTACAATCCGCGCTTTGGGCAAGCCCATCCGGTGCTTGGGCCCAGCGGTTTCCGCCTCGACCAACTCGCCGTCTTTGGCTCCGCCAGTCAGACCTGCGGGCACGATCCATTCCTTGTCCGACCCCTTGTCGATCGGCACGATCCGGGCCCCTTCGGAGCCCTCGCGGTAGACCCCTAGCATCCGCTGCGGGTTTGCACCAATTTTGCGGATCAGGCGCGCCTCATAATGGTAGTCCTGATCCTTGACAGCCTGCAGCTTGCCCAGAATGCGGTCCCCTTCGCCAAGCGCCGGATCGGTCTGACGTTTGATATACAGGATGCGCGGCTCCACCCCTTCGCCATGCCATTCCAAAGGCTTGGCAAACTGATCCCCATCGATATCGGGTGCGTGCATCATCAACACGCTCACAGGCGGCAGGGTGTCAGGGTCACGATAGGATTTCTTGCGCTTTTCCAGATGCCCCTCGTCCTCAAGCTCTCGCAAGAGAAGCTTTAATTCGATGCGCGCAGCCCCTTTGATGCCAAAGGCTTTGGCAATGTCACGCTTGTTGGCTTGGGTCGGGTTCGCTTCGATCCAGTTCAGGATGTCAGCTTTTGTGGGCAACTGCTTCATACCTTCGCCCCTATCACAGGCAAAAGGCGCCGTCATTCACAAAGCGAGAGCCCTTATCGCAGGGGCCTGCGCATCAAGAGGTGCGGAATTCCCGCGTCCTCGAATTCATCGCCTTCGGCCACATAGCCCAGTTTTTCGTAGAACCCCAGCGCACTGGTCTGCGCGGTCAGGATGGTTTCCTTGACGTCGGGCAGCTTCTTCATTTCTTTCTCGCACGCCCGAACAAGCGCTGCGCCAAGGCCTGTGCCCCGAGCCTCTTTCAGCACTGCGACACGCCCGATTTTACCCGCGCTGCCCTGCAAAACGATACGCGCGGTGCCGACGGGACGGCCGTTCTTAGTCGCCAAAAGGTGCCGCGCGACCATGTCATAGTCGTCATGCTCAATCTCGGCGGGGACGCCCTGTTCATCGACGAATACGGTGAACCGGATCGCCATGCAGGCATCCAGATCATCGGTCGGGGTAATCTTGTAACTCATGCAAAATAGTCCGTCAGGATGCGGGTGTAGATGTCCTTGAGTTGGCGAATTTGCTCAACCACCACGTATTCATCCACTTGGTGCATCGAGGTACCAACCAGCCCGCATTCCACCACAGGGCAATGGTTTTTGACAAACCGCGCGTCCGATGTCCCGCCAGAGGTCGACAGTTCCGGCGTCTTGCCCGTCACGGACTGCACTGCACTGACGATCATTTCGCTAAAGGCGCCCGGTTCGGTCACAAAGCTGTCGCCCGAGATGTTGGTGGTCATCTGGACGTCGACCCCGAACTCTTCGGCGACTTTGTCCGCCTCTGCCCGCATCCAAGCGAGCAGACTGTCGCCCGTGTGAGCGTCGTTGAAACGGATGTTAACCGTGGATTTAACCTGATTTGGGATCACGTTCGTCGCAGCATTGCCCGTGTCGATTGTCGTGATCTGCAGGGTCGACGGATCGAAATGATCGGTCCCCTCGTCCAGCGTGTGACTGGCAAGGCGATCCATCAGGCGAACCATAGGCGCCATCGGCGTTTTCGCGCGGTGGGGATAGGCGACGTGCCCCTGCTGGCCAATGATGGTGAACTTTGCGGTCAGCGACCCACGGCGACCGATCTTAATCATCTCGCCCATTTCATTCGGGCAAGTCGGCTCGCCCACCAGACAGTCAGTCATGCGCTCGCCCTGCGCATCCATCCAGTCCAGCAAGGCGACGGTGCCGTCCCGCGCCGGACCTTCTTCGTCACCGGTGATAGTCAGGATCACTGCGCCGTCGGGCTTCTGGCTCTGGACGAAATCCACAGCCGCCGCGGCAAAGGCCGCCACGCCCGATTTCATGTCGCACGCGCCGCGGCCGTACATGTTCGGGCCTTTGATTTCGGCACCAAAGGGATCGACGGTCCAGTCCGCCACATCGCCCACGGGCACCACATCCGTGTGCCCGTTGAACCCCAGCGATTTCGCCGCGCCTTTGGCACCCCAACGGGCAAAAAGGTTTGGCGTGCCGTTCCGGTCCACCCGCGTGCACTCAAAGCCCGCATCTCCCAGAACACCAGCCAGCAATTCCAGCGCACCACCTTCTTCGGGGGTAACCGAGGGGCAGCGGATCAGGTTGGCGGTGAGATCGACAGGGCAGGTGTCAGTCATGGGTGGCTCCTTTGCTTCGGGGCCACTTTTATCGAAATCCGGACGGGATGACAGGGGTCAGTCGTAATAGGGGTCCATCTGCGCGATGATCACAGAGTTCTCGGCCAACGCGCGTTCCATCAACTCGCGCTCTTCAGCGCCAATCTCGTGGCCCTGCTTTTCTCGCTCTTCCAGCGTACCGTAACCGGTCACATCCAGCGGGGCCATATCGGCCTGCTTCAGGATGGCGACGGTTTCACGAACCGCCTCAGCCTCGTCTACGCCGCTGGCATAGCACATAAGGCCCGCGCCGGTGGCGTTCTTGGGCAGGCCGTCGCCCTTCTTGCGGCCAAGCTCGATCACCAGCGTGTAGACCTGCTGTTTCTTGCGGGGTTTTTCGCTTTTCTCGGACATATCGGCCTCTGGATAACTGGACGGCCTGTCGATGGGGCGCGGCGGGCGCGAAGTCAAGCCTTAGCGGGCTGTGACCTCGACCGCGACGGCGGTGGCGTAGACCGCCATCATCAACACACTCTCGATCCCGATCTTGGCGGGACCCTTGCGCTGACGCAGGATCAGCCCCCCCAGCAGCACCGCAGTCATCAGCATGCCCGTGGCCAACCAATACAGATCGCTCATCCCCACCGCGTGGTAGAGCGAACCGTCTCGATAGGCCACGTCCGAGAACACAAGGAACAGCGTGTCAAATGTGTTGCCGCCGATGATCCCACCCACCGCAAGCTGGAGCGCCCCGCGGCGCACGGCGACCAACGTCGTCACAAACTCGGGCAGAGACGTCACGACTGCCGTCACAAGTGAACCAACCAAGGATGACGACAGGCCAAAGCGTTCGATGAATTCACCGCCCACCTGCGAAATCACAAAGCCGCACGCGCCCATGATCGCCACCAGCACAACGAATACAGCGATGGGTTTAGATGCGGACTTGCCTGCCTCGTGGTCATCTTCAGGCTCGTCATGGCGGGTCTCGCGGGTTTCTACAGGTTTCCACATCGGGTTGTCGCTGACATCCCCTGCGATACGGACACCCCACACATACGCTAGGAACAGCGCGATAGAAGCCGGATGCACGCCGAAATAGGCGATGTCCGGTCCCGACATGGCCGCGATGGGCAAGGACAACAGGATCAAAAGCAGGACAGCTTGGAACAGGTTCGCGGGCTCTGCGGCAGCGTGTTCTAGATTGGCGCGCTTGTGCAGTAGGTCCGCGATCGCCAAGAAGAGAGTCTGCGCCGCGATCCCCCCAACCGCGTTCGAAAACGCGAAACTGGCGTCCCCGCTATAAGCCCCCGTTACGGAAACAACGACTCCCGATAGGGACGTCGCCCCGCCAAGGATCAGCGCACCTACCATCGCCTCGCCCAAGGCGGTGCGGTCGGCAATAATATCGGCCAATTCGGTGGCTTTGATCGAGACGACCACAACCACAAACGCAGCAATCGCAAAGACGGTAAACAAAAGCGGGGTGGACAGGTCTGCGAACATGGATCCTCAGCGCAAGCAAAAGGCCGGCATTTCCACGTGGAACAACCGGCCCTTGGTTATCCGGTAAAAGGTCCGGACTTATGCAGGTTTACGAACCGCACGAGCGATGGCGATTAGAATACACGCACCGATGATACCAACGATCAGCTGACCGATCACACCACCCAGAGTGCCACCAAACACAACCATCAGAACCGCGTTCAGAACGATCGCACCTAGAATACCCAGAACAATATTCAGCAACAAACCCATGCGTGCATGCATCAGCTTTTCAGCAATCCAGCCCGCAAGAGCACCAACGATAATAGCAAGAAGCCAACCAAGACCGGCCATAATTATTCTCCTCAAAGACGAAACAGTTACTGCCCACTCAAGTCCGAACGTCCGAGGATTGTTCCCAATAAAAAAGGGCGCCCCGCGATGGAACGCCCACAATCCGTTCACAAAACTGAACAGAATTCCTGATCAGTCACGCAGCAGTTCGTTGATGCCGGTCTTGCTGCGGGTCTTCTCGTCCACGCGCTTCACGATGACCGCGCAGTACAGGTTGATGCCGTTCTTCGAAGGCATAGAGCCCGAAACGACGACCGAGTACGGGGGAACTTCGCCGTACATGACTTCGCCGGTCTCACGGTCAACGATCTTGGTCGATTTGCCGATGTAGACGCCCATACCCAGAACCGAACCTTCGCGGATGATGCAGCCTTCGACGACCTCGGAACGCGCGCCGATAAAGCAATTGTCCTCAATGATGGTCGGGCCAGCCTGCATGGGCTCCAGCACGCCGCCGATGCCGACGCCGCCGGACAGGTGCACGCCCTTGCCGATCTGCGCACAAGACCCGACGGTCGCCCAAGTGTCGACCATGGTGCCTTCGTCAACGTAAGCACCAAGGTTCACAAACGACGGCATCAGCACAACGCCGGGCGCAATGTAGGCCGACTTGCGCACTACGCAGTTGGGCACGGCGCGGAAGCCAGCGGCTTTCCACTGGTTCTCGCCCCAGCCTTTGAACTTGCTGTCGACTTTGTCCCACCAGCCACTGTCCTGCGGACCGCCGGTCTGGATTTCCATGTCCTTGATGCGGAAGCCCAGAAGCACGGCCTTTTTCGCCCACTGGTTCACATGCCAGTCGCCGCTTTCGGTCTTCTCCGCGACGCGCAGGCTACCGCTGTCCAGAGCGTTCAGCGTGTCTTCGATCGCTTCGCGGGTCTCGCCAGTGGTGGCGGGGGTGATCTGGTCGCGGTTTTCCCACGCTGCCTCGATGGCGGCTTCCAGCTGCGCGTTGGACATTGGCAGGCTCCTTAGCAAGTGTTTGGCTGTTTCAAAACTTGCGGGCTTTTAGCCTGATAATCGGTCACTGTGAACGGGAAATACACATGTTTGATACGCCCGACTGGCAAAGCTGTTGGGAAACACTTAGCTCTTAAAGAACAGATCCCTATCGGAGCCATTATGAAAGATCATCGACAGAACCCGCTACCCGACGCCGAACGCGACATTCGCCTGGCCGAAGGCGTGCCCCGCACACCGCAAACTCTGTCCCCCTCGTACCAGTTGGCCTTCCACGATCTGGACTTCCTGAAGCAGGACGAACTGCGCCCCGTGCGGTTGCAGCTGGAATTGCTGAAGCCTGAACTGATCCTGAATGAACAGAACGTGCAGTCGACCGTCGTAATGTTCGGCGGCGCACGCATTCCCAGCCCAGAGCGCCGCGATATGGCCCGCAGCCCCGCGATGGCAGAGCTGTCACACTACTACGACGAAGCCCGCGAATTCGCCCGTCTGATGACCGAAGAGTCGCTGAAGACCGGCGGGACCGAGAATGTCGTCGCCACAGGCGGCGGCCCCGGCGTGATGGAAGCAGGTAACCTCGGTGCGATTGATGCAGGCGGCCGGTCCATCGGTTTCAACATCGTTCTGCCCCACGAGCAGGCACCGAACCCCTATGTGACGCCCGAGCTCAGCTTCAACTTCCACTACTTTGCCATCCGCAAGATGCACTTCCTGATGCGCGCCCGCGCGATCACGATTTTCCCCGGTGGCTTTGGCACCTTGGACGAGCTGTTCGAAACTCTGACCCTGATCCAGACCAAGCGGATGAAGACTGTGCCGATCCTGCTGTTCGGTCGCGAGTTCTGGGAGAGCATCGTGAACTGGGACGCCCTGAAAAACGCGGGCACCATCGCGCCCGAAGATTTGGACCTGTTCCACTATGTCGAGACCGCGCAAGAGGCGATCGATCTGATCAAGGCCTCCGAAGCCTAAGACCTCTGGGGGCGTGCATAGCGCCCCCGTTTCACGAGATGGGCAGCCCGATCTCGGCGAGTTTGGCATCCAACGCCGACCAATCCGCGATTTCCAGCCGCACGGGCAGCGTCAGCACCTTGCGGCGGAAGCTGTCCGGCAAACGCACCGCATCCTTCTCTGTCGTCACCAATTGCGCCCCTGCCCCGCGAGCGTCGGCCTCGAGCCTTTGCATCAAGGCGGGTGTCAATTCCTGATGGTCCGACAATGCCTCTGCCCGCACCAGCGGCGCGCCGAGGCTGCGCAAGGTGGCGAAAAACTTCTCTGGATGCCCAATCCCCGCAAAGGCGAGCAAGGGCATCATCGACCAGTCCATGCCCGTCCTCAACGGCTTCAATTGCCCTGTCATATGCGGCGTTGTGACGGCGTTGGCCCACTGGGCAGCGAACCGTTCCTGTGCCTCGGGCAAGCCAATCGACAACGTGATGTCCGCGCGCGCTTGTCCAACGCTCACAGGTTCGCGCAAAGGCCCCGCAGGCAGGCAGCGCCCGTTCCCGAACCCTTTGTCCGCGTCCGCAACAACGATCGCGATGTCCTTGTGCAGAGCGGGGTTCTGAAAGCCATCATCCAGCAGGATCACGTCTGCCCCTTCGGCAATTGCCAAGGCCGCGCCCGTCGCACGATCCTTTGCCACATGCACAGGCATGAAGGCAGCCAGCAGCAGCGGCTCATCCCCAACCTGTTGGGCCGTGTGCACCTGCTCTTTGACCGTCGTCGGTTCCGTAACAGACCCGCCATATCCACGGCTGACCGCGTGCGGCTTGTACCCAGCCTCAATCAGCCGCTGCGCAATTGCGATGGTGGTCGGCGTTTTGCCCGTGCCGCCCGCGTTGATGTTGCCAATGCAGATCACAGGGACACCCAGTTTTTCCCACGCGCCTTTGGCCAGCCGCCGCGCGGTCGCCGCCGCGTACAGCGCACCAACAGGGGCCAGAAGTCGGGCCCGCCAGTTCGGACGCTCCGGCGTAGTGTACCAGAAAGACGGTGCTTGCATGGATCAGAAAGCCTTTTCGTCGAGCTGCTCTTGCAGAATTTCGAGCACTTTATCAGTCACTTCGGCCCCGCGCGAGGCCACTTCCCACGCAGCATGGGCCTGCGCAGCCGCCTTGTCCGGCGCGAGCAGCAGTTGCAGCCCCTGCGCCAAGGAACTGGCATCCTTGACGATCCGCGCGCCGCCCGCGTTCACCAAACGGCTGTAGCTGTCCAAGTAATTGCCCACGTTGGGCCCATAAAGTAACGCGGACCCAAGCGCAGCAGGGGCAAAGGGGTCTTGCCCACCGAAGCCAGGCACAAGCGAACTGCCGACGAATGTGATCGGCGCAAGTCGGTACCACAGCCCCAACTCCCCGCAGACATCCACAACGACGACCTGCACATCCTCGGTGATGGGGTCGTCTTTGCTACGAAGAGCCACATGCCAGCCTTGGGCGCGCAGTGTTTCGGCCAAACCTATGCCTCTGCTCGGATCATCAGGCGCAATCACGCTCAGGAGCCTGTGAGAGAAGCGTGTCATCTGCCGTTGGGCCTCGGCCACCATCGGCTCTTCGCCGGGGCGGGTTTCAGCAGCCAGCCAGACGGGGCGGCCAGCCAGCGCGGGACGCAAGGCCTCTAGCTTGATCGGATCGGCGGACGGCGCAACACTGCCTTCCTCCAACCGGCCTAGAGGGATGGCCGGCGCTTTGGTCCCTCGCAGCTTGTTAATCCGGCGCGCTGCCAAATCGTCCTTGCAAATGATATGGTCAAAGCACTGGGCCAAGGCCTGCTGCGCCGCGCGATCAAACCGAAATCCTGGCGGGTCCAGCTCTGACGCGCTGGCGTTCGTCAGGGTCAACGGCACCTTTTGACGTTCCATCGCCCAGAGCAGCGTCTGCCGCAGCGGCGCGCCGCAATACAGCCCCATGTCCGGTTTGAAATGCTGCACAAAAGCCGTGGCCTGCGCCAGCGTATCCTGCGGCGGATGTTCGACCATTACATGATCAGGCAATGCACCGGGGCAGCCCAACCCCTCTTGCATGGTGAGTAAGACCGACGGCATCGGCTCGAGTGTTTCAAGCCGTGGGATCAAATGCAGCAATGCCGCCAAGTCGGGCGCACTGGCGGCATGGAGCCACACCAACATACCCTCGGGGCGCGGTGCCCAGAGGGCGTCTGCGTCCACACGGCGACCGGGTTTCAGGCCGACAGCAAGAGAAAGGGCAAGTTGGCGATACATGAGCGGATGTTAAGAAAGCCGAAATGGCGCAAAAAGCCTGCGCAGCCTACGGGTCTGGTCCAATCGGTCAAGCAAGTGTTGATCAGAGCAGCGTTTCGCAGCCAATTCTAGCGCAAAGCAGCGTAGATTTCCTGATGAAGCGCCGGATTCGCAGCGATCACGCCCTCGCTTGCGGGGTCAGGGCGGTTAAAGATCAGTGGCACATTCTTACGATCCGTCACGCTCACGCCAGCCTCGGCCGCAATCAACGTGCCAGCAGCAATGTCCCACTCCCACGCATCGCGCAGGGTCAGCATCGCATCGAACCGTCCCTCAGCCACCAGACACAAGCGATAAGCCAGCGACGGGCGATGGTGCCGCGTGATCTGGGGCAAGGATCGCCAGTTCTGCGCCTCCATGTTTGGGCGCGTGGCCAGAATGTCTGCACCAGCGAGCGTGTCGCGCTGCGCTGCCTTCAGGGCCGCACCGTTGCAGGTCGCACCCTGCCCAAGCGCGGCGGTGTAGTGCAAATCCTTGACCGGCAGATAGACGTGACCCGCAGTGATCTGCCCCTTGTCCGCAATGGCCAAGGAATGGGACCAGCTATTCTCGCCTTGGATAAAGGACCGTGTGCCATCAATCGGATCCACGATAAACACGCGATCCGAGTCCAAACGGGCAGCGTCATCCTCTGTCTCTTCGGACAACCAACCGTAATCTGGGCGCGCCTGCGTCAGGAACCCGCGCAAGAAGGCATCAACCTCTAGATCAGCTTCGGTGACGGGGCCCGCGTCCCCCGGTTTATTCCAGACCTGCGGCGCATTTCGAAAGTGGCGCAAGGCGATTTCACCCGCCTTCTGCGCCGCCTCTGCCAGCAAGGCCCGATCTGCATCAAGCTCCGGCAATGGTGAGCCCTTCGACAAGCAAGGACGGCACAACACGGCTCAGGTAGTCGCGGGCGTCGTTTGCGGGGGTGATCTGCATCAGCATATCGCGCAGATTTCCGGCAAGCGTACATTCGTTGACCGGATACGCGATCTCGCCATTTTCGACCCAGAAGCCCGAGGCACCGCGCGAATAGTCGCCCGTGGTCGGGTTGATGCTGCTGCCAATTAGCGATGTGACCAATAGGCCGGTGCCCATCTCGCGCAGCAATTCATCGCGAGTCTTGTCCCCTTGGGTAAGAGCAACGTTTGACACAACCGGCGACGGCGACGATCCCGTGCTGCGGCCTGCGTTCGCTGTAGACGGCATACGCAACTTGCGACCCGTCGACAGATCCAGCGTCCAGCCCATCAGCACACCGTCTTGCACAATGGTGCGCGGCGCGGTCGGCAGACCTTCGGCATCAAAGGGACGCGAGCCGGTTTGGCGCAAACGGTGGGGGTTCTCCAAGATAGACAGAGCCTTGGGCAGCACCTGACGCCCCAAGTCTTCGCGCACGAAGCTGGAGCCTCGTGCCACCATCGCGCCGTTCACGGCAGACAGCAGATGCCCGATCAATCCGGACGAAATACGCTCGTCATACATCACTGGATAGGCGCCGGTCGGGGGCTTGCGCGCGCCTTGACGTTCAACAGCCCGCTGGCCAGCCGTTGCGCCAATCTCTTCAGCGCTGCGCAGGTCCTCTTGGAAGGTACGGGAATCGCCGTCGTAGTCACGCTCCATCTTCAGGCCCTCGCCCGCGATAGCAACGCAAGACAGACTGCGTCCGGTGCGCCCGTACCCACCCGAAAACCCATTGGTGGTTGCGATCCAGATTTCGCGCGCGCCATAGCTCGCGCCAGCGGATTGCACTTGAGTTACGCCCTCTTGGGCAAGCGCTGCAGCCTCGGCGCGGCGCGCATCCTCTTGAAGCTCTGCCGCCGAAGGTTCCGCCGAAGAATCAGCGAGTTCCAGCGCCCCTGCATCGTAGTCAGTAGCGAACTGACCTGCTTCTGCCAGACACAGATAGGGGTCTTCGGGGGCTTCTTTGGCCATCGCGACAGCGCGCGCAGCCAGTGTTTCGATGGTCGCGCTGCTGGTGTCAGAGGCCGAAACATTGGCTTGGCGCTGGCCAACCATGACACGCAGGCCAATATCGACCCCTTCGGAGCGCTCCGCCTGTTCCAGCTGCCCCTGACGCACATCGATTTCCACCGAAGTGCCGTGCATCGCCATCGCGTCGGCGCTGTCTGCGCCCGCGCGCTTGGCGGCCTCGAGCAATTGCTGGGTGAGGGTTTGTAGCCGTTCCGTCATGCGGTACCTCCGATCTTAGGGTCCTGAGGTAGCCTTTGAGAGCCGCGCTTGCAAGGTTGGCCCCAACCGCAAAGGGACCAACCAATCTCTGTACGCACGATTAGCGGATGCGCTGGCCGTTGGCCTTGATCTGGCCACCGCTCAAGAACTCGATGGTCGAGGTCAGGGTGTCTTGGGCCTCAACCACGGTGAACATCGACAGCATCATGCGCGGGCCCATCAACTGTTCGGCAGGCAGGATGCCCATCTGGCCCAGATTATCGAGCAGACCGTTCAGACCGACCGCGCGCAGGCTGACTTCGCCCTCGGGACGGGGAAAGCCGTTAAAGGTCTCCAGATCCTCGTTGTCAAAGGTCAGATCGCCGGTGCCGGTGATCATCGCGCCAGCGGCCGTAACTTCCAGTTCACTCAGGCGCAGATTATCCAGCGTGACGGGCGGATTGCCCTCTTCGAACATTTCGGCGATTTTCTCGGACTGGGCAGGATCAAACAGCGCCTCGCGGATGATCGCATCCCCTTCGAGACCCAGCGCGATGGTGGCCGGAATGCGGGGCAGGATTTTCGCGGGATCAAAGATATCCCACAGCGCATCCGACATGGTGAAATCACGCAGCGCAACGCCGATCGCCGCAGGCGCAGGCTCTTCGGACGGCAGAACTGGGATCGTCGCGTTGGTGCCATATTCGGCGATCGCCAGCTCGATCGGCTGCGGGAAGGCATTCACTTCGATGGTGGCCGTGACGTCTTTGGTTAGCGAGTCATAGACAAGCCCCGCGTCGCTCAGACCTGACGAAACCGATCCGGCACCAGATGCGAGTGCGACCGCAAAGGGGCTGCCCTCTGCCACGCCGCTCACCGTGATGTCAGTGCCAGCAATGCCGCCGTCGAACGAGAAGGTGCCGCCTTCGCTTGCCATCTGGTGCAGGTCGGCCATCGCCGCCATGTTGCCCTCAGATTTCGAGGTAACCTCAACCGCATTCAGCAGCGCATCCAGCTTGACGGTGTCGTCGGTGTCGGGGTTCTTCATCGACACATCCATGTGGATGTTTTCGACCTGATAGGCTTGTTCCGTCGACGTCTCCTGCAGGTTTGACGTCCCCGACATGCCGTTCAGGGTGATATCGACCAGAGCATTCGGGATGGTTTGGCCGTCGGCCTTCAACTCATCCAGTCCAACCGACACAGATTCAGCGCTGTAAGTAGAAGTTAGGTCTTCGGGCGACCCGCTGACGATCATCGACGCACCGATCTGGCGGACATACAGATCCATATCCATGGTCTGGCCGTCTTCTTCGATGCTGACCATGCCGTCATACTCATTCGCGGTGGTCACGGTCACAGTGCCGTCGCCATTATCCTTCAGCTCGATGCTGGGCACGGTGAAAGACATTGTACCTTCGGGAAAATCTGTCGAAACCTTCAGGTCCATGATGACGAGCGTGTCGCCATTCATTTCTTCGCTGGCCGCCGTGTAGCCGCCATAGATGCTTTCCATCGCGGTCTGCCAACCGGCCCACACCTCTTCGGGGGTGACATCAGCGGCCGCTGCTGTGGCCAGTGCGCCCCACGCGACAGAGGCGCCTAGTAATAAACGGGTCGTCATAACGTACCTTTCAGAAAATAGCATTTGGCCAGACCTTCGGCGTTTCCTCGCAAAATCGTCAAGGCTGAATTTCTGGACCTCAACTTAGGGGTTTATTACGAATGTGCAAAGATCACAGGAGGACCAGATGGCAGACTTCGCGGGAAAATGTGTATTTGTGACCGGTGCGAGCCGCGGGATCGGTGCCGCCGCAGCACGGGAATTTGCGGCCGCCGGTGCCAACGTGGTTCTGGCCGCCCGCAAGGGAGACGAGATCGCAGAGTTGGCAGGTGAAATCGGGCCGCAGGCCTTGGCTATTCCCTGCGACGTCAGCCGCTATTGGGAGGTTGAGGCCGCCATTCAGGCCGCGGTCGGGACATTTGGCAGCCTCGATGTTTTGGTGGGCAATGCAGGGGTCATCGACCCCATCGGCCACCTACAGGACAACGATCCCGACGCGTGGGGCCACCTGATCGACATCAATGTCAAAGGTGTCTTTCACGGCATGCGCGCAGCCCTCCCCGTCATGAAAGCCCAAGGCGGCGGGTCTATCCTGACCATCAGCTCCGGCGCAGCCTCGCGCCCCGTCGAGGGGTGGAGCGCATACTGCGCGTCCAAAGCTGCAGCCCAGATGCTGACCCGTTCGCTCGATCTAGAGGAGCGCGCCAACGGCATTCGCGCCATTGGCCTGTCACCGGGAACTGTGGCCACTGATATGCAGCGCGACATCAAGGCCAGTGGTATAAACGAAGTCAGTCAGCTTGATTGGTCCGAGCATATTCCCGCCGAGTGGCCCGCGAAGGCGCTGGTCTGGATGTGCAGCGCCGAAGCCGATGACTGGCTCGGCGGGGAAATCTCTCTGCGGGATGAGGACATCCGGCGCAAGGTAGGACTGATATGATCGACGTAACCCGCGATGGGGACCTGTGGACCATCCGCATCAACCGCCCTGACAAGGCAAACTCTCTGACCAAAGAGATGCTGACGACGCTGGCCGATACCTTTGAGGCCGCCAAAGACGCCCGCGCCGTGATCCTCACGGGCGAGGGCAAAGTGTTCAGCGCTGGTGCCGATCTCGAAGAGGCCCGCGCGGGACTCGCCGTTGATACGGTGTGGGAACGTCTGTCCTCGGCGGTGGCGGCAGTTCAGGGTCTCACGGTCGCGGCGCTGAACGGCACACTTGCGGGCGGTGCGATGGGTATGGCACTGGCTTGCGACCTGCGGATCGCGGTGCCGACAGCAAAATTCTTTTATCCAGTGATGAAGCTGGGATTCATGCCCCAGCCCAGCGATCCCGTCCGCATGGCCAAATTGATCGGTCCGTCGCGGACGAAGCTCATCCTCATGGGCGGGCAAAAAATCACCGCAGACGAGGCCTTTGCCTTTGGCCTTGTGGACCGGCTGATCGCACCCGAGGCCCTGATGGACGAAGCGCACGCCATCGTTCAGGACACTTTGGCAGCGAAACCCGAGATCGCCATGGGCATCAAGGAATTATGCCGCCGCTGAGCGCGCCAAAGACGAACGCCCGAAGGATATCTCCTTCGGGCGTTTTTTATATATGGGCTTTGTTGCGATGTCAGATCGCGGAACTGTGGCCAGCTTTACTCAGGTCATAGGCGTCGAAATCACGCGCAATAATGCGGGTCATCGCGCGGGCCTCGGGCTTGATCGTCAGTTGCGTTCCCACAACCTCGATCATGCCTTCGTATTTCGTGGCGACCTCTTCGTAGTATGCCCGCAGCGTCGCGGTGCCCAACCCATAGTCGCGCTGGAGCTCATCCCCGTCGATCCCGAAGGTGCACATCAGCATCTCGATGATCCGGCCGCGCATCAGGTCCCCACCCTTGAAGGTGTGCCCGCGCGCTGTCGCGAACTGCCCCGCGCGCACAGCCGAGGTGTAGGCCGAAGTCGAGGACGCATTCTGTGCGTACCCCTGCGGAAACCGCGAAATCGACGATGCCCCCAGACCGATCAGCACATCAGCCGTATCGTCGTTGTAGCCTTGGAAGTTCCGGCGCAGCTTGCCCGTGCGCAGAGCCACGTCCAAACCGTCCCCCTTCAGAGCGAAGTGGTCGATGCCGATCTCGGTGTAACCGTCCCACATGAATAGTTGGCGAGCCGTCTCGAACAGATCGAGCCGCTCTTCGGGCGTGGGCAGCGCGTCAGACGGGATCATCTGCTGGCGCTTGGCCATCCATGGCACGTGTGCGTAACCGTACAGGGCCACGCGATCCGGCGACAGAGACAGCAGCTTTTGCACCGACTCGTTGATCCGCTCTTTGGACTGGTGCGGCAGGCCATACAGGATATCCGCGTTCAGGGACTGGATGCCCCGCGCACGGATCATGTCGACCGCCTTTTTGGTGACATCAAAGCTCTGGATCCTGCCGATCGTCTCTTGGATTTCATCGTCGAAGTCCTGAACCCCGATCGACGCGCGGTTCATCCCCGCTGCGGCCAGCGCATCAAGACGGGCCTCGTCAATCTCGTTGGGGTCGATCTCGACCGAAAATTCATAGTTCTCGGCGAACGGCGCAATCGCAGCGATGGACTGCGCCAAATCGGTCATCAGCTCGGCCGACAGCAAGGTGGGCGTTCCGCCACCCCAATGCAGACGCGACAGAGTGACGCCCTTAGGTAGAATTTGACCAAGCGATGCAATTTCTGCCTTGAGTGTCTGTAGATAGACCCGTACCGGATCATCGCTCTGCGTGCCCTGTGTGCGGCATGCGCAGAACCAGCAGAGCCTACGACAGAAGGGCACATGGATATACAGCGAGATACTGTTCCCGGCCGGAATAGCCTTCACCCACCCTTCGAAATCGGTCGGCGAGACGTCGTTCGAAAAGTGCGGCGCGGTGGGGTAACTGGTGTAACGCGGGACTTTTGCGTCAAACAGACCCAATTTGGCGAATTGTGTTTTCGTGTCCATACGCCTACCGTTAAAGATGACTCCTCGGGTCATCCTTGACCCAGATCAAGCGCGAACGATCATGTTGAACGATACTTTGAAATTTGATGCCCATAATTGCGATGGGTGCCCGATCCGGCATCGTGCCGTCTGTGCGCGATGCGAAACAGACGAGCTAGAGCTGCTCGAATCGATCAAGTACTATCGCAGCTTCGAAGCCGGCCAGACCGTGATCTGGTCCGGTGACCAGATGGATTTTGTGGGCTCTGTCGTGTCTGGCATCTCGACCCTGACCCAAACCATGGAAGACGGCCGCACCCAGATGGTCGGCCTGCTGCTGCCCAGTGACTTTGTCGGTCGGCCTGGTCGCGACCGTGCGGCATATGATGTGGTCGCGATCACAGACATGGTCATGTGCTGCTTCCGGCGCAAACCGTTTGAACAGATGATGGCTAAAACGCCCCACATCGCCGAACGCCTGCTGGAGATGACATTGGACGAACTGGATGCGGCCCGCGAATGGATGCTGGTTCTGGGTCGCAAGACTGCTCGGGAAAAGATTGCGTCGCTTTTGGCGATCATCGCCCGCCGCGACGCCACGCTCAAGATGCAAGCGACCCAAGGGCGTCTGGTCTTTGACCTGCCCCTGACGCGCGAGGCGATGGCCGACTATCTGGGCCTGACGCTGGAAACCGTGAGCCGCCAGATCAGTGCCCTGAAGCGCGAAGGGGTGATCGAGCTGGAAGGCAAACGCCACGTGACCATCCCCGACATGGGTCGCCTGCTGGAAGAGGCCGGGGACGACTCAGACGGTGGGATGCTCGCCTAACACCGGAATATAGAAAAGGCGCGGACCCCCGCGCCTTTTGTCATTCTAGCGTCCTGTCTTAGTGCGACAGGAACACGGGCAGCTTGGCGTTCTCTAGAATGCCGCGGGTTGCCCCGCCCAGAATCGCCTCGCGGAATCGAGAATGACCGTAGCCCCCCATCACCACCAGATCGGCGCCGCTGTCTTCGGCATGACGGGCCAGCACATCAGAAATCCGCGGCATGGTTTTCGCCAGAACCGAGATTTCCACGTGCACGCCATGACGCGACAGGAATTCCGACAAACGGCCACCGGGATCAGACCGTTCGGGCCCATGGGTCGGAGGATTGATGATCGCGATCGAGACGAACTCTGCCGCCTTGAGCAACGGCAGTGCGCGGCGCACGGCATTCAGCGCCTCGGCGCTCTCGTTCCAGCCAATTACAATGCGTTTGAAGGCGGTCGGGCCGTCATAACCCGTGGGCACCATGAGCACCGAAGTGTCCCCATCAAAGAGTGCAGCCTCCAGCACAGGCTCCAGTTCAACGCCGGTCGAATCCCCATAAGGTTGGGCCATCACGGCAAGGTCAGAGAATCGGGCGCGGGCGGCCACATGGCGGCCTAGGTCGGCTATTGCGGCGACCGCTGTTTCCACGTTCCAGCGCAGATCTTCGGGTTCCAGCTTGGCGCGAATCTGCGCCTCTAGATCGTTTGCTTCGGCTTGGGCGCGTTGCAGAGTTTCCTGCAAAACCATCGCATTGGCACCGGCATAGTAATAACCGGTCTGCGTGCGGTCGATGCCCATGGTCAGCACATCCAGATGCGCATCCCAAGTCCGGCACAGCGCCTTGGCCACATTGAGCGGGGCCTCGGCCGCCGCAGGATCAGTCACAGTAGTGAATAGTGTTTTGTAAGCCATCTCGTCCTCCTGAGTTGGACATCTGAGAGAGACTCTACCTTCGGACAAAACGCTCCACTTTGAGATGCATCAACAATTCGGATGCGACCTTGGTGACGCGATTGACTCAGATCAAAGAATTGTGAGCCTCAGACACGCCATATGACCCCAGTCAATGGAGCCCGTGTGTCCATTTCACTTCGGATTCGCGGGAAGACAAAGGGACGTGGTATGATAAACTATCTTAAGCTAGCCGCGCTGGGGGTGATTACGCTGTTCGCAGCCATCGCCGCCAACTACGCGCGCGACCTGGCCTACATGGTACACGCCATTATTATTATGGTTGTGGCCGGTGGCCTTTTTCTCTGGACCCTGCGCAACACCGATGAACCCGTCAAAAAAGTCGCCGTAGAAACCGGCTACATGGACGGTGTTGTTCGCTATGGCGTCGTCGCCACCGCCTTCTGGGGCGTTGTCGGCTTTCTCGCCGGGACCTTTATTGCATTTCAGCTGGCCTTTCCGGCACTGAACTTTGAATGGGCAGAAGGCTACGCCAACTTTGGCCGTCTGCGTCCCTTGCACACCAGCGCGGTGATTTTCGCATTCGGCGGCAACGCCCTGATCGCGACATCGTTCTATGTGGTACAGCGTACCTCGGCGGCGCGCCTTTTTGGCGGCAACGCTGCATGGTTTGTGTTCTGGGGCTATAACCTGTTCATCGTTCTAGCGGCGACCGGCTACCTTCTGGGCGCAACCCAGTCCAAGGAATACGCCGAGCCCGAGTGGTACGTTGACTGGTGGCTGACCATCGTTTGGGTCGTCTATCTGGTCGTCTTCATGGGCACCATCTTCAAACGCAAAGAGAAGCACATCTACGTGGCGAACTGGTTCTTCCTGAGCTTCATCGTCACCGTTGCTATGCTGCACATCGTGAACAACCTGTCGGTGCCCGTCAGCATCTGGGGTTCGAAGTCGGTGCAGGTCTTCTCTGGCGTGCAGGATGCGATGACCCAGTGGTGGTACGGCCACAACGCGGTGGGCTTCTTCCTGACTGCGGGCTTCTTGGGCATGATGTACTACTTCATCCCCAAACAGGCCGAGCGTCCCGTCTACAGCTATAAACTGTCGATCATCCACTTCTGGGCCCTGATTTTCATCTACATCTGGGCGGGTCCCCACCACCTGCACTACACCGCGCTGCCTGACTGGGCCTCGACCCTTGGCATGGTGTTCTCGATCGTCCTCTGGATGCCTTCTTGGGGTGGTATGATCAACGGTCTGATGACCCTGTCGGGAGCATGGGACAAGCTGCGCACAGACCCTGTAATCCGCATGATGGTGATCTCGGTTGGCTTCTACGGCATGTCGACCTTCGAAGGCCCGATGATGTCGATCCGAGCTGTGAACTCGCTGTCGCACTACACTGACTGGACCATCGGACACGTACACTCTGGCGCCCTTGGCTGGAACGGCATGATCACCTTCGGTGCTCTGTACTACCTCGTTCCCAAGCTCTGGAACAAAGAGCGTCTGTACAGCCTGAGCCTTGTGAGCTGGCACTTCTGGCTCGCGACCATCGGCATCATCCTTTACGCGGCATCCATGTGGGTGACCGGTATCATGGAAGGCCTGATGTGGCGTGAAGTGGACGCAAACGGCTTCCTCGTGAACAGCTTTGCCGACACCGTTGCTGCGAAGTTCCCGATGTACGTTGCCCGTGGCCTTGGTGGTGTGATGTTCCTCAGCGGTTCGATCATCATGTGCTATAACCTCTGGATGACTGTGGCCAAAGCGCCGGCGAAAGCCGAAGCCAGTGCCGCTGTCCCGGCTGAATAAGGAGTGCCGGAGCATGTCTATTCTCGATAAGCACAAAATCCTCGAGACCAACGGCTCGCTGCTGTTCGTGTTCGCCTTCCTCGTTGTCACCATCGGTGGCATCGTGGAGATCGCCCCGCTGTTCTGGCTGGAAAACACCATCGAAGAAGTAGAGGGCGTCCGCCCCTACTCTCCGCTGGAGCTCGAAGGCCGCAACATCTACATCCGCGAAGGTTGCTACGTCTGCCACAGCCAGATGATCCGCCCGATGCGCGACGAGGTCGAGCGCTACGGTCACTACAGCCTGGCGGCAGAGTCGATGTACGACCACCCGTTCCAGTGGGGCTCCAAGCGCACAGGTCCCGACCTGGCGCGTGTGGGTGGCCGCTACTCGGACGAATGGCACGTAGATCACCTGCGCAACCCGCAGTCGGTCGTTCCTGAATCGGTGATGCCGAAATACGGCTTCCTCGAGGACACCCTGATCGAAGCGGAGCACGTCCGCGACCTGATGGAAACCAACGCCTTTGTTGGTGTCCCCTACACCGAAGAAATGCTGGAAAACGCTGTGGCAGACTTCAACGTCCAGATCGACCCTTGGGGCGACTACGACGGTCTGCTGGAACGCTACCCCGGCGCGCAGGTGCGTAACTTTGACGGTCAGCCCGGCATTTCCGAAATGGATGCTCTGATCGCCTATCTCCAGATGCTGGGTACGCTGGTCGACTTCTCGACCTTCAACCCGGATGCCAGCCGCTAAGAGGTGATGTGATGGATATGTACACCATTACCCGCCAATTCGCGGACAGCTGGATGTTGTTGTTCCTCTTCGGGTTCTTCGTTTCCGCGATTGTTTGGGTGTTCCGTCCCGGTTCGACCAAAGAATACCGGAAGCCAGCGGAAAGCATCTTCCGCAACGAAGATCGCCCGGCAAATGACCACGAGGAGGCTCGGACATGAGCAAGAAACCTGAAAAGAAAGAGGTCGAAACCACCGGTCACAGCTGGGACGGTATCGAAGAGTATAACAACCCTCTTCCCCGCTGGTGGCTGTGGACCTTCTACGCCTGTATTGTCTGGGGTGTTCTCTACACCATCGCCTATCCGGCATGGCCTCTGCTGAACGGCGCAACCCCGGGTATTCTGGGCTTCTCGACCCGCCAGAACGTTGCAGAAGAAATCGCGTCTGTCGAAGAGGCGAACGCAGCGATCAACGACCGTCTGGCAAGTGCAGAGCTGACCCAGATTAGCGCGGACGCCGACCTGCAGAGCTACGCCAACAACGCCGGCGCTGCTGTGTTCCGCACTTGGTGCGCACAGTGTCACGGTTCGGGCGCAGCGGGGGCCACTGGTTACCCCAACCTGCTGGACGACGACTGGCTGTGGGGTGGTTCGATCGAAGAGATCCACACCACCATCAGCCACGGCATCCGCAACGAAACCGATCCGGATGCCCGCTACAGCCAGATGCCGTCCTTTGGCACTGACGAACTTCTCTCAAAAGCAGAGATCCGTCAGGTAGTGAACTACGTCATGTCCCTGAGCACAGAGCCTAATGATCCGGCTCTGGTCGAAGACGGCGCTGTCGTATTCGCAGACAACTGTGCCAGCTGCCACGCTGACGACGGCACAGGCGATCGTACCCAAGGTGCGCCCAACCTGACCGACGCCATCTGGCTCTATGGTGGGGATTACGACACCCTGATCACCAGTGTCTCTGAGGCCCGCTTTGGCGTCATGCCTAACTGGAACGAACGCCTGTCGGATGCGGAAATCGCTGCAGTTGCAACTTATGTCCACGGTCTGGGTGGCGGTGAATAACCGCCCCTGACCACAGAATACCCCGTTTTTTCCTGCGGGGTTGCGCCGACGTTCTGTCCTGTTCGCGCGTTTCCTAGAACGTCGGCGCTTTTTTCTCAGACCGAAATTTACCAACGGGTCTGCTTTTAGAAACGCCCCAATATCTCCCCAAAAGCCTCAAGTGTAAGCGTTGATCCCCGGTGATCGTGCGCAAACTGGACAAAATTTGGCCTTAATTAGACAATTAGGGTCGCTTGGTTCACGTTATACGTGTATACCCGTTAAGAGCACTGATGAGTTCTCTATGTTTTTGCAACCGCTTAACGATCATTATTATACTTCAGCGTAGGAAAAATAGAAATTTCAACTGTTTTGCTGCTTGAGTAAGTATGTAATGGTCATATTAACTTTGTATGAGTGTGTTTTTTCCACGCTGCTTTTGTAAAATTGTTAGTCGAGATTAATAAATGGATTGGCTTCGCATGCCTTCTCTGCCCGCGCTGCGGGCATTCGCTGCCCTCGCGCAGTCGGGGAGTGTCTCTCGCGCAGGGGCACTTTTAAACGTAACACACGCTGCAATCAGCCAGCAGATCCGGCAGCTGGAGGGGCATTTGGGGACGCCTCTCGTCGCACGTCAAGGTCGCGGTGTCATGCTGACACCAGAAGGCACGCAGCTGGCTCAGGTTCTGCTTCCAGCGCTTGAGACGATCTACCAGAAGGTCGAAGAGATGACCGATGGGGACGAGACCCGCCCACTGCAGGTTGCAGCGGCGCCTCTGTTCACCATCAACTGGCTCATGCCCCGTCTGGACGCGTTCCGGCAACTGCATCCCGAAGTCGAGGTCCTACTCAACCCGACATCCGAGATCGTTGACCTGCGTCCCGCTGGCATCGACATGGCAGTGCGCTACGGCGCCGGCGTCTGGCCTGCACTCGAGTCCACCCTGCTGCTGCCCTCCGATCTGGTTCTTGTTGGCAGCCCTGAACTGGTCGGTGACCGCGACATCTCTGGCCCCGCTGATCTGATGGATCAGAAGTGGCTGCAAGAGACTGGCTCGAACGAAACCGGTGTCTGGCTCGAAGCGCACGGCATTACAGCAGCCAAGGGTCCGCAGGTCACTCCCCTGTCGAACGCTCAGCTGATGGACGCCCTGCTGGATGGCGAGGGCATCGCTCTGGTCAGCCGCGCCATGGTCCGCCGCCCACTCAAGGACGGATCACTCAAGGTTCTGTTCGAATCGCCGAACGAAGCACTTGGCTATTACTTCGTGACCCGTCCCGGTGTTCAGCGGAAATCTCTGTCGACATTTGCCGAATGGCTGAAGGGCCAATTGTCGCAATAGCTATGGCACAGACTCGGGTTTGACCTGCATCAAAGCCCGAGATCAGCGCTCCTGCAAAAAGGGCAACAGCTAATGCCCTTTTTTCATACCGGAGCGATTCCGTGAGCCAAGCCGATCAGCCAGAAGACCAACTTTACGCCGCGCGCGAACCTATATTTCCCAGACGCGTCAGCGGTAAATTCCGGAACCTGAAGTGGGTGATCATGGCGATCACTCTGGGCATCTACTACATCACGCCCTGGATCCGCTGGGATCGCGGCCCCAACCTGCCCGATCAGGCCGTTCTGGTCGATCTGGCGAACCGCCGCTTCTTCTTCTTCTTCATCGAGATTTGGCCCCACGAATTCTACTTCATCGCGGGTCTCTTGATCATGGCGGGCCTTGGCCTGTTCCTGTTCACCTCTGCGCTCGGGCGTGTCTGGTGCGGCTATACCTGCCCACAGACGGTCTGGACTGACCTTTTTATTCTGGTCGAACGCTGGGTCGAGGGCGACCGCAACGCGCGTTTGCGCCTGCACCGACAGAAGAAGATGGACCTGCGCAAAGCGCGACTCAGGGCAACCAAATGGGCATTGTGGTTCCTGATCGGCCTCGCGACCGGAGGCGCATGGGTGTTCTATTTCACTGACGCGCCGACCCTACTCAATGATCTGCTGCATTTCCGCGCGCACCCTGTGGCCTATACCACTATGGGCGTTCTGACCCTGACCACCTTTGTGTTCGGTGGCTTTATGCGCGAACAGATCTGCATCTACGCCTGCCCGTGGCCCCGTATTCAGGCGGCCATGATGGACGAAGACACGATCACCGTCGGCTACCGCGAATGGCGCGGCGAACCCCGCGGCAAGCACCGCAAAGCCGAAGGCGCCGAGAATCTAGGTGATTGCATCGATTGCATGGCCTGCGTGAACGTGTGCCCCGTCGGCATCGACATCCGCAACGGCCAGCAGTTGGAATGCATCACCTGTGCGCTCTGCATCGACGCTTGCGACGACATCATGGCCAAGGTGGGCAAGCCCCGCGGCCTGATCGACTACATCGCGCTCTCGGACGAGAAGCTCGAACGCGAGGGCAACGCCCCCCGCCCGATCATGAAGCATATCTTCCGCCCGCGCGTCCTGCTGTACACAGCACTGTGGTCGCTGGTCGGCGTTGGCCTGATCATCGCGCTTCTCAGCCGTCAGGACATCGACATGACCGTCGCACCTGTCCGAAACCCGACCTTTGTGACCCTGTCCGATGGCTCGATCCGCAACACCTATGACGTGCGCCTGCGGAACAAGCATGGCGAGGATCGCGGATTTGTCGTAACCGTCGCGCCCTCTGATGTGTTCGAACTCAAGCTCGAAGGCTATGATGAGAACGTGACCGACGTTCCGGCAGACAGCACCAAACTACAGCGCGTCTATATCGTCGCCGCACCAGACACCGACGCCGCCCAAGCGGAGCGGACCGAAATGACCATCACGGTCACCGATCCGGTCGCCGAAGAGCAAGTGAGCAAAGACACCGTCTTTAACGGAAGGGATAATTGATGGCCCAAGCAGCGAAACAGGAATTCCGCCTCAAGGGATGGCACGTGTTTGCCGGATTTGTCGCGGCCTTCGGTGTGATCATCACTGTAAACCTTGTGATGGCGTACAACGCCATCCACACCTTCCCCGGGCTCGAGACCAAGAATTCTTATGTCGCCAGCCAAAAGTTCAACGAGGCGCAAAAGGCGCAGCTTGCCTTGGGCTGGGATGCCCAGATCCGTTTGGAGCGTGGCAATCTGATCCTGTCGATCCGCGATGAAAACGGCCGCCCCGTAAACCCCGTGATCGAAGAAGCAATTCTGGGCCGCGCAACCGAAGCGCGGGACGACACCACACCCGTTTTTGCATGGACCGGCAGCGACCTGTCAGCCCCCGTCACTCTGGGCCGTGGCAACTGGAACCTGCGCCTCAAGGCGCGGTCCGAAGACGGAACTTTGTTCCAGCAGCGCCTTGTGCTGCACGTGAAAGGTTAAGGAAATGACAGTCGCGATCAGTCGTCAGGCCCCTTCGGCGTGTCCGGCCTGTGTTGCTGCCCCCTCGGCCGAGGCGATCGCCGCCCGCGCCGAAGCGCTAAAAGATACACGGATCGCGCTATCCTTGCCCACCATTCACTGCTCGGCCTGCATCAGCGCAGTCGAGTCTGCGCTCAACGCCTATCCGGGTGTCAAGGATGCGCGGGTCAACCTGACCCTGAAGCGCGCCAACGTGGACGCCGAGATATCCGTCGATCCCGCCGATCTGGTCGGCCTGCTCGAAGGGATCGGATACGAGGCGCACGAACTCGACGTCGCCACAATCCAGTCCACCGCCACAGACAGAGCGGGCCGCGATCTGCTGATGCGTCTGGCCGTTGCGGGCTTTGCCTCTATGAACGTGATGCTGCTGTCCGTGTCCGTCTGGGCCGGTGCCGCCGACGCCACACGTGACATGTTCCACTGGATTTCAGCGGCGATCACCCTGCCTGCCATCGGGTTCTCGGGTCAACCCTTCTTCCGCAACGCGTGGAAGGCGCTGTCCGCAGGCCGCCTGAACATGGATGTGCCGATCACGCTAGCGATCTTGCTGGCCGTGGTGATGTCGGTCTGGGAAACCGCCCTGTCCGGCCACCATGCCTATTTCGACGCCGCGCTCACCCTGACCTTCTTCCTGCTGGCGGGCCGCTATCTGGATCACCGCACCCGCGCCGTCGCCCGCTCTGCCGCCGAAGAACTCGCGGCATTGGAAGTCCCCCGCGCCATCCGCCTCACCGACGGAACAGAGCAGACTGTCGCCGCCGCAGACCTGCGCATCGGGGACATGGTTCTTGTCCGCCCCGGCTCCCGCTGCCCCGTGGATGGCGAGATTGTCACCGGCACCTCTGAACTCGACCGATCGCTGCTGACCGGCGAAACCGTCCCCGTTGCCGCCGCGCCGGGCCAAGCGATCAGCGCGGGCGAGGTTAACCTGACCGGCCCCCTGACGATCCGCGCGACTGCCGTGGGGCAGGACACTTCGCTGCACCGTATGGCCGATCTGGTCGCCATCGCGGAATCCGGCCGCTCGCGATATACCTCGCTGGCGGACCGCGCCGCGAAACTCTATGCGCCCGGTGTTCACATCCTGTCGGCGCTCAGCTTTGTCGGCTGGTTCATCTATTCGCAGGACCTACGGACCTCGCTGAACATCGCGGCGGCGGTCCTGATCATCACCTGCCCCTGTGCTCTGGGGCTGGCCGTGCCTGCCGTGACCACCGCCGCCTCTGGCCGCCTGTTCCGCAAAGGGATGCTGATCAAGCACGAAACCGCGCTAGAGCGTCTGGCCACCGTGGACACCGTCGTGTTCGACAAAACCGGCACCCTGACCGAAGGCACCCCCGTGCTGTCCAACCTCGGCGATCACAGCACCGCCGATCTGGAAATCGCGCTGGCCTTGGCCGAAGGCTCCAGCCATCCCCTATCCCGCGCGATCACCACCGCCGCCCGCGCCGCTGGCATCAAGCCCGCGCAGATCACAGATATCACCGAACTGCCGGGCCAAGGCACGGAGGCCACATGGCGCGGCCAGACCGTCCGCTTGGGCCGCAACGACTGGATCGGGGCAGCGGCGGGCGACGTGACCTCCGCTTGGCTGCGTGTGGGTACGAACGCTCCCGTACAGTTCCGCTTTGCCGACGACTTGCGCGCGGGTGCAGCGGAAACGATCACAGCACTGAAAGCCGCTGGCAAACGAGTGATCCTGCTGTCCGGCGACAGTGAAACACCCGTGGCCGATCTGGCGCGCCGCCTTGGCATCGACGAATTCCAAGCGAACTGCCTGCCCCAAACCAAGCTCGCCACCATCGAATCCCTGTCCGCGAGCGGCGCGCATGTGCTGATGGTCGGCGACGGCCTGAACGATACCGCTGCGCTCGCCGCCGCAGATGTCTCGATCAGCCCCGCCACAGCACTGGATGCGGCCCGCGTGGCGTCGGATATCGTGCTCTTGGGCCGCGACTTGTCGCCAGTCGCGGACTCGCTCGTGACCGCCCGCAAAGCCACCAGCCGTATCAAAGAAAACTTCCGCATCGCGACCGCCTACAACGTGATCGCCGTCCCCCTCGCGATTATCGGTCTGGCGACTCCCCTGATTGCCGCGCTGGCCATGTCCTCCAGCTCGATCATCGTGTCGCTCAATGCGCTCCGCCTGAGGTAATTCATGCAAGTCCTGACTCTGTTGATCCCGATCTCTCTGATACTTGGCGGCCTCGGCCTTGTCGGGTTCGTCTACACCCTGCGCTCCAGTCAGTACGAGGACCCTGATGGCGATAGCCAGCGTATCCTAAGCGACCAGTGGGACGATCACCCCAAACCGTAAATATCAAAGGCATAAAATCACTAGGGATTGTTTCCGCTTCGCACACGACACAACCCAAATTTTTCAACGTTTTGCACCAAGAAGTACTGGAAAAAGTCCGGCCACCCCAAGTAACCTGCACCCATGCATGCACCTTGTAGCACGAAGGTAGAGACAGGTTTCCGATGGCTAAACAAAAGTACACGATCGCGGCTTTGTGGATGGAAGGCCCGCTAAGCTATCTGGAACAGCTCTGTATGAAATCCTTTGTGGATGCGGGGCACCACACCGTCCTCTACCATTACGGCCCGCTGGCCAATGTCCCCGACGGGATCGAACTGGCAGACGCCAATGAAATCCTGCCGCAGACCAATTTCCTGCAGCACGAACGCACCGGCAGCCCCGCGCTGCACTCGGACCTCTTCCGCTACAAAATGCTGAAGAAAATGCGCAATACCATCTGGGCCGATACGGATGCCTACTGCATGAAGCCGTTCGAAACCCCGAACGGGCACTTCTATGGCTGGGAATCGTCCAAACACATCAACGGCGGCGTTTTGGGGCTGCCCCATGACAGCGACACCCTGAATGCGCTTTTGGACTTCACCAGCGACGAATTTGCGATCCCCAGCTACTATGGCCCCGAATACGAGGCCGAGCTGATCGCCAAACGCGATGCAGGCGATCCGGTCCACGCCAGCGAACAGCCTTGGGGCGTCTGGGGGCCCCATGCGGTCACGCACTTCTTGCTGGAAACGGGCGAGTCGCGCTTTGCCCTCCCCCAAGAGGGGCTCTATCCCTTCACGTTCAAAGATCGTCGTTTCATGCTGAAGCGCAACTTTGACACCACGCCCTACATCACCGAGAACACGTTTTCGGTGCACCTCTATGGCCGCCGCATGCGCGCCCGCTTGGGCGAGGCGGGCGAACCCCCGCACCCCAAGAGTCTGATCGGCAAGCTTCTGACCAAACACGGCATTGATCCGGCCAAGGCCCCGATCCCCCGCAAACCCAAGAAAGCAGAGGATGGCACGATCATCACGCCGGTAACAGCTGTGCGCCCCGCGGACAAAGTCGGGCGCGGCAAGCTGAACCTGACCGATCTGGCCGACAAGTACGGCACGAACAAGGGCGGCAACAAATACCGCTATTCCGAAGCCTACCAGATGATCATGCAGCCCCACCGGAACCGCGCGATCAGCCTGCTGGAACTGGGTCTTCAGGACGGCGGACCAGAGCGCGGCGCAGAACCAGATCGCGAAACCACGGACGCACCCTCTGTCCGAATGTGGCTCGAGTACTTCCAAAAGGGCGAAATCACCGGCATCGACGTCTCTGACTTCAGCTGGCTCAAAGAGGATCGCTTTACCTTCCACCAGTGTGATCTGGCGGACGAAGCCGCGCTGGATAAAACCGTCGATCAGTTGGGCGAGTTTGATTTCATCATCGACGATGCCAGCCACGCCTCGCCGCACCAGCAGATGGCGTTCCTCAAGCTGTTCCCCAAGGTGAAATCCGGCGGTTTCTACATCATCGAAGGTCTGCGCGGGCAGCCCCGCCGCTTTGAACCGGCCAAGTTCACCAAAACCGCCGATCTGTTCGAAAGCTACCTCAAGGATGGCATCTTCCGCCATTCGGACACCAAGATCAGCGATCAGTTCAACGATCTGCGGCTGGATATCTCGGGGGTCATGCTGCTGCCCGCCTTCTTCATGAAGGTGAAGCAGACCAACCTGATGATCCTGCAAAAACGCTAAGGGGCCGCAATTTTGGCCAGCTTTGACTTTTCCTTGATGCAAAGCCTCGCTGCCGAGGAAAAGGGCGAGTACCACGAAACACCCAAGCATGTGGTCGTCCACATTCCGGGCAAGGACCGCCTGCTGGTTGGTTTCGATAACCTGTCTTGGAACCGCGAAGAAGGGCCGCGCAAGCCGTGGGCCTTTGACGTCGCGCGGAAAAACGGCTGGGGCGTCGTGGGCGTGATGTGCAAAAAATCCGACTGGTTCCGCGATCTGGCCCTGTTCCGCATCCTAGAGGGGATGCGCGATTGCGGGGTCTTCTCATCCTATCCTGCCGTCAGCATGTACGGCTCCAGCATGGGGGCCTACGGGGCCTGTGCTTTTGCCGATCTCGCGCCCGGGTGTACCGTCGTCGCGTTCAGTCCCCAGTCCACACTGGCCAAGGACCTTGCCCCCTTTGAAAACCGCTACGACCGCGCTGCAAACCGCGCCGACTGGAGCCAAGGCCCCTATCGCGACGCTGCCACTGGTCTGGCCGCTGCGGGCAAGGCGTATCTGGTCTACGATCCCCTCGTGCCCGAGGATCAGGCCCATATCGACCGCCTGACCCAACCCAACTGCGAAGTTCTGGGCTGGAACCATCTGACGCACAAGGTCCCGCCCAGCCTCAAACGGATGGAAATCCTGAAACCCGTCTCGACAGGGATGCTCGACGGCTCCATGACCCGCCAGCGTTTCTACGAACTGCTCCGCAACCGCCGGAACGCCATTCCCTACACTCTGCGTTTGTTGGAACAAGCGGCCGCAAAGGGACACATGAAACTGGCCCTATCGGCCACCGCCTATGCCCGCAGCCAGAAGGACAACTGGAAACTGCGCCAATTCCAGAAACACCTGAAAGCGCAGGCCAAAGAGCAAGGGCTCTAGAACTCCTGCTCGCCTTCCATTTCTTCGACAGTGAAAAAGAAATCTGCAGGCTGGTCTTTGAACACCACCTCGTCGGGCACGCAGTCAGGGCCGGTGTGGAACACCGCTGATCCGAAATGCAGGTGCATCCGGCTCAGCCGCTCCATCCGTTCGCCCGTGATATCACCGTAGAATTTGCGGTAGTTCTCGGTCGCCATCAGGCGATCGATATGCGCGCGGTGTTCAGCGATGCAGTGCTCATGGGCCGCCCGAATCTCCGGATCTTCGAGCAGGCGCGCCATCTCGGCCTCAACCCTTGGGATCATCCGCATGATGCTGCGGTTTTCCTCGTAATTGTTGTTCATGCGGAACCAATACGCCAACCCCTGATCGCGATCCACGTGGTTCACACGCCCACGGTCCCGCTTCACGAGGAAGCTCTCGGCCGAGCGCACCGCATAGTGGTTCAGCGACACCATATCGTAGCCCACAGTTGACGCGGTCGATCGCCACGCCGTCCGGTATTCCTTTTCCGGCATCGGCTTGCCAGAGCCATTCACCCAGTTGATCTGGTCCACCAACTGCGGCTTCAGTCCCTTGGGTCGGTGCACACCCATCTTCTTGAACAGGCCAATGTTGCGGAACAGCGTCTTGAAGCCCCACGCCTGATGCGGCTTGCGCGCCATCTCGGGCGCACAGCGGTCAAACTGGCCAATGATCGGGCTCGGATCGAATTCATGCACATCCGCATTGCCATAGAGCCGCCACGTCAGGCTGATCATGTTCGCATCGGGCAGCGCCTTGAACAGCGCGCCCAGCGTGCCATCGCCCACATGAACGTTGATGTATTCATCCACGTCCATACAGATGCACCATGCCGCGTTCTTCATGATCGGCTCTTTTTCCGCCGCGGCGAGCGCCGCGTGCTGCGGTTTCAGATCCATCTCGCGGAAGGGATTTTCGCGGTGCTCTACGATCCCCTTGCGCTGCAGCAGGTCAAAGAACGTGTCCGTCCCGTCCGTGCAATCGTTGGTAAAGACCAGAAACTTATCGACCCCGATCACGCGGTGATAGGCCAGCCACTCTAGAATAAAGGGGCCTTCGTTTTTCATCGTGGTGACGATGGCCACATCATTGCGGCGCTGGTTGTCCTTGCGGGTCTGCGCATCGGGCAAACGGCGCGGCTTATGACCCGCCGCTTCAGCAATGCTCAGCAGAAAATCACTCTCGACCAAGCTGGACTTGGGCACCAACCGCGACACTTGCTGGCCGCCGCCAGTCTCTTCGCCATAACGCAGGGCCATGCAGCGATAGAACCGGATCAAGTCCCGACGCGCGGGCACGCCGACCACACGGCGCCACCGCCACACCGCAGCCTGATCCGGCTGGGGCGCATAGCACCACCGGCCATGCCCTGCCCCTTCGTCAAAGCGCAGGCAAATGTGGTCCGCAAACTCGGGCAGCGCATTCGGGCGGATTGCCCAAGGATAGGCCCGATGCCCGACCAGTTGCACATAGGTGCCCGGCTGCGCCTCTGCGGCGTCAAAAACATTCGGGTGCCGACCATCCGGCGCAGGCAGCAAATCCAGCGGGTCCAAGGCCAGTACACACCGCGCCTGTCCCAAATACATCTCGCGGGCGAACTCGTAGAACGACCCGAACAGGATCGGCGAATGCCACGGGTCTGCCTCTGGGTGGTCCATCCGATCCTTGCCCGGCGCATCCGGCGCATTCATCGGGTGCGCCTCGTGGCCCAACTCGGGATGCCCCAAGGGCACATCTGCCGACAGCATCATGACCTTCAGATCGCGCAACGTCTTTGAACCTGCGATCTCGGCTTCGATCTGCAAGGAATCCCTGTCCGCCTTAGCCGGCTCTGCCCGATCCAGAATCAGCGCTGCCTCAAGACCATGGTGCTGCACCAAGTGCTCCAGCCACTCGCGCAGGATCGCGGGCCGTTCGTCGTTGCGGATCGCCACGACGCAGCGCTTGCCCGCAAAGAACTCTGTCTCGGGCGCATCGCCCACCACCCCATCGACTGCGGGGCACTGAATGGTCATGCTGTCCTTGAACCCGCCGACCTGCACCGGCACCTTGAACATTGCCTGCGGATCACGGCCGCGCAGCAATTCGGGCCGCAAGTAAGCCGTCATCTGGTCGCCATCTATCAGACAGCACAAGGCATCGGGGGCGTCGGGGGTGGCCAGAGCCTCTGGCAAAGAGGCGGCCTGTAGGCGTCGGCGTTCGAATTGCACAAGCAACTCCGTCTAGGTTCAAACAGCTTAACTCAATAAAACAATATGCTGCGATGGCAGCACTTTATACACGTATTGTGTCCAGTGTTTGCCCAATACCCCAAAAAAGGAAAGGGCCCTTACGAGGGCCCCACCATGAAACAGTTCATATTGCGCGCTTGCAGGCGTCTGCAGGCCAAATCTGCCGTGTCTCGCGTCAGCCCCATAAAGTTGGCATCGTATCCGGTGGACCGGACCGCCACTTGGCGCTCTGCCCCTTGCAGTGTCTCGATTTCCTTGAGCGCGGTGGTCACCAGCGCCCGCTCGGCCAGATGTCGGTTTCCAAACCGTCCCACATTGATACCCCACAGCTTGTCGTCGCTCAGGTTACGCGACACAACACGTGGTTCTTTGGGTTTGACCGGCGCGACCGCCGCCAGACTTGCCGCGACCGCAGGACTGGTGTCCACCGCCTCGAGCAGCGGGCGAGCCCGCGGGGTCAGCGGGTTCATATCGATGGTCGGCTCTTCGGTGTCCCCTTCGGCCAACGGGCCCTCTTGGGCGGCTAAGGCGAGCGCCGTCGCGATATCGTTGTTCAGACCCGCCAGCTGGATCGGGTCCTGAGGCAAGGGCCGCAGCACGGGCCGCAAACTCTTGGTCATGCTGATGCTGGCGTAGTTCTGACCGCCGCTGATGCCTGCATTCCCTTGGTATGGCGGACGCGAGGTCCGGCGCACAGCCACGCGGCTCGGTGCCTTTTTGAAGCCCAGATCCATCAGAGCAGCGACCTTCTTGTTACGGGCAGCGGTGGATGTTCCGCCAAACACCGTAACAATGATTCGTTCTTTACCGCGCAAAGCGGACGCTGTCAGGTTGAAACCCGCCGCCGAAGTGTAGCCGGTTTTGATCCCGTCCGCGCCCGCATAGTCCCGCAGGAACCGGCGGTTGGTGTGATACAGGGTCCGTCCCCCCACATCCACGGTGGTCCGTTTGAACAGCGAATAATAGGCGGGGTAATCATACAGCAGGTGACGGCCCAGAATGCTCATGTCGCGCGCAGTGCTCAGGTGGCCCTTGGCCGTCAGACCATGTGCGTTCTGGAAGGTGGTGCGCGTCATGCCCAGCGCCTTGGCCGTGCGGTTCATGCGCGCCGCAAAGGCCTTTTCCGATCCCGAAATCGCCTCGCCAATCGCGGTGGCGGCGTCGTTCGCCGACTTCACCGCAGCGGCGCGGATCAGGTAACGCAGGCGGATCTTCTGGCCCGCGCGCATCCCAAGTTTCGAGGGGGGTTCCTTCGCAGCGTTGGCCGAGATGGTGACCAGATCGTCTACGCCGATCTCGCCATGCTCAATCGCCTCAAAAGCGATGTACAGCGTCATCATCTTGGTCAGCGATGCGGGGTGCAATCGCGCGTCAGCGTTGTCGGTATGCAGGACTTCACCTGTTCGCGCATCCATCACGAGCGCCGCATAGGGCGCCGCAACTGCTGTAAGGGGAAGGACTACCAACAACCATACAAGTGCAACAAGCACGAGCCCAAACCGGGCCCACTGCACTGACGGGGGTGCCTTAACTGCTCTAGCCATGTTCTGCCTCAAACCGCCGAATTTTTTCGATCAGTCATTATTGTTTTATTGGGAAAAAGCTAACACAGCGTAAGCGTGTAATAAAGTCAGACTCTCGAAACGTGATCGTAGAATTGATCGTATCTGGGCACACTTTCGCCCACTACATCTAGTTCCTGTGGATAAGTTTTGACCCTTTCGGAGAGTCCCGATCCGAGAATCCTTGGGAATCAGGTCAGGGATTCCAGCAACTCCGGTAGTGCATGAAGCGATGATATTTCTCGGAATTTTGCGGATTCTTTGGGCGCCTCGGCATGTTCCAGCGCCCAAGTGATCTCGCTCGGGACATAAACGCCCCATGCACCGGCCTCGATTGCGGGAATCACGTCCGATTTCATCGAGTTCCCGATCATCATCGCGCCGCTCGATCCATTAGACCATTTAACGAATAGCTGCTCATACATCGCCGCCGTTTTGTCACTGACAATTTCGACACCATCGAACATCTCACCCAGCCCCGACTGCGCCAGCTTGCGCTCTTGGTCCAAAAGGTCGCCCTTGGTGATCACGATCAGCTTGTAGTGGCCCGCCATCTGCTCGACCACCTCGCCCGCGCCGGGCATCAACTCGATCGGATAGCTCAGCAAATCCTGCCCGCTGGCGATCAATTCCTTGATGACACGGGCCGGAACACGCTCGTCCGTGACCTCGATCGCGGTCTCGATCATCGACAGGACGAACCCTTTTACCCCGAACCCGTAGTGACCCACGTTTTTCTTTTCCGCAGCCAGTAGCCGTTCGGCCAAATGGTCAGGGTCGGCATAATCCTTTAGCAGGTCTGCAAAGCGTTCCTCGCTCATGCGGAAGTGCCGTTCATTGTGCCAAAGGGTATCATCGGCATCAAATGCCAGCGTTGTAACCGTATGTGCCATTCTCAAATCGACCTTAGGGGCTTTAATCTCTATCTATAACAGCTATATAAGGCGGTCAGAGGCCACGGAAGGGATGAATTCATCTCCATGACCCAGTTCCCTTGGACGATGTCAGACGAAAACGAAAACGAAGGCGACGGTTCTGTTGTTCTTCAAACCCGTCGCAAGACGCAGAGACCACCAATGTACAAGGTGCTGCTGCTGAATGACGACTACACGCCGATGGAGTTCGTGGTTCACGTGCTCGAGCGGTTCTTTGGCTTGAACCACTCACAGGCCTTCGAAATTATGCTTACCGTGCACAAAAAGGGTGTCGCCGTTGTCGGCGTCTTCAGCCACGAGGTGGCCGAAACCAAGGTGGCGCAGGTGATGGACTTTGCCCGCCGCCACGAACACCCTCTCCAGTGCACTATGGAAAAGGAGTAGGGCCGCGGCCCTGCCAATCATGGAAAACATCCGACTCTCTCTTGCGCTCGAGGCAGGCCTGACCCTGCCCGAGGACGGTCCCATTGCAGTCTTCCGTCCGCGCGGCGACACACCGCTTGATCCCCTGCCCCGCGACCGGGTCGAGGCGATCCAGAGCTTTGCCCCTGATCACGCCATGCTGACCGCGCGCGGCTACCGCGCTGTGACTGCGGAAACAGGCCCCTACGCGCTGTCCATCGTCTGCCTTCCCCGCGCCAAGGACGAGGCTCGCGACCTGATCGCCCGCGCCATGGCCGCCACTCCGAACGGCACCGTGGTGATCGACGGCGGCAAAACCGACGGCATCGAATCCGTGCTCAAGGACGTGCGCAAGCGCGCTGATGTCCACGGCCCGATCTCCAAGGCCCATGGCAAGATTTTCTGGTGCGCCGCGTCCGATGCCTTTGCCGACTGGCGCAAAGCGCCGTCCAAAAACGCGGATGGCTACCTGACTGCGCCCGGCGTCTTTTCCGCTGACAAAGTGGACCGCGCCTCGCAACTCTTGGTGAACACCCTGCCCAAGAAACTGGGCCGCCGCGTGACCGACCTCGGTGCAGGTTGGGGCTACATCTCGGCCAACATTCTGGACCGCGAAGGGCTGGAAAGCCTGCATCTGGTCGAAGCCGAGGCCACCGCTCTGGACTGCGCCCGCGAGACGGTCAATGACGACCGCGTCCGGTTCCACTGGGCCGACGTGACCCGCTGGCACCACCCTGAAAACATGGACGCCGTGGTGATGAACCCGCCGTTCCATACCAGCCGCGATGCTGATCCGGCCATCGGTCAGGCGTTTATTCGGGCAGCCCACGGGATGCTGGCGCAGAACGGCAAACTATGGGTAGTCGCAAACCGCCATCTCCCCTATGAATCAACCTTGGGCGAGTTCTTTGCCGAGGTGTCAGAGATCGCCGGTGACAGATCTTTCAAGGTGCTCGAGGCTGTGCGCCCGCGCCGCAGCCGCTAACGCAGCGGATTTACCAAGAGGTTTCGAGCTATGGGTTTTTCTATCCAAGGCAAGACGGCAATCGTCACAGGCTCTGCCAACGGCATCGGCTTGGCCATCGGCCGCCACTTTGCCAACAAGGGTGCGAACGTCATGTTCGCCGACATGGACGAAGCGCAACTCAAGGCCGAAGTCGGCGACATGGCCAAGAAAGAGGACAACGTCCAATTCTTTGCCGGTGATCTGCGCGAACGTCTGACCCAAGCGAACCTGCTGTCGGCCACCATCGACGCGTTTGATCGCGTCGACATCTTGGTCAACGCCTCGCGTCAGGTTCTGACATCGGACCCTCTGAACTCCGAAGATGACGCGGTCGAACAGCTGCTCCAGCAAAACATGCTGACCAGCTTGCGCATGACCCAGATGGTCGCCAAGCGCATGATCAAGCAGGCCGAAAAAGAGGGCAACGACAGCAACTCTGCCGGTGCCATCGTCAACCTGTCCTCGATCCTCGCGACCCGCACGCACCCCGATCTTCTGGCGTTTTCGGTCAGCGCCGCGGCGCTCGACCAGATGACCCGCTCAATGGCGGTCGCGCTGGCCCCCAACCATATCCGCGTGAACGCATTGGCCTTTGGCAGCGTCATGAGCTGCTCGCTCAAGGACACGCTCAAGGACAACCGCGACTTCCGCAACGACATCGAAAGCCACACCCCCATGGGCCGCATCGCCAGCCCGACAGAGGTGGCAGAGGCTGTGCATTTCCTCGTGTCCGACGCGGCCAGCTTCATGACCGGTCAGATCGTCACTGTCGATGGCGGCCGGACCCTGCTGGATACCGTCGCCGCCCCCGCGCACTAATTCCCGATCACGCGGGCGGGCAGAACGCTTGCGCCTGCGCCGTCTGACTGACCAGAGCATCCCTGCGCGACAGCAGTTGATCCAGCTTGCGCTGTTCGGTCGGAATATCTACGGCCACAGGCCGCTCGACCGTCCGCAGATTGCGCCCATTACACAGGCGGATCGACACATTCCCGCCAGAGCCCGCACAGAACTGCACGCGGCTACGGCTTTCCAGCGTCTGATCCATGCGGAAGCCCCTGTTCACCACCACCCGCTGCTCGGCAATCAGCGAATCCAGAATCCGCAGATCCTCGGACGCATCAGACAAGCATTTCTCGCGGGGCGTGGCGCACGCGGCCAGCACCAGCAATAGCGGCAGAGTGTATCGGAACATCACGGGTCTCCTGTGGATTGCACCCCTTATACGCAGCCAGCGGCACAAGGGGCAAATCACAGATCAGACGATGACCTCGACCCGCAACACCCTGCGCGCTAGGGCAAAGCCGATCGGCCCCACCACCATGCTCGCCACAAAGGCAATCGGCCACGCGGTCAGAAAATTCGGCCCCCACTGGGCCAACCACGCGGCGCTAAAGCCCATGTGGATCACGCTCATCACACCGGACATGAACAGCGCCATCATCCCAGAGATGAACAGTTGCGCGACAATAATGACTTTCTTGGGTTCCATCGGATCCTCTTTCATTCAAGAGGGGGCGCAGGCGCATCACGCAGGCATCCCCCCATAGGTTTGGGTTGGATGCCGCGGGTTCAGAGCATGCCCTGACTAAATCCTGCGCCGCTGCGCAAGGGACCGGGATAACCGAACCGGCCCAACATTTTTCGGCTCTTTGTATTTAGCTGCGGCGCAGCACCGCGTCAATTCGACGGGCCAATCAGCGCCAAATCCGACAGGGTCGCCCGCACATGGGTGTCCGTGTCATCGCTGTCCGCCGAAATCGCCAGCCCCACCAGCGCGCCCGCATCCCCGCCAAAGGCACGGGCATAATCCGATCGCAGGTTTACCTCTTCCGTATAGCGGCCTGTGCCTGCAGGGCGTTTGATGAACATGGCACCTTGGTTGTTCATATAAGGCGAGGCGGCAATCAGCCCCGTGTCCCCATCACGACCGCCCCACGTGTACAGCAGCACACGCACAGACGATTGCTTTAAAATCCAGCGAATGCCGCGCTCTTCGGCCTCGGCCACCAGATCACTGGGCAAAAAGACAAAGTAGAGTGACAGATTGCGGTCGTCGCCGCCCTTCTGAGTGAGATCGGTGGGGGGTACAGATTCGCTGACCTCCCACGTCCATCGGGCCTGTATGGCGTCTCGATCATAGGACGGCACCCGCTGCCACAGCAGCGAAACAGTCCCGTCCGATGCGACATCAACCGCATGACCACGTTGCAAATATTCGTTGGAGGCGAACAGAGAAAAGCGCTGTTCTTTCCATCCCCCGTCAAAAGGAACAGAGGCGCCCGCGATTGTTGCGGCCAACGACAATGGAAATATCAAAAATGCATAAAAGAATCGGTTCATATCGCCAATATAAGTTGGGATTTTGCGGTGTCGCGAACCTTTTTATCACAAATGCGTAACGCGCCGCATCGCGTCCCTCTGGTCAGTGTCCCGTCCACCTGCTAGCCATTTCCCAACGAACGAACGGAGGGGCCCATGACCGAAGAACTCGTCACCGAACGCGAACGTGCATCCGCATGGTTCAAAGAACTGCGCGACCAGATCGTCGCCGCGTTCGAAGGGCTCGAGGACAGTCATACGGGCCCTCTTTCGGACAGCATGCCCGCAGGCCGGTTCGAAGTGACCCCAACCTCGCGCACCGCTAACGATGGCTCTGACGCCGGTGGCGGCCTGATGTCCGTCATGCGCGGGGGCCGCGTTTTTGAAAAGGTCGGCGTGAACATTTCGACCGTCTACGGCACCTTGGGCGAACGGGCGCAGATGGCGATGGCCGCGCGCAAGGGCATCCCCGGCATGAAAGAGGACCCGCGCTTCTGGGCCTCTGGCATCTCATTGGTCGCGCATATGCAGAACCCCCATGCCCCCGCGGTCCACATGAACACCCGCATGTTCTGGACGCCCCATGCGTGGTGGTTCGGCGGCGGGTCCGACCTGAACCCCTGCATCGAATACGCCGAGGACACCCAGCACTTCCACGACACCCAAAAGGCGCACCTCGATCCCCACGGGGCCGACTGGTACCCCAAGCTCAAGGCATGGGCGGATGAATATTTCTACGTCCCCCACCGCAAGCGCGCGCGCGGCGTTGGCGGAATCTTTATGGATGACCAGTGCAGCGGTGATTGGGAATCGGATTTCACCCTGACCCAAGACATCGGCAAAGCCTTCCTGCCCGCCTACCTGCCGCTGGTGGAAAAGCGCCGCGACACCGACTGGACCGACGCGGACAAGGACACCCAACTGGTGCACCGCGGGCTCTATGCGGAATACAATCTGGTCTACGATCGCGGGACGAAATTCGGCCTCGAAACCGGCCACGATGCGAACGCCGTTTTGATGAGCCTGCCGCCTCTGGCCAAGTGGGTCTAAAGCATCGCGTCATGCGCTGACGTATGTACGTAAGCCATACGTCAGCCATACGCGAACCAGACCCTGTTTTTGGTGGGGTCAGAGGACCCTTTGCCCGCCCCGCCAGACCGCCTGCACATTCAGATCGTCGTCCAGATGAACCAGATCGGCAGGGCTCCCAAGCTCGATCCGGCCCAGGTCATCGCGCCCGATCACATCCGCCGGAACGCGCGTCGCCATGGCCAGCGACTCTTCCAGTGGCACACCTGCGTTAACCATGTTTTTCACGGCCGTGCTCAGGTCCAGATCGGCCCCCGCCAGCGTCCCATCCTCTAGGGTCAGGCGCCCGCCAGATCGCATAACCCGCCGATTATTCAGGGTAAATTCTGTCATCTCGGTGCCCGCAACCGCCATCGCGTCGCTCACCAGAAACAGCCGGTCCACCCCCGCTTTGGCCCGCCAAACCGTCGCCAGAAGCCCCTCGTGCACGTGCATGCCATCCGCAATCAGGCCCGCCGAAAGCCGCGGGTCCGCCAAAGCAGCGCCGACACAGCCCGGCGCGCGATGCTGTAGCCCCGTCATGGCGTTAAACAGGTGGGTCACAACGCTCGCCCCCGCCTGCGACGCGGTACGACAACGGTCATAATCCGCCTCGGTGTGGCCCAGCGAAACGATCACGCCGCACTGCACCAAGCTATTGATATGGTTGTCAGAAACAAGTTCAGGCGCGACCGTGATTTTCAGGCATCCCAGCACCCGCGCCGCATGGCAATACAGCTTCACATCCACATCTGTCATAGGCCGCAGCAGTTCTGGGTCATGGGCCCCAGCACGGGTCAGGTGCGGCCCCTCCAGATGCAAACCGACCAAACCCTGCACGCCCTCTTGGCGCGCCTCGACCACCGCATTCACAGCGTCCTGAAACACCTCAAGCGGTGCCGTGATCAGGGTCGGCAAAATCGACGTGGCCCCCAATTTTGCATGGGCTTCGGACATCAAACGCAGGGTCTGGGCCGTGGGCGCTTCGTTCAGCATCGCGCCGCCGCCGCCGTTCACTTGGATGTCCACAAAACCCGGACACAGGATGCCACCGCCCAGATCGTCCCCTTCGAGCGGGCCGGTCGCCAGAACGCGGCCCTCCTCTAGCGCGACGCCCATACCGTCGTGAAGTTTCACCCCATCAAAGACCCGCGCACCGGATAAGATCATGGCATTTCAGCAGCATAGGCAAAGGCCCCATCTAGGGCGCTGCCCTCCTGCTCCTTCAGGTTGGCCCGCATGTCCGCAGGCAAATAAGGTTTATACACGGGCCCCAAACTGCCCGTCAGGACCAAGGGCACCCCGTCTGTCCAGCCAATCCGCCGCAGCGTATCCGACAGATACGCCGCCCCACGATTCAGCAGGTCCATCGCTACCTTATCACCCGTTACCGAAGCGTTAACCACGAGCGGAGCAATTTGCCCAAACCACGCCGGATCAGCCAGAGCCGCGTCGCGCATAATCCGAGCGGGCCCGCCCTTCAAGAGCTCTGCGACAAGCGTGCTTTGCAGTCCGGCCCCTTCGTGCGTCATCAATGCGGCGCGCAACGCCTCTCGCCCCAGCCAAGCACCACTGGCCTCGTCCCCCAAAGCCAGCCCCCAGCCGCCCGCAAACTGCACGGCGCCATCTCTGAGGCAGGCCACATATGAGCCTGTACCAATACCCGCCAAGGCCCCGACACCAGACGACAAAAACGCGCCGCGCACCGCGATCGCGCGGTCGTCCAAGACCTTGAGATGTGGAAATTTCAGGGCATTGAGGACCCGCGCTGCGTCTGCCTCGTCCAAGACGCCTGCGAGCCCCATGCAGATGCGCGCATCCTGCAATTCGCCCGCAGAAAGCCCTAGTTTTTCTAGGCCCAAACGCAGGTTCGCCAGCGCGCCATCAAAGTCACTAGAGACATTCGCGGGGCCGGCAGTCGCCTCGGAATAGTCCGCGCCACGCCGCATGGCATAGCGCGAAACCGTGCCGCCGCCGTCCACTGCAATCAGGATCGGCGCGGTCAAAGCCTTAGCTTTCGCGGACGGTGTCGATCATCAGCTGGACATTGTCGGGGTTCGCGTCCGGCGTAATCCCGTGGCCCAAGTTGAAGATGTGCGGCCCGTTCTTGAAGGTCTGTACGATGTGGCGGGTCTCATCCACCAGCGCCTGACCACCGGTCACCATGTGCGAGGACGCCAAGTTGCCCTGAACGCAGCCATCGACCTGCACATTCGCTGCCGCCCATTCGGGGCTGACCGAGTTGTCCAGCGCCACGCAGTTCGCGCCGGTTTCCTTGGCAAAGCCGATGTACTTGTCGCCTGCTTCACGCGGGAAAGCGATCACGGGCACACCGGGGTGACGATCCTTGATTTCGCTGATGATTTTCTTGGCGGGGGCCAAGGCGTATTTGTCGAACGCCTCGCCTTTCAGCGATCCGGCCCAGCTGTCGAATAGCTTTACGCACTCGGCGCCCGCACGGATCTGCGCAGACAGGTATTCGATGGTCGAGTCGGTCAGACGGTCAATCAACGCCTCGAACAGAGGGGTGTTTTCCTGCATGAGCGCGTGCGCCGGACCTTGGTCCTTGGTGCCACGGCCCGCGATCATATAAGTTGCCACGGTCCAAGGCGCACCGGCAAAGCCAATCAGCGCGACCTCTTTGGGCAGAGCAGAGGACAGGTTGCTGACGGTCTGATAGATCGGGGCCAGATGGTTGTGGATGTCGTCCGCGCCTTTAAGCTTTGCGAAATCTTCTTCGGTTGTGATTGTGGACAGACGCGGACCTTCGCCAGTCACGAACCACAGATCAGCCCCCAGCGCATCGGGGATCAGCAGAATGTCGGCGAACAGGATAGCCGCGTCGAAGCCGTAACGGCGGATCGGCTGCAACGTCACCTCGGTCGCCAGATCGCTGTTGTAGCACAGGGACAGGAAATCGCCGGCTTCGGCGCGGGTGGCGCGGTATTCAGGCAGATAGCGGCCTGCCTGACGCATCATCCAGATCGGCGGTGTGGGCAGGGTCTCGCCCGACAGGGCACGCAGCAGCGGTTTGGTTTCGGCCATGATGTCCTCTGTTCTCTTTGGCAAGGTTGGTCCCTTGTCTGCGACCCTGTGTCAAGGTCTTGGCGGTGTGGCGCAACGTATCGCGCTTGCATTGGGCATCAAGGGCAAGCTATCGATTGCGCCATGACACAGATGCTTCCGACCCCCGATCAGCCGCTCAAAATCGGCACCCGAGGCAGCCCGCTCGCGCTGGCGCAAGCCGTAGAAACCCGCGCCCGTCTGATGGCCGCCTTCGATCTGCCCGAGGCAGCGTTCGAGATCGTGGTGATCAAGACGACCGGTGACAACCGCGCCATGATTGACGCGGACCGCCCGCTGAAAGAGATCGGCAACAAGGGTCTGTTCACCAAAGAGATTGAAGAAGCCATGCTGTCCGGCGGCATCGACATCGCCGTCCACTCGACCAAGGACATGCCGGTTCTGCAGCCCGAGGGGCTGATCGTGGACTGTTTCCTGCCCCGCGAGGATCATCGCGACGCGTTCATTTCATCGAACGTGGACAGCATCGCTGACCTGCCCTCTGGCGCCGTTGTCGGGACATCCAGCCTGCGCCGCCGTGCGCAGCTCTTGCACAAGCGCCCCGATCTGACCGTCGTGGAATTCCGCGGCAACGTGCAAACTCGCCTGAAAAAGCTGGCCGATGGCGTGGCCGACTGCACGTTCCTTGCGATGGCGGGCCTGAACCGCCTGGGTATGGACAGCGTCGCGACCTCGCCCATTTCCGAAGAGGACATGCTGCCCGCAATCGCCCAAGGCACCATCTGCATCGAGCGCCGTTCGAGCGACGACATGGCGGGCCAAATGCTGGCCGCGATCCACCATGCGGACACTGCGATCATGATGGCGGCAGAACGAACCTTGTTGGCGGGTCTGGATGGATCGTGCGAGACTCCGATTGCGGGTCTGGCCGAACTGAAGGATGGCATGGTCCGTCTGCGCGCCGAAATCCTGCGCCCCGATGGATCGGAAAGCCTGACCGACGAGGCGAGCGCGCCTTATGCCGACGCTGCCCAGATGGGCGCTGACATGGCCGCGCGCCTGCTAGAGCGCGCCGGAGAAGGCTTCTTTGACTTCAAAGGCTGAATGGATGGGACAGCCTCTATTGGCTGTCCTCACCCAGTTTCGGGGCAGCTTTGTCCAGTGACAACTCTGCCTCGGAAAAGCGGATCGGCGATCGCACACCGGGCACCCTATCCGGCGCGATCTGCATCTGGCGCGCGATGATCTGTGGATCGGCAAAGACTTCGGACATATCATTGATCGGCCCAGCAGGGACGCCCTGCGCCTCGCACGCTGTCAGCAGATCAGCCTTGGTCCACCCTGCAATCACGGGGGTCAGCGCCTGATCCAAAGCGGCCCGATTGGCGACCCGCGCAGGATTGGTCGCGTAGTCCGGAGCGGCTGCCAAAGCAGGCACCCCAAGCAATTCGCAGAACCGCGCAAACTGCCCGTCATTTCCGACCGCGATGATCAGGTGCCCATCGCTACACGCAAAAACCTGATAGGGCGCAAGATTCGGGTGGGCATTCCCCAGCCGCTGGGGCGCATCCCCCGTGGCCAGATAGTTCATCGCCTGATTGGCCATCACCCCGACCGCCACGTCAAAGAGCGCCAGATCGACCTGTTGCCCCCTGCCCGTCCGATCGCGCTGATACAGCGCCGCCAGAATCGCGTTGCTCGCATAGAGGCCCGTAAAAATATCGGTGACTGCGACACCCACCTTCATGGGCTGCCCCTCGGGCGATCCGGTCACGGACATCAGGCCGGACATACCTTGGATGATGTAGTCATAGCCTGCCCGCGCGGCATAGGGTCCGTCCTGCCCGAAACCCGTGATCGAGCAATAGACCAAGCGCGGGTTCACCTCGCGCAAGCTCTCGTAGTCCAAGCTGTATTTCTTCAGCCCATCAACCTTGAAGTTCTCGATCAGAACATCCGCTTCGGCGACCAGTTTGCGCACAGCCTCTTGGCCTTCGGGAGTTCGAAAATCGGCGATGACCGAGCGCTTTCCACGGTTACAGCAGTGGAAATAGGCAGCACTCCGGTCGCCCTCTCGTTCGATGAAGGGCGGGCCCCAGCGGCGGGTGTCGTCGCCCTCGGGGCTTTCGACCTTGGTGACCTCGGCCCCCAAATCGGACAGCAGTTGACCGGCCCAAGGGCCGGCCAGAATACGCGCCAGTTCGACGACTTTTACACCTGCAAGAGGCGCAGTCATTCGGCCTCGGCGAGCGCCTCGTCGAGGGCAGCAGAGAAGTCGGCATAGTTCATGTTCGGCTTTTTCTCGCCATTGATGAAGAAGGTCGGCGTGCCGGTGATGTTATCTTTGGCATCGTTCGCCTGATACCAATCCACCAGCGCCTGTGCCTTGTCCGCATCACTCAGGCACGCGTCCAGTTGCGCATCATCCAAGCCTGCAATCTTGGCATAGCGGCGCAGATGGCCAACCATGTCTGCCGCAGATTCGGCACGCGCCCATTCGCTCTGGTTTTCAAAGACCAGATCAGAGATCCCGAAGTAGCGCAGCGGACCGCCGCAACGCGCCACCATCGAGGCCCACAGACCGGGGCGGTCGAAATACGCCTCGCGGAAGACGAACTTCACCTTGCCGGTATCGATGTAGTTTTTCTTGATCTCCTTTAGCGGACCATCATGAAAGTTTTTGCAGTGCGGGCAGGTGAACGACGCGTATTCCACGATAGTCACAGGCGCGTCCTCTGCCCCCATGACCATCTCGGTCACGGTCGCTTCGGCAGTGGCCTCATCGGTGGCAGCGTCCGCGGTGGCGTCTTGCGCATAGGCTGCGGCGGGCAGCAGCGACGAAGAGGTTTCAGGCGTGCTGGTCAGCCAGAACGCGCCACCAAGGGCGGCGACTGCGATTAGGACGGATGCGAACAACTTACGGGTCATTTAGGCCTCACGTTTTGGGTCTTGTTCTTCAGGTATACGTTCTGCGCCAGCCGTTCCAGCGCAGCGCGAAGGTCATTGTCCCCCACGTCAGCGGCCGTCTGTGCAGCAGCAGCGCGAATTTCAGGGGTGGGCTGGGGCTTCGATTTTTTCGGTGCGTGGCCGAACTGCGCCTGCCCTTCTGCAAAGCCGGTCGGCGCAGTTTGCGTGATGTAGACCCGCGCGATCGCATTGTAGCCGTAGCAGGAATTGACGCGGTTGCGGATCATATCCTTTTGCATTTCCAGCATCGGAGCGTTCGCGCCGGTGGTCAGCAGGGTCAACGTCGCCCCCATGCCTTGGCGTCCATAGCCAACCTTCACGGGGCGGGCGATAGCGGCGATATCCTCGCCCACGACCTCGGACCAATGGGTCAGCAGACGCGCCACGGCAAAGCCACGCTTTTCGCCGACTTGGCGAATTTGCGTTGTCAGCAGATTGCTGGTGCGGGCAAAGCCGCGCGTGGATGGCTTGCGTGGGGCCATGGGTCTTGCATCCTTCTGTCTGGCACTATTCTAGTGACACGCGCCCCGAGGGCCAGAGCCCTATTGGCACAAAGGATAAAGAATGCGTGACACTTCGGCGATCCCGGTTCCAAAATCTGAAACATTGCTGGACTGGTACGATGGCCACGCCCGCAAGATGCCTTGGCGTGTCGGCCCTGCCGAGCGCAAGGCTGGCGTGCGCCCCGATCCCTATCGCATCTGGATGTCAGAGGTCATGTTGCAGCAAACCACTGTGGCTGCGGTCAAAGACTACTTCCTAAAGTTCACCGGAAAATGGCCCACGGTCAGCGACTTGGCCGCAGCCGAGGACGCGGACGTCATGGCGAATTGGGCCGGTCTGGGGTACTACGCCCGTGCTCGGAACTTGCTGAAATGCGCCCGCGCGGTAGCGGATGAACATGGCGGCGTGTTTCCACAGACCTATGCGGAGCTGCTGAAACTGCCGGGCGTTGGGCCTTATACCGCGGCGGCTGTCGCCTCGATCGCGTTTGATGAGCCTGCGGTGGTGGTCGATGGCAACGTCGAACGCGTCATGTCCCGTATTTTTAACGTGCAAACGCCGCTGCCCGACGCCAAGCCTGAACTGACCGAATGGGCTGCGACCCTGACCCCAGACGACCGCCCCGGCGACTACGCCCAAGCGGTGATGGACTTGGGGGCGACCATCTGCACCCCGCGCAATCCGGCCTGCGGGCTGTGCCCGTGGCGGGATAACTGCCGCGCGCGGCTCGAAGGCACGCCCACCGACCTGCCTCGCAAGAAGCAAAAGAAAGCCAAGCCCAAACGTCGTGGCATTGCCTATATCGCGCGCCGTGTGGACGGCGCCTATCTGCTGGAAACACGGCCAGAAAGTGGTCTACTCGGCGGTATGCTGGGGTGGCCTGGCTCTGACTGGGCCGAAACCGATCCCGTGCCTGCTCCTCCGATCCGCGCCGAGTGGAAGACCCTGAACGAAGAGGCAAAGCACACCTTCACCCACTTCCACCTGAGCCTAACCGTTCTGACTGCCCTTGTCCCAATGGAACGGCAGCCCGAGCGCGGCGAGTTCATTGAGGCAGGCGCATTTGATCCCGCGTCCCTGCCCACGGTGATGCGCAAGGCATTTGCCCTGACAGATCGCGGCAAAACGTGAATTTGACGCGGTTGGCAAAGGGCTTAGGCTGCGCGCAATGATCATTGGAGCCTGACATGATTCCCGCTGTACAAGTGTCCCGTTTTTCGCGCGCCCTGCCGTTCTGGCTACCGGTCCTGCTGTTGCCATTGGCGTGGTTCTGCGCGGTCACAGGAGGATTGGCGATTCTGCTGATGCCGATCGTGACGTGGTACATGTTCAGCGTGTTGGACGCCGTTGGCGGCTTGGAAACCGAGAACGCCGACCCCGAGACGCCCGAATCGGATTTGTTCTGGTACCGCGCGATCACCGTCATGTGGCCACCTCTGCAATTCGCTACTTTGTTCGGGATGATCTGGTACGTGACCCGCGCCGAACACCTGAATACGCTGGAGAGCATCCTGATGTTTTTTGGCGTCGGGGTGATCACGGGGACCATCGGGATCACCTATTCCCACGAATTGATGCACCAGAAAAACGCCAAAGAACGGTGGCTCGGGGACATCCTGTTGGCGATGGTGATGTACTCGCATTTCCGCAGCGAACACCTGCGCGTCCACCACGTCTATGTCGGAACGCCCAAAGATCCGGTGACCGCCCGCTATAACGAGGGCTTCCACCGGTTCTTTCCCCGCGTGCTGCGCGAATCTCTATTGTCCTCGTTCAGGGCGGAGAAAGCGATGCTGGCCCGCCGTGATCTGCCTTGGACGCACAAATCCAACCCCTTCTGGCGCTATTGGGCGCTGCAGGCGGCGATGCTGGTGCTGGCCTTTGTGATCGGCGGATGGGCAGGGCTTGGCCTATTCCTGTACCAAGCGTTCATCGCGATCTGGCAACTGGAAATCGTGAATTATGTCGAACACTACGGTCTGACCCGCAAACATCTGGGGGATGGCAAATACGAGCACGTCAAACCGCACCACAGCTGGAATGCCTCGCACAAGGGGACCAACTGGCTGCTGATCAACCTACAACGCCATTCGGACCACCATTATAAGCCCGACCGGCGCTTCCCCCTGCTGCAGAATTATTCCGAGGATGAGGCGCCGCAACTGCCCCACGGCTATCCGCTTATGACGATGGGTGCGATGATCCCCAGCTATTGGCGGCGGGTAATGAACCCCAAAGTGCGGGAATGGCGCGCCAAGTATTACCCCGAGATCGAGGACTGGAAGCCCTATAACAAAGGGCAGAACCCCCTGCCCCGTTAACGGTGCTCGCGAATATATTTGATGACGTCTTCGGCGAACGCGCCAACGGCAAGGAAAAAGAACCCCGCGCCGATAAAAATGTAGCCGGATGTGAACAGCTTGCCCGCAGGCGTGATGGGCACCAGATCACCGTAACCAACAGTCGAGATCGTGATGACCGAAAAGTAGAGAGCTTGGACGAATCCCCAGCCTTCGATATGCATGTAGATGACAGAGGCAATCGACACCAAAAGCAGGTTCACTGAAAACAGAGCCAGAACCAATTGGTGCGTGAACGCTTCGTAGATGGCCCGAAGCAGGCGGATGTAGGCCGTCAGTAGCTGCATCATCGCCTCGAAAAAGCGCCCCGCCGCGAATGGGATTACCAGCGGGGCGAAGTTGAGACCGCGTATGACAAAGAAACGCGGTCGCAGGCAACTGGAGTTGCTTGTTAGGGTTTAGTTGGTCCGGCCTTCCATTTCGGCGCGGATTTGCTGGCGCAGCACGTCGATCGGAATGATCTGGCCATCACGCTTGAAGTGCCAGTAGGTCCAGCCGTTGCAGCTGGGGGCACCTTCGTAATGTGCGCCGACCTGATGGATCGAGCCCTTGAAGTCCTTGCCGACCAGAGTGCCATCCGCACGGACAATCGCCTTGTAGCGGTTGCCGGTGGAGTAAAGCTCATCGCCGGGCTGGAGCATGCCACGTTCGACCAACTGGCCAAAGGGGACACGGGGGGCTGCACGCTTCGACGTCGACACCTCGAGGGCAGTCTTGTCGTAGGGTTTGACTTGGGCAATACGCTCTTCGGCGATGGCGCGATAGCTTTCTTCGCGCTCGATCCCGATGAAGTCGCGGCCCAGCATCTTGGCCACAGCGCCGGTGGTGCCGGTGCCAAAGAAGGGGTCCAGAACCACATCGCCCGGGTTGGTGCTGCCAACGATGACGCGGTGCAGCAGGCTCTGGGGCTTCTGGGTCGGGTGGGCTTTGTTGCCCTCCTCGTCTTTCAGGCGTTCGTGGCCGGTGCAAATGGGCAGGACCCAGTCGCTGCGCATCTGGACACCTTCGTTCAGGGCTTTCAGGGCCTCGTAGTTAAAGGTGTACTTCGCGCCTTCTGACTTGGACGCCCAAATCATAGTCTCGTGTGCGTTGGTCAGACGCTTGCCGCGGAAGTTAGGCATGGGGTTGGACTTGCGCCAAACCACGTCGTTCAGGATCCAGTAACCAGTGTTCTGGAGCGCTGCGCCAACGCGGAAAATATTATGATAGCTGCCAATGACCCAAATGGCGCCATTCGGCTTCAGCAAACGGCGGGCTGCAGCCAGCCAGCCACGGGTAAATTCGTCATAAGCTGCAAAGCTGTCGAATTGATCCCAGTGATCATCCACAGCGTCGACCTTGGAATTATCCGGACGGTTCAACTCTCCGCGCAATTGCAAATTGTACGGGGGATCCGCAAAGATCAGGTCAACGCTGTTTTCAGGAAGCGAGTTCATCAACTCGATGCAGTCACCGCCCAAAATAGCGTTCCTTGGGAGCGCGCACTGCGCGTCCTGCTTGGAATTCTTTGTCATTTTTTGTCTGCCTCTAACACCGGCGCTTAGTGCGCTCTAGTTGTGGATAAAAATGTGGGAAACCCGGCAGAAGGTCAATTTCTTTTTTGAATCAGGAAGTTAAGTTTTTGCCTTGATACAAGATGTTGTGGATAGGTTTGAAGGTACGCCTATGGTGCTCTGTTGCGCCCAAAAGCGTAAGTGCATCCATGTGGGCCTTGGATCCGTAGCCTGCATTCTTCTCCCAGCCGTAGCCGGGGAACTGCTCTGCAAGGTCGCGCATGATGCCATCACGGTGCTCTTTTGCGATAATCGAGGCCGCCGCGATTGACACGGATCGGCTGTCCCCTTTGACGATGCATTCAGAGAAACCATTGAGTTCAGGGGGAATTTTATTGCCATCTATCAACAGGTGCGCGGGCTGAACGTGCAAAGCTTCGACCGCACGGCGCATGGCAAGGAAGCTGGCCTGCAAGATGTTGATCTGATCGATCTCTTCGACCGAGGCGGTTCCGATCCCGTACTGCGCCTTTTCCAGAATCACCTCGAGAATCGCGGCACGGCGCTTCGCGGTCAGCTTCTTAGAATCGTTCAGACCCTCGGGAATGTCGTCGGGGTTCAGAATCACGGCGGCGGCAACCACGGGTCCGGCCAATGGGCCACGGCCCACTTCGTCCACACCGGCCACTGGGGATAAACCGCGCGCCATCGCGGCGCGTTCGAAAGAATCGTCGGGTGAAGTTTTTTCTGTCATGGCTGCATGTGGCCCCTGCCTCGCGAATCCCGCAACCACAAAAAAGGCGGACCCGAAGGCCCGCCAGTTGCGGTATCACGTGGCGAGAGGGGACTTAGCGACGCAACAACGCGACCCCACGATTACCAAGGCACCGGGGATCGTATCCCTGAACATCTCGGCGCTGTTCGGTGCGAATCTGGCGCAGACACTCATTCGGCAATTTGCGGATGCGGATCTTTTCAGAGACGAGGCAGCCCATCTCGTACATCGCAACATCACGGCCCTGACGGGTGTCGTATGTCCGCAAGCAGCCGCGCGGCATCACTTGCGTGGATGTCGGCGCGGGCTTCGTCACCGGAGGCTTGATGTGATTCCAATGGTTCGACGACCCGTGGCCGTAAGTGGGGCGGTTGTTGCCGTAGTACGGATTATGAGTCGGCACATAGGTGTGGCGATCACGCTCGTCTTTGTATCGGTCCTTGTAGTGTTCAGCGCGCTGCTCCGCTTCGTTTGCGCGGTTGGCGTTGTTTACCGCAAGCGCGATCCCCGCGAGCGCCGCGATTCCCGCCAAAGCACGCAGCGCGTCGTTGTTTTCAGCCGCATGGACGGGCTGCGTGGCACCGCCCACAAACAAGGCGGTCGCGAGGGTCAAAGTCGTCAGGGTTTTGCTGATCTTTTTCATTTTCGGGTCTCCGTGTGGGCCAGCGGGTGTATCTGATGCAGCCACCGTCGTCAGAAACCTGAAAGTCGAGCAATATCATAGGATTGCTATGAGATAACCAGCCAAAGACCCACGAATGTTATTGCATATCACAGCGGGGATCGCGCATTTTTGGCGCATGAAACGCATCCTCTTTGCCCTCGGGCTAGTGGCATTGGCAGTCCCTGCTCAGGCGGCCTGCTACGCCGACTACAAAGCGAAAAAAGACGATCCGCTGCGCCTTGCCTACGGGGTCACGCAGGTCTCTGGTGACTGCACCAAGAAAAGCGCGGCCAACGGTCTGCGCCCGAAACTGGCAGCAGATGGCTGGACCTTGCTGAATATCGTTGGCACCTTTGAAGAGTCTGGACTGGAACAACGCAAAGGCGCGGCGGGTGACTTCTTCCTTCGTTACTAAGGGAAACCGGATCGTCTGGATCGGATTCGCGGTGGTGATCGCGATTCTCGGCGTGGCGGCCGTATTCCTGATCCTGAGCCTGCCCGATGCGAACGCCTTTAACGCGCAGGTCGAGCAGATTTTCATAGAGAATGACACCCTGACCGGCCGCGCCGATCTGAAACTATTGGAAATTCTGGCGCAGTCTGGAACCGCCTTTTCCGACACGCTGGCCAGCTACCGGATGGTGATCTTTGTGCTCTTGGTATTTTCCTGCGCAATGCTGCTGTCAGCGCTGGTGTTCCTGCTGCTGCTGACGACCCTGGGCCGCCGCATGGCCCAGATCGAACGGTCGGGCATTCAGGTGCGATCGCTCGTGATCCAACGGAACGAGAACATGGTTTACCTGAACGACATGGGCTTCAAACTGACCCCCGCCGCGATTGAAACCCTGTCCGTTCTGGCCGAAGCGCGGATGGACGATGACATCCTATCCGGCTCTGAAATCGAAGGCATGATCAGCGGAAAGGCCTCGGCCGACTGCGAAGAGGCCGCAGGCGCCACCAGAATCAAACGCCTCCGCGACGCCTTGGGCAACCAGATGGTCAGCGAACTGCTCGTCCGGAGCATTGCGCGGCGCGGCTATATGCTGTCGGTGGCGAAGGACGCGATTGACGTTCGGTGAGTGTGAGTGGATCGCATCCGACGCTTGGCACGACAGAAAGTTCCCTCAGAAAAACGCCTGAAGCCCCGTTTGCGCGCGTCCCAGGATTAGTGCGTGTACGTCGTGGGTGCCTTCGTAGGTATTCACCGTTTCGAGGTTGATCATATGGCGGATCACTTGGAATTCGCCGCTGATCCCATTGCCGCCATGCATGTCGCGGGCGTGACGGGCGATGTCCAAGGCTTTGCCGCAGTTGTTGCGTTTGATCAGGCTGATCATCTCGGGCGCGGCCTCGGCTGCGTCCATCAAGCGCCCGACTTGCAATGCCGCTTGCAAGCCCAAGGTGATCTCAGTCTGCATATCCGCCAGCTTCTTCTGAAACAGTTGGGTCTGCGCGATGGGACGGCTGAACTGCTTCCGGTCCAGACCGTACTGGCGCGCCGCGTGCCAGCAGAACTCTGCCGATCCCATGACACCCCAAGCAATGCCATAGCGCGCGCGGTTCAGACAACCGAACGGCCCTTTGAGTCCCTCGACGTTCGGCAGCAAAGCATCCTCGCCAACCTCGACCCCGTCCATCACGATCTCGCCGGTGACACTGGCGCGCAAGGAAAGCTTGTTCCCGATTTTCGGGGCAGACAAGCCAGCCATGCCCTTTTCCAGAACAAAGCCTTTGATCTTGCCCCCATGCGCATCGGATTTCGCCCACACCACAAAGACATCCGCGATCGGGCTGTTGGAAATCCACATCTTGGAACCGGTCAATCGGTAGCCTTTGTCTGTTTTTTCAGCACGGGTTTTCATCCCTGCAGGATCGCTGCCCGCGTCGGGCTCGGTCAGGCCAAAGCATCCGATCAGTTCACCAGAGCACAGGCCTGGCAGATATTTCTGTCGCTGCGCCTCGGTGCCGTAGGCATAGATCGGGTAAATCACGAGTGACGACTGAACGCTCATCATGCTGCGATAGCCCGAATCCACGCGCTCTACTTCACGCGCAATCAGACCGTAGGACACGTAGGAGGCACCAAGCCCGCCATATTCCTCGGGCACAGTTGCACCCAACAGGCCCGCATCCCCCATTTCCTTGAAGATTTCCGGCTCGACGCGCTCTTGCTCAAACGCCGCAACGACACGTGGCTGAAGCTTATCTTGAGCGAAGGCATGGGCGCCATCCCGCAGCATGCGCTCTTCTTCGGACAACTGTGCAGACAAGAGCAAAGGATCAGCCCAGTCAAAGGAGCCCAGATCGGGGCGGTCTTTTTGCTTTAGCTTTGGGGTCTCGAGCATGGTCTGTTCTCCGGCAGAATTGAACGAACGTTCTTATTGGGAACATAGGCACTTCCCGGTGTCCAGAGGACAAAATGAGACTAAAAAATCAAAAGGCCTCTCACAGCAGATGTGAGAGGCCTTGAGAGACTAGTATTGATCCCGGTTTTACTCGGCACCCGAGCGTGACTTGCTAATGGCCTTCTTCGTCGAAGTCGGGGCATTCACTACGATATCACCCAAAACATCCGAGAAGATGTCGACACTCTGCAGAACTTCTTTTGAGAAATACTTGCCGGCCTTTAGCGGCTGCGGCTTGTCAGTTGCACTTCTTTCGATCTGCTGCAGATCATTGAACATAGGGCTTCCGGAAAAAAATGCTGCGTCTAGTGCTTTGGCATCTTCTGCATACCGTTCTTTGATGAAGTCAATTTTGGATGCAGGCAGTTTCACCTTCTCTCCATCTTGCCCCAAAGGATTGTCCCGCATGTATTCGGCCATCACGCGGCCAATCGAGCCTTTACCTTCTTTGAACTTTGCCACGCCCTTCTTGTCTTTTTTATGCTTGGCGATCTGAAGGTGCAATTTGCGCAGTAGGGCCAACTGGCTAACTGTGAGAGAAGAGTTGGCAGCGATTTCTTCGGTAATACGAAATTCAGGACCGCCAACAAGGAAGTGAAAGAAATCCTGAATCGCATCTCGGTTATAGAGTTCGTCACGGATAAAGGGACGCAGTGTGAACCTGTCTCCGAACACATCCCGCCATTTCGAGAACCGCTCGGTGTAGTCGAACATGCGTTTTTCAGAGCTTGTTTGAATGAAACGCTCGATCGTTTCGACATCATTGCCTAATTTCACGCGCTCCGCGAATGCAGAAAGAATTTTGCCGCCATGTGGCCGCACGTAGGCGACGAGACGGATACGGTCTCTCAGTTTTGGCCAATAGGTCTTGATGGCTTCATCGAAGACCACGGGATCGACGAACTGAAAATGCTCCGCAGAGACAACTCCATAGTTTGCATCGCTTTTTGCCAGGACGTCATAGACTCGTTTGAACCGCTTTTCGCGCTCTGCAAAGCGGCGCTTCAATGTCAACGTTTTGGCCAAACCGATGTGATTATTCGCGGTTGGATAGATGAGTGTTTTATTCGAAATATCGTAGGCTTTTGCGACGAGCGCCTTTTGGATCGAAGTCGAGCCGGTTTTGGTGTCGCCCAAGTGAATTACAAGCTCATTAATCATCCTGGACCTCTCAACTGATGCGATCTAAAATTTTATCGGCGTTAGGCTTGCCGACCTAATCTACGAGAAATTTCCGCGCAACTTGGCTCTAACTTGCTAGTTGATCAAGCCTTTTCTGGTTGGCTCCGGCCAACCTCGATCTTATGCTGAAACGCGTAATCTCAGTACAGACTGATAGCGTATTTCGGCTAGAGATGCTGGTGACCCCGACAGGAAACTCCGCACTTGCATCACAAGCCATTGTTTCCTCATAAAAACTAGCGTTTTACCCCTAAACCGTGTGGGGTAAACGTGTGGGGTTTTATGGGAAGCTATAGTTACATCGAGCCAAGAAGACGGCGCTGGTACTTCGTTTTGGACGTACCCAAAGATTGCCGTAAGGTCGTGGGAAAAAGGCGGATTGTTCAATCGCTCAAGACTGAGAGCGTAACCGTCGCTGAGCGCTCAAAAGGCGCACTTCTCGACTACTGGAAAACCACCTTCGAACAAATCAGAAGAGGTGAGAACCCGCTCCTAGAAGGCTTGCCTGAAATTCTCTCCGAATACAGGGACGAACTAGAACGTGCGTCCGGCGACGAAGAAGCAACGCTCCTCGGAGTACTCGAAGAAGTTAGCGAAAATCTGGCGAAGACATACAGGGTCAGTGCGCCAGACATTGTGTCGGCAATCAGGGGCAAGAAAGTCGAAACGACTGAAAAGATAGAAGATTGGTTATCCACGGTCGACAACAATCAAAAATCGATCGACCAGAAGCGTAACGATGTGCTTCGGATGTCGAGGAAGTTCCGCTTCACTGACCAAATCTCGTCACGCTCAGTGAGAAACTGGGTCGATGAATTGAGAGAGACAATCTCGGACGCCACTATTGGCCGCCTTCTCTCATCCTGTCGTAGTTACTGGAACTATCTCGACAGGCAAAATCTCATCAACGAAAAAACCCACGAAACCAAATTTCCCTTCGACAATGTTCTTCCTAAGAACAAAACCAAGCGAAAGTCGGGACGGGCAATCGAGAGCGAAAGAAAGGCATTCTTGGCCACCGAAGTCGTCGATCTACACAAAGCTGCTCTCAACAAAGGGGACCAAACTCTAGCAGACCTCATCGAACTCGGAATGTGGACCGGAGCTCGGATTGCAGAGTTGTGCAACATCAAGTGCGAGCACGTATCTGATAAAGAGATGGAGATAATCGCCTCTAAGTCTCGTGCTGGGCGACGGAAGATCCCTATCCACGAGAAACTGAAACCAACAATTGCACGCCTCAAACGAGACAGCACTGACGGTTTTCTCCTTTGCGGTCAGTCAAATTCGAACAAGTACGATGACCGTTCTGGAGCCGTTGGGAAGCGCTTTGGCTCTCTAAAAAAGAAGCAAGGCTTCGGCCCTGAGCATGTCTTTCACAGCATTCGTAAGACCGTGGCAACGCTCCTTGAGAATGCTGGCGTTCCTGAACAACACAGCGCCGACATACTGGGACACGAAAAGTCGACTATCACCTATGGCCTCTATTCTGGTGGAGCGTTCTACGACACGCTGAAAGCTTCGATTGAACAGCTTGAATACCCTGCTTTGGTGAATGAAGCAGCGCCATAGAAATGACTGAACAAAACAGGCCTCAACTGGGGCGCTAACTGTCCTCTCATGATGGCAAAGAGCCGTCTAAGCGCCCAGCAAAGGCGCGATCCAAAAATGAAATCCACCAAAGCCGTTCTCTCTTGAGGGCGGCTTTTTTCTTTGAGTGCCCACCATGAACCGTACGCCTTCGGCGAGGGCCGTCTTAGCGGATTGAGGAATTAGGCTTAAGGCATGGCTTATGTCATGTTTAAGCAACTTTCCCAACGTCGAGATTTTATCCCCGGAGGACACGCCGCGGCGGCGGCATTGGTCTGATGAAG